>SLAV01000179.1 GCA_007126655.1 Haloferula sp. | reverse complement strand
GCCTTTTTCCTCGCTCATGGAGGCGATGAGGTCGAGGCCCTGGGCATAGGAGATGATTTTCGAGGCGAACAAAGCATCGTGCACCTTGGCCACAAGCGCGGCCTTATCGGCAGTGAATTCCGGTTTCGGACCTTGAAGCTCGCTGCTCGCGGCGACGCGTTTTTCCTTCATCGAGGAAAGGATGCGGGCTTCGACGGCGGCGTTGATGGTGGAGATGACGACGGCGTTCTCCACCGCGTTCATGATGGTCCATTTGCCGGTGCCCTTCTGGCCTGCGGTGTCGAGGATCATTTCGACGAGCGGGTTGCCGGTTTCGGGGTCGGTTTGCTTGAAAATCTCGGCGGTGATCTGGATCAGGTAGCTTTCGAGGTCGCCGTTGTTCCAGTCGGTGAACACCTCGGCCAGCTCGGCGGCGGTGAAGCCGGCGGCCTTGAAGATGTTGTAGGCTTCGCAGATGAGCTGCATGTCGCCGTATTCGATGCCGTTGTGGATCATCTTGACGTAGTGGCCGGCTCCGCCGGGGCCGATGTGGGTGACGCAGGGCTCGCCCTCGGCCTTGGCGGCGATGGATTCGAAGATCGGCTTCATCACGTCCCAGGTGGAGGCGGGGCCGCCGGGCATGATGGCGGGGCCCTTGCGCGCGCCTTCCTCACCGCCGGACACGCCGGCCCCGATGAACCGGAAACCGAGGTCGCCGAGCCATTTGTCGCGGCGCTCGGTGTCGGTGTAGAGCGAGTTGCCGCCGTCGATGATGATGTCGCCCTTGTCGAGCAGCGGGATGAGCGACTCGATCACGGTGTCCACCGGGCCGCCGGCCTTGACCATGATCATGATCTTGCGCGGCGAGGCGAGCGATCCGACGAATTCCTCCAGCGATTTCGTGGCGACCAGTTTCTTGCCCGGATGGGCACCGACGAACTCGTCGGTGGTGCTGGTGGTGCGGTTGTAAACCGAAACCCGGAACCCGCGGGATTCCACATTCAAAACAAGATTCTGGCCCATGACGGCCAGTCCGATCAGTCCGAAGTCGCTGTTGCTCATGATAATGCCGCCGGTTGGTGACGGATGGGCCGTGTATGACAACCGGGACAATCGCGCAACACCTAGTTGCCAATCGCGGGCGGATTCCCCATGCTGGGCCGCGTGAACCTGCCGAATGCGATCACCTTCTCCCGCCTGGTGCTCACGGTGGCCTTCGTGATCGTGGTTTCGCGGGAATCCGCGACCCATTACGGCATCGGGCTGGCGCTTTTCTCGATCGCCGCGGCCACCGATTTCCTCGACGGCTGGCTGGCGCGGCGCATGGGGCTGGTGACGCCGCTCGGCAAGCTGATGGACCCGCTGGTGGACAAGATCCTCGTCTGCAGCGCCTTTGTGTTCTTCTCCGCCGCCGGCCTGTGCCCGGTGTGGATCACGGCGCTGATTCTCGGCAGGGAGTTCCTCGTCACGGGCCTGCGCCAGGTGGCGGTGGAGGCGGGCGAGGTGCTCGCCGCCGACACCCTCGGGAAATGGAAAACCACGTTCCAGCTCACCTACTTGATCACCGGCCTGGTGTGGCTGACGTTTTCCAACCTCGACGACCCCGGCGCGCTGGCCGGGTTCCTCGCCTCGCTGGCCTCGCCGGACGGTTGGCTGATGCGGATCTCGCTGTGGGCCGCCGTGGCGCTGACGGTCGTCTCGGGATACAACTACTTCCACAACAGCCGTCATTTGATCTTGAAATGAAGCCCGCGGATTCCCGGAAATTTTCACTGGCCATCGGCAGCGGCTTTTCGCAACAAGAGGCCAACCGACCCGACAACCCCGTTAGCCCATGAAAGTCATTACCGCAGACCAAGTCCACGCCGCCCTCAGCTACCCCGCCCTCATCGATTCGCTCGGCGACGCATACGGCGGCGAATTCAAAATGCCGCCGCGCCAGGTGTTCCTCCTCGACGACGACGATACGAACAACGACGCGTTCGCCGTGCTGCCGTCCTGGGGCAGCGAGTTCATCGGCGTGAAGGCGTTCACCTATTTCCCGACGAACGAGCCGCCCTACAAATCGATTTACGCGCAGATCCTGCTTTTCGACCGCGCCCACGGCGAGCCGCTGGCGCTGGTGGACGGCAGCACCGTGACCTACTGGCGCACGGCCGGCGTCTCCGGCCTCGCGACCCGGCTGCTCTCGCGGGAAAACTCGGAAACCATGCTCCTGCTCGGCACCGGCAACCTCGCCGCCTACATCATCCGCGCGAACGCGAGCGTGCGGCCGCTGAAGAAAATCATGGTCTGGGGCCGCAGCCGCGAAAAAGCGGAGGCCGTGTGCGCCGCCGCCCGCGAAGAACTGCCCGACATCGAGTTCACGCCGGTGGAGGACCGCCAGGCCGCCTGCGGCGAGGCCGACATCATCGTCGCGGCGACCGGATCGCACGAACCGCTGGTTCTCGGCGACTGGATCAAGCCCGGCACCCACACCGACTTCATCGGCAACCACCACGCCACCAAGCGAGAGTGCGACACCGCGCTGGTGACGAAATCCCGCGTGTTCGTGGACAGCTACGTGAACGCCATGAAGGAGGCCGGCGAAATCCTCGTGCCGATCAGCGAGGGCGTCTTCAAGAAGGAGGACATCGTCGCCGAACTTGCCGAAATGTGCAGCGGCGACGTTCCGCTGCGCCAGAGCGACGACGAGATCACCCTGTTCAAATCGATCGGCATGGCGCTCAGCGACCTCGTCGGCGCCGGGCACGTTTACAAGCAAACCGTGAAGTAACGCGGGCCGCCGCTACTTTTCGCGGCCTCACGGATTCCGTGATTTGAAGCGGGGGAGTGCATCCCCCGCATACCCGCGTGTCGCGCCCCGGGATCAGGCGGGCCGCGTCGCCGCGCAGTCGCGCACGATCTTGAGCGCCGCCTCGCGTTCCTCGCCGTAGAGCGGCAGGCGCGGCGCGCGCACCGTCTCGGTACCGTAGCCCATTTCCGCGCAGGCGAGCTTCACGTATTGGACCAGCTTGGGCACCGAATCGAAATGAAGCATCGGCATGTACCAGCGGTAGATCTCCACCCCGCGCTTCCAGTCACCGGCCACGGCGGCGTCCCACATCAGGCGGTTTTCCTTCGGAAACGCGTCCACCAGCCCGGAGATCCAGCCGGTGCAGCCGAGCATCACGCTTTCCAGCGCCACGTCGTCGAGTCCCGAGAAAATGATGTAGCGGTCGCCGAGCTGGTTGAACAGGTCGGTGATGCGCCGGGTGTCGCCCGCTGCCTCCTTGATGCAGACGATGTTCTCGACGTCCGCGAGGTCCTCGAACATCTCGGGCGTGAGGTCCACGCGGTAAACCGGCGGGTTGTTGTAGCACATGATCGGCAGATCGGTGGCACCGGCGACGGTGCGGTAGTGGTTCACCGTTTCGCGGCGGTCGGAGTTATAGACCATTCCGGGCATCACCATGAGGCCGTCGCATCCGGCGCCGGCGGCGGCGCGGGCGGTCTCGCAGGCGTTGGCGGTCGTGAACTCGGCCACCCCGGTGAGCAGGGGCACGCGGTCCTTGCAGACCTCCTTGGTCGCCTTGAGCACCTTGACCTTCTCGTCGAGCGTGAGCGAGCAGTTCTCGCCGATCGTTCCGAGCATCACCAGGCCATGGATGCCCTCATCGACGAGCGCCTCGACGTGCTTCTGGGTGGATGGCAGATCCAGTGTGAAATCATCGTGGAACTGGGTGGGAACGGCGGGGAAAACGCCGTGCCAATCGACTTGCTGGGACATGATGGTGGTGTGGTGGGTGAGATGTTGCGGTAAGCGGGGGGATCACGCCACCGCCCCATCCCGCTGTCAACGGGATTCAGCCGCGGAAGGAGGAATGCGCGGCGGAAGGAAAGATTGGCAAACTCGGGGAAATGGCGCAGGTTCCCTGCCCCACGCCATGACGACATCCATCCCCAACGCCACCATCGAAACCAGAGCCAACATCCATTTCGATGGAAACGTCACCTCGCACAGCCTGCGCACCGCCGATGGCGAAAAGAAAAGCATCGGCATCATCCGCCCGGGCACCTACCACTTCGGGACCGCCGCCGCCGAGCGCATGGAAATCGTCGCCGGAAAGTGCGATGTGACGCTCGACGGACAGTCCGACACCCGCGCGGTCGAGGCGGGCGGGCATTTCGACGTGCCTGCCGACAGCGGCTTCACCATCCGCGTGGCGGACGGCCTGTGCGAATACGTCTGCTCGTATCTGGAGGCGTGAATCGGGCGCGGTTTTGCCGGAAAATCCGAAAAACGGCCGGATCGGGCGCGTATTGTGATTCTCACCAAGATCCATGAATCCGCTCCCATCCCGACTCATTCCGTTTTCCGTCACGATCCTCGCCACCGTCGCGCTCTGCGACGCGCGGCCCCAATCACGGAATGCCTCCCCGCCGGACGTGACGCGCGTGGTCATCGAGGACACCAGCCACACTTATCACCTCGGACCGACGGGCGCGCGCGGATGGATCCACATGGTCGCCTTCCGCGCCACGCCGGATGATTACGAGCAGTATTTCTGCACCGACCGCGCCAGGCAGATCCTCATCACGCAGGTGGCCGAAGGCTCGCCCGCCGACGGCGTGCTCGAACCGGGCGACGTGATTCTCGGCATCGGCGACGCGCCATTCGAAACCGACGCCCGCCGCACCTTCGCCGATGCCATTGACGAGGCCGAGCGCGAGGAGAATGGAGGAAAACTCCGGCTGCTCCGCTGGCGGCCGGACGAACCCGAGGCGGAGGACGCCACCACCCGTCCCGATGGCAGCACCGAAACGGTCACCCTCCGGTTGCGCACGATGCCCGCTTTCAGCGAAACCGCACCCTATGATTGCCCGAAATCCGAAGTCATCATCGCCGATGCCAAGAAACGCATCCTCGAACGCGGACTCGGCGACCGCCTGCACATCGGCGCGCTCGGCCTGCTGGCCACCGGCGACGAGTATGCCGTGGAGGCCGTCGGCGAATTCATCGAATCCTCCGGCATCGCTTCGTCGGATCTCAACCTGACCGTCGAGGAACCGCGCTCCATGGTCTCATGGTCCTGGTCCTACGCCGCGGTTCTTCTCGGCGAATATTACCAGATCACCGGCGACGAATCCGTGCTGCCGGCACTCGAGGAATACGCCGTGCATATCGCCAAGGGCCAGGCCATCTGCGGGAGCTGGGGCCACAAGATGGCGGATCTCGAATACAACGACGGCGTGGCGAACGGCCGCCTCACCGGCTACGGCACGCTCAACCATCCGGCGCTGACGTGCCTGCTGGCGCTCGTTATCGCGGACTACTGCGGCATCGAACACCCGGAGATCACGCGGGCGATCGGCCGAGCCGGGGATTTTTACGGCTACTTCGCGGGCAAGGGCAGCGCCCCTTACGGCCACGGCCAGCCGCTCGAATACCTGCTGGCGAACAACGGCATGAGCGCGTTCGCCGCGTTCGCCTTCGCCATCAACGGCCAGAACGAACGCGCGAAGTTCTTCTCCCGCATGTCCGCCGCGGCCCACGACAAGACGGAGGTCGGCCACACCGGTTCCTACTTCGGATTGTTCCTCACCCCGCTCGGAGCCAACGTCTCCGGCCCGGAAACCACCGCCGCATTCTTCAAACAGCACCGCTGGATCCAGACGCTGATGCGGCGCTGGGACGGCGGTTTCGTCTATCAACCGCCCGGCGGCCGCTGGGGCGGCAGCAGCGAGTCGTATTACAATCTCAGTTCCGACGGCGCGTTCCTCCTGTTTTATGCGGCCCCCCGCCGCAACATGCTCATCACCGGCAGGGATGCCGATGAATCGCTGTGGCTGACCGGCGACGACGCCGTCGAAGCGGTCCGGGTCGGATTGTACAACTACGAGGCCAAGGACGACGAGCGCCTGATCGAACTGCTCGGCCACCAGATCCCGATGGTCCGGCGCAAGGCCGCCGACGCACTCGGCCCGCGCGGCACCGGTCACCTGCCCGCGCTGGTGGACCTGCTCGAATCCGGCACCCCGGAGGCCCGCATCGGCGCGGTCCACGCCATCGGCGCGATCGGCTCCGACGCGTCCTCCGCCGCCCCCGCCGTGATCGCGGTGATCGAGGATTCCGCCGCGGACCCGTGGCTGCGCAGCCGCGCGCTCACCGCGCTGCCCCTGCTAGGCGATCCCACCCGCGACACCATCGAGGGGCTGCTCCGCACCGTCCTCGAGGACAAACCCGCCGACCCGCGCCGCGACCTCGACATCGAACTCGCCTCCACGCTCCGGGGCATGGTCGGCGATCCGTATCAGTCCGAACTGGATCTGGATCTCTTCCACACCGCCGTCAACAAGCTCCTCGGGCACCCGCACCACGCCGCCAGAAACCCGGCGATGCACATGCTCGCCGAGGTGCCGCTCGAGCATTTCCACGCGGTGGCCGACCGCATCGTCGAGGTGATCCGCAATGACAACCCGGACTACGAGACCTATCACGTCGACACCGCGCGCGCCGGCGGACTCAACATTCTCCGCCGCCTCAACATCCGCGACGGCATCGACCTCGCCATGGCCACTTTGGAAACCAGCGACTGGGGGCAGGCCCGCCGCATCTACAGCCGCAACGGACGCCTCGCGTTCCTCGCCGGATACGGGGAAGACGCGCACCCGGTGCTGCCCAAGCTCCGCGAAATGCGCGAGTCCGGCGAATTGAGGGAGGCCGCGGACAGGCACCTCGAGTCGATCGCCGAAGCCACCGGCACCCGCGAGTTGATCTCGCTTGATGAAGCAATCCAGGCCGGGCGCGTGCCCACGGATTGATCCGCCCGCCGGACCGGTGGGGACTGCCGGACAAAAAAGTCGGAACAGGCATCGCCAGGAGGATTCTGGTTGCCAAGGAGCGGCGAACCTCATTCGTATTTACGGGCGGGGAGACGATGCGCTGCCGGGCGATGGGAAGGCGACTTCACGCAGGGCTTCGAGGTCATCAGGCGGAATCGGCCCGGGTTCTGGAGCGAACAGGGACACCGGCCCGGTCGGCCAGGGCGTGTCACCTGGTCTTTATACACAATTTTGACCTGAATGTTGATGTCATGAGACGACAGCAGCATGAGTTTCATCGGATTGGCATGGTTGTAAATATGATCAGGCCCAGCAAGGATGACAACCAGACTACGGGCGAGGTAATGATCGACTTTGATTCACCCTCATGATCGTTCGTCTTTCCGGATTCACCATTCCGATCCATTCCCGTTTCGACTTTCCGGGGTGACAGACCACCTTCCGGAACGCTGCCGTCGGGATTGAGGCCGATTTCCATGCGCGTCGCAACAAGCTCCGCTTGTGGTATCGGTTCAGGCCTGGGATTGAATAGCGTTACTGGTCCGACCGGCCAAGGCTTGTCTGCCACAAAACCGTGTCGTAGATGGACATGTTTTCGTCGGGTTTCCGATGATCCTTTGATGGTGATTTTCAAGTTGGTTCCGTGGTCATCAACATGATGCTCGAATTGATCATCCGCATCAACTGTTGCTATTTTGTAGCGATTCCAATACAGGAATTTCGTCTCATCAAACCGAACAATGTAAGCCGCATCCTCCCGCGCGTCTTTGCCTTGGCCAGGTGATGGCCATTTTGTAGTGAAGGCGATTTTTCCTGAATCATAAACATCATGTAATTTGAAATGGATTTTTTCCGAGGATATCCATTTTCCTTCATCCAACAGCCAATGAGCCTGCAAGACAGAGGGAGATGCCGAACCATGGGCGTCAGTCAACATGGTGTTGGTTCCAAACAATTTTTTCGCCTGGATTCAATTTTCCCCATGCTTCAGGAGCGGAACCCGTGGTGGGGTCGGTGATTGGAGGCCAGGATGCAGTGTGGACATCAAACATGGGTTCTTGTGTGACCGGATCGGTTTCCAAATACGCTTGACCGCCCATGGGCAGCGCAAGACCGTATCTTTCAAATGGCACAGCCATTGGTATCGGCTCATTTGTGAAATTCTCCAGAATGTATGAAAACGGGAATATCTCTCCAATCATCCCCTCGGTTCTCGGGACCTCCAAACGCGCTCTCACACCCACTCCGTCCCCACCATTTGCAGGGTGTTGCGCAGAAAGCACAGCACTCGGTGCAAAGGCGAGCAATAGCAATACAAGCAAGCAGGTTTGACGGATTTTCATTACCAATCGGATTTGAGATGCATGGATACCATTCACCAGGGAGGATCATGTGGATTGGAATGCACACTTGCTCTGCCGGGGAGATGCTCCTCGCAATCGGTGAAGCCGTCGCCATCGGGATCGGCGTCGGGATGGTGGTCGGGGTTCGCGGGGGCGAAGAGTTCGCCGTTGTTGAAGTGGCGCTCCCACACGTCGGACATGCTGTTGTTGGTTTCCAAACGGGCCTGGGCGGGAAGGATCAAAGCGGCTGACAAGACAAGAACGCGGCGGGCAGAACGCCCGCACCATGTGGAAGGTGCCTCCGGCTCCTTTATTTGCAATGCCTTGGCAAGCCGCTTGCAAAGCGCCTCCACGATTCGGAGAGTAATACTCATTGGCGACCTCCTTCTTGAGCGGCGCGCAATGCCGCTCAACAGTGAGCCGGCACGACATGCCATGCACGCGTGCCTTTGACCGCGCATATCTCAATCCGCCTTCTCCCCGCGCAGCGCGAGCACGCGACGGATCGTTTCCTCGATCAGGTTCGCCGGGCAGGACGCGCCCGCGGTGACGCCCACCGTGACCTTGCGCGATGGATCGAGCAGTCCGTCCAGCGGCACACGGGCCTCGGATTGGTCGTGCAGGTCGAAGTGGATGATCTGCTCGAGCGATTCCAGGCACTCCGCGTTGCGGATGAAAAACGTCGGCGTCACCGGTTCGGCGATTTCGACCAGGTGGGCGGTGTTCGAGCTGTTGTAGCCGCCGACGACGATCAGCAGGTCCGGCGGCTCGCGCAGCATGTCGAACAACGCGTCCTGCCGCTCCTGGGTGGCCCCGCAAATCGTGTCGAAGACCCGGAACGCGGATTCGTCGCCACCGTCGCGTTCGATGACCGCCGCGCGGATGCGGCGCTGGATTTCCTCGGTCTCGCTTTTGAGCATCGTCGTCTGGTTTGCCACGCCGACGCGCGCGAGATGCACGTCGGGATCGAAGCCGGGGGACGTCGCGCCGGAGAAACGTTCGAGAAACGCCTGCTTGTCCCCGCCCTCGCGGATGTAGCGGCAGACGGTCCCGGCGTCGTCGAGCGTGAGCACGACGAGGTAGTGGCCGCCGCCGTCCTTGCCGAGCGCGCGCGACGCGGTGGCTCGGGTTTCCTCGTGGCCGGCCTTGCCGTGGATGATCGAGGTGAAGCCGTCGCGCGCGTATTCGCGCACCCGCCGCCAAACCTTCATCACGTCGCCGCACGTCGTATCGACCACGCGGCACCCGCGGGACTCGACCTTATCGATGAATGAGACCGGAGCGCCGAACGCCGGCACAATCACGATGTCGTCCTCGGTGAGCGTGTCGTAGCTGGCATCGATCTCGCGCCATGGCAGCGATTCGATGCGCATGTCGGCGAGCTGGCGGTTCACGTCCGGGTTGTGAATGATCTCGCCGATGAGAAAGATCCGCTCGTCGGGAAACACCCGGCGCGATGCATACGCGAGGTCGATCGCCCGCTCGACGCCGTAGCAGAACCCGAACTCGCTCGCGAGGCGGATCGTCGTGTTGCCGGTCACGTGGGTGCCCCCCGCATCGCGGATTTTCTCCACCAGCGTCGAATGGTAGTGGCGGGCCACCTCGGCGGTGACCAGCTCCATCACGTCGGGCCGCCGCAGGTTGACGCGCGGTTTTTTCGGTTTTGTGGCGGTGGCTTGTCTCATGGCGGTTCAGGATTTGCCGTAAACGGCGTTTGGATCGAACGTCAGCCCGTTTTCGGTGAATTCAAGGCTGGCATCGGCGGGCACCACGCGGCGGTAAAAACACGAGCCGCGCCCGGTGTGGCAGGCGCCCGCGCCAACCT
>SLAV01000170.1 GCA_007126655.1 Haloferula sp. | reverse complement strand
GGGCGGGAGGCGAAGAATGTGATGTCGAGCGTGGCGGCGGATTGCATCCGCCATGCCATCAACACCGCCTCGCGCTGCCACGACGATTGGGACCGCCAGCCGTCGCCGCCGGATGCGGTGCCGCGCAGCGAGATGTCATCAAACACCCCGCCGACACCAAAATCATGGTGGCCGTGGCTGCCGGCCGCCATGCGGAGGTGCGCGGTGGGTGTGAACACATCCTCGGGCGTGCCAAGCGCGAGCGCGCCGCCGAGGTGGGGGACGCCGGCGGCGGTGCCGCGCGCGAGGGTGGCGGTGCGGGTCCATGAGGGTTCTAACAATGAGAGGTTGAACGAGCCGTCGGCCAGTTGCAGCGGCATGCCGAGCTGGAAGATTTGGAACCCGCGCTGCATCGGCGCGCTTTGAACTCCGGAGCCACGGATTGATACGCGGGGCGGATCGATCACGCCGAACCCGCCACCCGCCGTGATGCCGGGCATCGTTTCCAGCACGCTGCCGAGCGGGGCGGTGGCGGCGTCGGGCGTGCGCAGATGGATCCGCATGGCGGATGCGCCGAACCCGGCGGCGGCGGGGATGACTTCGGCGGTGACGACGAGTTCATCCAATTCCCCATCTTCGGCGGACAAGAGCGGGGCGATGCTGATGAGGACGACTGGAGTGATTGACCACAGGATACACAGATGGAATTTTGTGTTCATGAAATCCGGAAATGCCTAATCTGTGAAATCTGTGGTTCTAAATACTCAATCCAGTGAGGATGTGTTTATTTCTGATACGCCGATCTCGGATGATAATGGGTGTGCAGCAGCTCGTGCGCACGTTCGCCCAAGGGCTCGCCGAGGAAGTCGTTGTAGGCGCGGAGGATGTCCGGGTTTTCGTGGGAGAAGCGGAGTTTCATGGTGCCGTCGCCCTGATAGAGGCCGGCGGCGCGTTTGGCGCGGACGTCGTCGGTGACGCCGTATGGCTGGCCGCCGCCGCCAATGCAGCCGCCGGGGCAGGCCATCACTTCGATGAAGTGGTAGGGCGGCGGTTCGCCGCGCTCGCGGGCCTCGCGGATTTGCAGCAGGAGTTTTTCGACGTTGCCGAGGCCGTGGGCGACGGCGACGCGCACTTCGTGGCCGCCGACGTCGAGGGTGGCTCCGCGGATGCCATCGACCCCGCGGATGGCGCGGATGTTGATGGCGTCGGCTTCGAGGTTTTTGCCGGTGATGCGGTGGTGGGCGGTGCGCAGGGCGGCTTCCATCACGCCGCCGGTGACGCCGAAGATGAGCCCCGCGCCGGAGTAGGTGCCGAGAATGGAATCCGGCTCGCCATCGGGCAGGTTGAGGAAGTCGAGGCCGGATTGTTTGATCATGCGTGCCATCTCGCGGGTGGTGAGGCAGAGATCGACATCGGGGAAGCCGGAGGCGCGCATTTCGCCGGTGCGTTCGAGTTCGAATTTCTTGGCGGTGCACGGCATCACCGAGATCTGGTGGATGGTGGCGGGGTCGATGCCCGCGTTTTTCGCGAAATACGTTTTCGCCAGCACGCCGAGCATTTGCTGGGGCGATTTGGCGGTGGAGAAATTCGGCACGAAGTCACTGAAGCGTTTTTCCATGTAATCCACCCACGCCGGGCAACACGAGGTGATGAGCGGCAGCACGCCGCCGGTGGTGAAGCGCTGCACAAACTCGGCGGCTTCCTCGATGATGGTGAGGTCGGCGGAGAAGTTGGTGTCGAAGACGGCCTTGAAGCCGAGGCGGCGCAGGGCGGTGTAGAGTTTGCCTGTCAGATCGACGCCCGGCGGCAGGCCGAAGGCCTCGCCGATGGCGACGCGGACGGACGGTGCGACCTGCACGGTGCAGAATTTCGCGGGGTCGCGCAAGGCGTCCCAGGCGGCGGCGGTTTCATCGACTTCGACGATGGCGCCGGTCGGGCAATGGGCGGAGCATTGGCCGCAGCGGACGCACGGCGACTCGGCGAGCAGGATGTCGCCTGCGGGAGCCATGCGGGTGTGGATGCCGCGTTCGAGGAACGAAAGCGCCCAGACGTTCTGGACGTTCTGGCAGACATCGATGCAGCGGCCGCATTTGATGCACTTGGTGAAATCGAGCATGATCGAGCCGGTCGAGGCGTCGCATGACAGGTCGCGGACGTAGCGCGGGATGTCGTCGTGGCGGATGCCGAATTCGGCGGCGAGCGTTTGCAGTTCGCAGCAGTTGTTGCGCCCGCAGGTGAGGCAACTGTTCGGGTGGTTGGAGAGGATCAGCTCGATGGTGGAGCGGCGCACCTCGTTGAGGCCGGCGTCGTGGGTGGTGATGTCCATGCCGTCTTCCACGGCGGTGGCGCAGGCGCGCGGCAGGCGGTTGCCACCGGCGATGCGCACGATGCACAGGCCGCAGGCGGAGGTGGGCGGGAGGTCGGGGTGCTTGCAGAGCGTGGGGATCTTGATGTGGGCGGCCCGCGCGGCCGCGAGGATCGAGGTGCCTGCGGGGACTTCGATGTCGATGCCGTTGATGCGGGCGGTGACGAGGGTGACAGGGGCGGCGATCATGAGGTGGGTGCGGGCGGAGGTTTTTTTGACCACAGATT
>SLAV01000387.1 GCA_007126655.1 Haloferula sp. | reverse complement strand
TGATTGTCGCCTTGGATCGAAGCCAACTTACCGAATGCGTAGGTAAGCTCACGTCACGGCATGTTACAGCCGTCATTAATGGAATCAACGCGATACTAGGACGATGATCCCAAACGCGTGCCTGCTGCCAAGGACGCCGGACTCCCGACGCCCGACCCCGTATTGTTTTACCAAACAAGCCCGGCATTTGCCCCACGCCCACCCGGCGTCGGGCGTCCGGCGTCGGGCGTCCTCGGCTCGACCCTCACGGCACCGCATCCATCGGGCGGGTCGCCCGGCAATCGGGATCGCTTTCCCCTAGAGGCGTGCATCGAGCACGTCGCGCACGCTGTGCGCCAAGTCATCGCGATTAAACGGCTTAGACAGAAAGTTTACCCCCTCGTCGAGCACGCCACGGCGGGTAATCACATCGGTTGTGTACCCGGACATGAACAGCACCTTGATGTTCGGTTTGATCTCGCCAATTCGCCTCGCCAATTGCCGTCCATCCATCCCGGGCATAACGACGTCGGTCAGCAACAGGTGGATGTCAGCGGTGTACCCGGTTGCCATTTGCAGGGCTTCGTCCGGCGTCTCCGCGACGAGAACATGATACCCGAGCCGTTCAAGAAATATTTTGCAGATCACCCGTACAGCCCTCTCGTCCTCCACCAACAGAATGGTTTCGCCGTGTCCTTTCGGTGCTTGCAGCGTGGCGTCTGCTGCCATTTCCGCGTCTGCTGCTACAGCTTCCGGCAAATAGACCTTGAATGTCGTGCCTTTGCCGGGCTCGCTGTAGGCATATACGAATCCGTTGTTCTGCCTGGCGATACCATAGACGGTCGCCAGACCCAGCCCGGTCCCTTTGTCAGCCCCTTTGGTGCTGAAAAACGGTTCGAAGATCTGGGCGAGCGTCTCCCTATCCATGCCGATGCCATTGTCGCTAACCGACAGGCAAATATACGCGCCAGGCGTTGCTTCCACATGGGCGTCACAATAGGCCGCATCGATCGTGGCGCGACTGGTTTCGATGATGATTTCGCCCGCGTTCTCGATCGCGTCCCGTGCATTCACACACAGATTCGCCAGCACTTGGTCAAGCTGCGAGGGGTCGATCTTGATCGTATGCAGATCGGCGCCGGGGTGCCACGTGAGATTGATGTCTTCGCCGATCATTCGTCGCAACAGTGTGAGCATGCCGGCCACGGCGTCGTTGAGGTCCAGTACTTTGGGTTCAATCGTCTGCTTGCGCGCAAAGGCCAGGAGCTGGCGCGTGATCCCGACCGACCGCTCTGCGGTCTGCATGATTTCGTCGAGCATTTTTTGTGCCGGATGGTCAGGCGCAATTTCCTCGCTGCATAACTCGGTATAGCCCATGATGCCCATGAGCAGATTGTTGAAGTCATGCGCCACGCCGCCCGCCAGACGACCGATCGACTCCATTTTCTGTGCCTGGCGAAGCTGCTCGGAAAGGCTGGCCTCCTCTGCCTCTGCCCGCTTGCGCTCCGTGATGTCGCGGAAATACCAGATACGGCCCCGGTGTTCCCCCTCGGCATCCATCAAAGGAACGGTGTGTTGCTCGAAACAGCGCCCATCAAGGAAGTATACTTCATCCCGACTCGTTAGCGTCTTGTGTGCATCTATATCCGCAACAGTCCGCCTGTACCCCTCTGGGTCCTGCAGTTGTCGGGCGACATATGCCAGCATTTCATTATCATTTTTTGTTTCCACCACCTCGCGGGGAATCCGCCAGATGTCTGCGAAACGCCGATTGGTGAGCAAAACGTGTCCATCATTATCCACCGCCAGAATGCCATCCGGGGATGCTTCCTTCTGGGCCTCCAGCAGCATGCTTTTCATCATGAGTGCCTGCTCTGCCCGCGTGCGCATCAGTGCCGATCCGATGTGCGAGGCGAGTTCTTCGAGGATTTCCACGATTTCCAGGGTGAAGCGGTTGGGAGCCCTGTCATTGAGCTGGAGTAAGCCGACGATTCGATCCTTATCCCGAATCGGCACCAACACCACGGAGGCGTACCCATGCTGCGCGCATTGATTGCGGGGATGGTACCGCGGATCCTCCCCGGGAGGTAGGTGCAACACTAGACTCGAATCGTTTGTCCAGACACTGCCGCCGCGTGTAAAGAGTGGATTCGCCGGGTCCGTATTGCCGCTAAGCACGAGGCCGCAGGTGCATTCGAGGCAGATATTGCCCGCCGCATCGCGACATACCCCACCGTTTTGGTTACGTACAACCAGCGTGTTTTCCGTTTTCAGGAAATCCTCCGGGAAGCCCTCCTGTGCAAAATAGGGAAAATCGTCGCCCTCTTGCAGGCGGATCCCGACGGCATCAAAACAGGTTCTATTCTTTAACAGGCTGAGAACTTGCGGAAGGCGATCCTTCGTCACCCCCGGTTCGTTCAAGATTTGCAGGATGTCCTGCCGCATATCCCGGTACGCTTCAACCTGTTTCCGCACGGTGATATCCCGGATATTGCACTGGATTACCCGTTTCCCGTCCGCCAGATAGACATTGCTGATAAATTCCACTTCGCGCATCTGACCGTCTGCCGTTTCCAGCGGCAGATCCTCGTAACGGA
>SLAV01000214.1 GCA_007126655.1 Haloferula sp. | reverse complement strand
TACAACTATGATATAACTGTCATCCCTGCCCGGGAAGAAGCCATTCCTAAAGCTAAATCAATGCTTGCCGGTAGGGGACTTTTCGTAGAAGATACTACAGCAGCATCTTTTGCCGCTTATAAAGAATACGCAGAAAACAATACATTAAAGGGAACAGTGCTTATTCCACTGTGCGGCGCAGGTCTTAAATCTCTAAAATAATATTTATGTATAATAATCGATTCAAAGGAGGCTCTTTTTTGTCGGATAATAAGGTAAAGTTAAAAAATCAGGTAATGTATGGAATGGGAGATATTTGTGGAGGGGGCGTATCCCTCCTGATAGGGATGCTTTATCTTGATTTTCTAACCGGCCCTGCTGTAGAGCTTTCCGCCAAGGGTATAATCTCTGCAGGAACGGTCTTACTTATCGGAAAGGTCGCCGGCGGGATACTGAACATTATTTTCGGTCATTGGTCCGACCGAACCAGGTCCCGTTTTGGAAGGCGCAGAAGATATTTTCTATGGGCATCGGCCCCGATTTTTATTAGTTTTGCCCTAATGTGGAACCCCTATATTGTAGCTGACAGTGCCCAGCTATCTAAGTTTCTCTTTTTTATGTTATCATATCTCGTTTACTGTGCTTCTTTTTCCATGGCTTTTGTTAACTATACATCTATCATACCTGATATGACTGACGACTACAAAACCCGTTCATCAATGATCGGCTACAAAACGGCATTCGGTGGTCTGTCCGCCGTTGCATCGGCGATAATACCTATTCTGCTTATACAGAATATGGAGAACCTTATGCTTGCCTATACATTAATCGGATTCGTCTATGGACTACTTTATTCTCTTCCATGGCTAATAGTCTTCTTCGGGACTTTTGAGAGAAGAGATATTGAGTATCCTGAAAGTAAGCTTGACCCCATTGCCGATTTGCGCTCAGCTTTTATGAACAAGGCATACCGAAATTTTATGGTTATATGGCTTTCCTGTAACGCCACCGGCGATTTTATTCTTGCGACGGCAGTTTTTTATCTGAAATTTGTTCTTTTCCGCTACAACGATTTTGTGGCGGTTGTGGGTATCATATTAATCATCAATATAGTTACAGTACCCATATACACAAAAATCGCCAACCTGAAAGGCAAGACAATGCCCTTAAAGATTGGCGGCATCTTCATAACCGTAGGATTGCTTCTCTCTCTCTTTCTGCGTCCCGATGCCGGTCAACCTGAATACTGGCTCTATATAGTAATTGTTCTTGCAGCCATAGGTATCTCATCGGCTAACTTAGTGCCTATGTCTCTCTTGCAGGATATAGCGGATATAGACGAGTTAATCTCCACAAAGCGCCGCAGTGCTATGTTTGCCAGCTATGCCAGTGCTATCAGACAGGTTATGCTCGGTGTTATCGGTTTCGTAATCTCTCAGTCTCTGGGATTCAGTGGATTTATCGAGGGTATGGATTGGGAAAAAGATGTCCAGCCGGATTCTGCAATCCTTACTACAAGGATACTTTTTTCTGTCGTACCGATAATATGTATGGCATTTGCCTATATAGGTGCATATAAATACAAACTGTCCGACGATAGACACAAAAAAATTCTTGCAGAGATTGAGCGGCTTAAGGCAGGCGGTAAAAAAGAAGACGCCGACCCTGATGTAAAAAAACTCTGTGAAGAGGTAAGCGGCCTTTCTCACAACCTCTGCTGGAACCCCGAAAACGCCGATGTGAAAAAGATGCAAGAAAAGTAGATATTTCAAATGAACATTTCCGTTTACAGATTAAAGTGCTTGCACTAAAGATGATACGGGGGTGATAAAGTATGAATGCTAAGGTTGTTTCAAGGATTTTAAAATCGCCGCATCAAAAGGAAAGTTTCACAATATTTAAACCCCTTGAAGAGAACCTGTCCGAAGAGGCGGTCAAAGCAGTTACAGAAATATTTGACTGCCTCGGAGGCGCATCTCTGTTAAAAAAGAGCGGTGAGGTATATATAAAACCTAATGCTGTTGACTCTAAGCCCTATAGCCATACCCGGGTCGAGGTCTTAAAGGCGGTGGTATTATACTGGAAAGAGAAAGGCGCCAAAAAAATATTTCTCTTTGAGAACTCGACACAGGCAAACTATACCAGGATAGTTTTTAATGCTACCGGCTACACAAAAATGTGCCGTGAAACAGGGGCTATCCCCATATACCTTGATGAAGAAAAGAGCACGGAGCTTTCTTTCAGACCGGTGGCTGGTAAAGACTACAAGAGCGGTGAAGTGGGAGAGAAACATAATAGTGAAGTAGATTATGAGCTGAAAACCTTTGAAATGCCCGAAACAGTTATGAAGCTGATCAATGAGCGGGACGACCATCTGTATATCAATATACCCAAGCTGAAAACCCATTCAATGGGCGTGGTGACACTCGGTATCAAAAATCAGTGGGGCTTTCCCATGCAAAAGAGCCGGGGCGTCGACCATAACTTTAAACTGCATCAAAAGCTGACGGATATTCTGGGCTATATTGAGCCGGAGATTACTCTTATAGAGGGTATCGAAGGCACTATACACGGCCATTATTTTGCCACGGCCCTTGC
>SLAV01000303.1 GCA_007126655.1 Haloferula sp. | reverse complement strand
TGGTGGCCCCGTTGCCCTACTTCGACCTGCCGCTTGTGATGCAGGCTTTCGACGACCCCCGCCCTACCGTGCGGGTGCAGCTATCGCGCTGGGTGCGGCAAGGTAAGGTGCTCGGGCTGCGGCGCGGGATTTATACTTTGGCCGATCCGTACCGGCGGGCGACGGTTTCACCCCCCGCCCTGGCCAACGCGCTGCATCGCCCATCGTATCTGAGCGGCCTGTGGGCACTGCATTTCCACGACCTGATCCCCGAGCGGGTTCACTGGCTGACGAGCGTGACGACCCGTGGGCCGCAGCATTTTGAAAATCCACTGGGAGTGTTCGACTATCGGAATCTCAAGCGGGAGGCTTTCTTCGGATACCGCAGCGTTGCGGATGGCCCGGCCACGGTTCTGGTGGCCGACCCCGAGAAGGCGTTGCTGGATCATTGGCATCTCGCATCCGGCGAATGGACTGCGGACCGCATTGAAGAAATGCGCTATCAAAACACCGGGTGTGTGGAGCCGGAAAAGCTGACCGCCTACGCCGCCCGCTACAACAGTCCGCGCCTTGAGCGCGCGGTCGAACGCTGGCTTGCGGTTGTGGCCGCAAACGAGGAGGGGACAGTGACGCTATGAAAGATCAGGCCCTGGCAATCGCACGAGGAGCCGCCGATTCCGGCGAGGCGCTGAACTTGCTTCGCGAATACCTGCAAGCTTTTGTGCTGCGCTCGCTTCACGAAAACGAGGCGTTCCGCTCGCTTGCGTTTGTGGGCGGCACTGCCTTGCGCTTCCTTCACGCCTTGCCGCGTTTTTCGGAAGACCTCGACTTCTCGCTTGAAGATGCCAAAAGCTACGATGGCAAGGCATGGATGGCCGCTGTGAAGCGAGAACTTGTCCTTGCCGGATTCGATGCCGAGGTGTCTTGGAACGACCGCAAGACGGTTCATTCGGCATGGATTCGTCTTGGCGGGCTGCTGCACGAGGCCGGGCTCTCCGCCCATGCGGGGCAAAAGCTATCGATCAAGCTCGAAATCGACACCCGCCCGCCAAGCGGCGCCCGGGTCGAACGGCGGGTGGTGACCCGCCACCTCACTTTTTTTCTCCAACACCACGATATGGCGTCACTGATGGCGGGCAAACTCCACGCGCTGATCTCCCGCAGATACATCAAGGGCCGCGATTGGTATGACCTGCTTTGGTATCTTTCCCAAAGACCCGCACCAACACCAAACCTCACTCTTTTGCAAAACGCGCTGGATCAAACCCAGGGCTCCGGGTTCATCGGCTCCGGCGACTGGCGGGCGCTGGTGGCGGGCCGCCTCGACCGTCTCGACATGAGGGCCGTGCGCGAGGATGTGCTTCCATTTCTTGAACGCACTCAGGATTCGGAGCTGCTTTCGAGTGCGAATTTGAAGGCATTACTTGCGCCATGATGCGTTTCTTGGGCTTGGTTTGAAACCGCTCGACAGACACGCCAAGGCAATTTAGGCTTCTTCCATGATTCCGAAAAACAACCGCAAGGTCACTGCGGAAAAAGCATTAGAACAATGTCGCCGCAACCGCCAGGAAGCCCGGATTCTGGAAAACCGGGATCGCCCTTACGAAGTCGAACCCCTTGCGTCAGACTTGCGGATTTCCGCTTCCGCCTCGATACCCGCCAAGTCGAAGGCGAGCTAGGCGCGATCTTCCGGGAGAGCCCGGAGTTCGGGCGCAACCTGGCGCACAGGCTCTCGCCGTTCTTAGACGCTGAGGAATTCGGCGATCTCACATTGATCGGTGCTGGTGGTGAAGCATCGGTTTTTTTTGAGACAGATACCCAGCAGGTCATCAAGGTTTGTGGCCCGCCCGCACGATGTCACTTCGGTTGGGTGATCCGACGCTCCCTGGGCGGAATCCTCACCCTCGCCCCAGGGAACCTTGATGAGATTCTCGACCGGATTTCTCTTTTTGAGGCGCTCTTTTCTTCAGGAATCTCTATTGACTGCATTGGAGAGAATGACGCGTTTATGGCGTTCCGCCAGCCATTCATCATTGGTCGCCATCCCGGCGTATCGGAGCTTGGAGGCTACATGCAATCACACGGCTGGATTCCGCATCGGGAAGCATGTCGCGGAGAAACCCTCGAACGGCTCACTTGGAAAAAAGACACCTTTCTTGCCACGGACGTCCGACCGGAAAACGCGATTCTCGCGGAGGCGACCGGGATGATCCATCCCATCGACTTCATCGTCGCCGGACGTGAGATCGACCTGTAGAACCGCATCCTGCGGGGGGGCGGTTTTTTGTTCTCGCAGATCTTTACGTCGTGATGCGAGCGGAGGCCCCACACTCCTGTGGTGCATGAATATGGCAAGCGAATGAGCAGGCTGCGCAGCAACCCTTCATTCCCATCTCATTCTCCTGGCCGACAGGAACTCGCACCGCCGACGGGCGGACAACGACGGGACGAACTTTTCCCCGAGAATGAAGGAGTCAGAGACTCCTTTTACGGGAGGTTCGTAGGGAGTGTCGGCGCTCCGGCTCACCACAGCGCGGTGACGCCATTTGGCCGATGGCCGCAATGGACGTTGCAGCCCGCATCGAATCCGCCTTGCGGGCGCGCCCGCTTGCGCGCACCCTCCCCGCATGGCCGAGCCGATGATCCAGACCCGCGACCTGCACCGGAGCTACCGCATCGGGCGCACTTCGATCGAAGTGCTGCGCGGCATCGACCTTTCCATCGGGCGCGGCGAGCGGGTGTTTTTGTGCGGGCCGAGCGGCGCGGGGAAAACCACGCTGCTCTACACCCTCGCCGGCCTCGAACACCCGGAGCGCGGCGGGGTGTTCATCGACGGGGTGGACCTCTACGCCATGGGCAAGCGCCGGCAGGCCGCCTTCCGCAACCAAACCATCGGCTACGTCTTCCAGAACTACCACCTGCTGCCCGAACTCACGGCGCTCGAAAACGTCATCGTCCCCGGATCCATCGGCGGGCGCGACACCACGGAGGACGCGCTCGCCGCGCTCGAACGCGTCGGCCTCGCCGGGCGCGCCGAGCATTTGCCGGCCGAACTCTCCGGCGGCGAGCAACAACGCGTCGCCATCGCCAGGGCCATCGTCAACCGCCCGAAAGTCCTCTTCGCCGACGAACCCACCGGCAACCTCGACTCCGCCACCAGCGGCAGCGTCATGCAAATCCTGCTCGATCTCGCCGCCGACCACGGCGTCACGCTCGTCGTCGTCACCCACGACGCCACCCTCGCCACCCGGGGCGACCACACCCTGGTCATCCAGGACGGAGCCATCCACAGCGGCCCGCTGCCCGCCGCGCCCGGGGACGTTGGCGCCCACACAGCGGCTCCCGCCCCGTGAAACCCGCATTGGCATAACCCGCACGCACCGGGTGACCGGCACGGCTTCGGCCACAGGCGGGGCTTCCGCCCCGATCGCCATGCCACGTTGCCGCCGGGCCAGCCATTCCCACCCACCCCACCCTCTCGACAGGCGACCATCCCGGAATATCAGCCGGCCAGATCGTCCGCAAGCCACTCCGGGGGGGCAATGACCGGCGGCGGCCGTGTCGAGGCTTACCGGATCAACAAACAATCACACCAGATCACAAGACCCGGGCTGGCTGTGCGGATAAACTTCACTCACCATGCGCGGGTTCGGTTCCCTTTGCCTGATGATCATCGTCGAATCCCGGAGTGATCCTGGAGTGCCCGCCACCACGGTGGCCGCCCATGCGACCTCGACCCGGCCATCGGCCCGGGGCTCCCAGCGACCCGTTGATGCTTTCATCGCATTCCACCATCCATTTCCCGATCCAAAACACGAGAAGCCATGATAAAGCTCGATTCCAAGATTCCCGACGGCCCCCTTGCCGAAAAGTGGACCCGCTACAAGGCCGGGCTGAGGCTGGTCAATGCAGCCAACAGGAAAAAGATCGAGATCATCGTGGTGGGCTCCGGGCTTGCCGGGTCATCGGCCGCCAGCGCGCTCGGCGAGCTGGGTTACAAGGTCAAGGTGTTCTGTTTCCAGGATTCGCCCCGCCGCGCGCACTCCGTGGCGGCCCAGGGCGGCATCAACGCCGCCAAAAACTACAAAAACGACAACGACTCCATCCACCGCTTGTTTCACGACATGATCAAGGGGGGCGATTACCGGGCCCGGGAAGCCAACGTGTATCGCGCGGCGGAAGTGAGCAACGATGTCATCGACCACTTCACGGCGCTGGGCGTTCCCTTTGCGAGGGATTATGGCGGATCGCTCGACACCCGGTCTTTTGGCGGGGTGCAGGTGAGCCGCACCTTTTATGCCAAAGGACAAACCGGCCAGCAGTGCCTTCTGGGAACCTATTCATCAATGAACCGCCAGATCGCCAAAGGGACGGTGGAGATGTTTCCGCGCCGCGACATGCTGGATCTGGTCGTCGTGGACGGCAAGGCCAGGGGCATCATCACGCGCAACCTGCTAACCGGCGGGATCGAGCGCCACTCGGCGCATGCCGTGGTGCTCGCCACCGGCGGCTACGGCACGGTGTTCTACCTTTCCACACTGGGTTTGGGGAGCAACGCCTCCGCAGCGTGGAGTGCCTACAAGAAAGGGGCGGCATTTGCCAATCCCAGCTTCATCCAGATCCACCCCACCAGCATTCCCGTGCTCAATGATTACCAGTGCAAGCTCACCCTGATGTCGGAATCATTGCGCAACGACGGCCGCGTGTGGGTGCCGAAAGAGAAGGGGGACAAACGACAGGCGACGGAAATCCCCGAAGAGGAACGGGACTACTACCTGGAGAGACGCTACCCCGCCTTCGGCAACCTGGTGCCGCGCGATGTCGCTTCCAGGGCGGCCAAGGAACGGTGCGACGCGGGCTACGGCGTGGGAGACACCGGGCTGTCGGTCTATCTCGACTTCAAGGACGCCATCAAGGCCCAGGGCGAGCAAGCCATCCGCGACAAGTATGGCAACCTGTTCGAAATGTATGAGAAAATCACCGGCATCAATCCCTACAAACAACCCATGCGGATCTACCCGGCCGGTCATTACACCATGGGCGGGCTTTGGGTTGACTACGACCTGATGACCACGATCCCCGGGCTTTTCGCCATCGGGGAAAGCAATTTCTCGGACCACGGGGCCAACCGGCTCGGTGCCAGCTCCCTGATGCAGTGCTGCGGCGACGGCTACTTCATCCTGCCCAACACCATCAGCGACTACCTGGCGGATGAGATCCGGACCGGCAAAATCCCGGTCGAAGGCAAGGCGTTTGACGAAGCCGCCGAAGCCGCGGCGGAAAAGGTGAGGCGCATCATGGCCGTCAAGGGGAAACAAACGGCTTCCGCCTTTCACAAACGGCTCGGCAAGATCATGTGGGACCACTGCGGCATGCGCCGCGATGCCGAAGGACTGGAAAAAGGGCTCGGGCTGCTCGATGAGCTGGAAAAGGAATTCTGGAATGACATTTGTGTCCCGGGGAGCGAAAATGATTACAATCAGGAACTTGAAAAAGCGCTCAGGATTGCGGATTTCTTCGAAATCGGCCGGCTGATGTGCGAGGACGCCCTGCAACGCGAGGAATCTTGCGGCGCACACTTCAGGGAGGAGCACCAGACCGAAACCGGCGAGGCCAAAAGAAACGATGCCGAATACGCCTATGTGGGCGCCTGGGAATACCAGGGCGCTGAAAACAAACCCAAACTCCACAAGGAAGCCCTCAAGTTTGAGTTCGTGGAGGTGAAGGAACGGAGCTACAAATAATCCTCAAACATTCGATCAAATGGAATTCACGCTGAAAATATGGCGTCAGCAGAACGCCGGAGCCAAAGGCGGCTTCAAAACCTATCCGCTGAAGGATGTTTCTCCCGAAATGTCGTTTCTCGAAATGCTTGACTACCTGAACAAGCAGCTCATTGAGGGCGGGGATGAGCCGGTAACCTTCGAACACGACTGTCGCGAGGGCATCTGCGGCACCTGCGGCCTGTATATCAACGGCCGCCCGCATGGCCCCATGCGCGACACCACCACCTGTGAGCTGCACATGCGTGAGTTTGCGGATGGGGACACCATCTTCATCGAACCCTGGCGTGCGAGCGCCTTCCCGGTGATCAAGGACCTCGCGGTGGACAGAAGCTCCTTCGAGCGCATCATGCATGCCGGCGGTTTCATCAGCACCAATACCGGGTGCGCGCCGGAATCCAACAGCAACCCGATAGGCAAACACGTCGCCGACCTGGCATTCGACGCGGCGGCCTGCATCGGCTGTGGCGCTTGCGTGGCCGCCTGCAAGAACTCCTCCGCCATGCTCTTTGCCTCCGCCAAAATCGCACAATACGCGATGACTCCACAGGGGAAAGTCGAAAGGAAGGAACGGGTCGACCAGATGGTGCGGCAGATGGACGCCGAAGGATTCGGCGCCTGCTCAAACACCTACAGCTGCGAGTTCGACTGCCCCAAGGGAATCTCCGTGGATTTCATCGCCACGATGAACAAGGAATTCCTCTATTCCAAATTGTTCGGTCAGAAAGGTTGATGCCAGCAACCGGAATGCAGCCGCCGGGCGTGACTTGTCGTTCGGGGTCCGGATCAAAAGTCATCGATCAGGCGATGAGGGGGATCGGTCCCTGCCGGGATGTTGTTGTGCGTCGGTTGCCTAAATCATCACGCCGAAGCGCGCGAGCAGCCTGGCGACGACAAGGTAGAGCACCATGGTCAGCGCGCAGCCGGCGGCCATCGCCGGCCAGAAGCCGATGCCCTTTTTGAGCATCCACGGGATGAGCAGGAACATCGGCAGGGAGGGGAGGACGAACCAGAAGACGCCGGCGGAGTGGACGCTGAGTTTTTCGACGAGCACGTCGGGTTTGGCGCGCAGGTCGTGCCAGATCCAGATGAACGTGAGCACCGAGACGAGCGGCAGCGACGCGATCAGGCTTCCCAGAAGCGGCTTGCTGTGGCGGACGACGATTTCGTTGACCACGTAGATCACCGAGGCGGAAAGGAGGATTTTGACGACGGGCAGCATGACACCGCGCATGTCACCCCTCCGGCCTCCGGCTGGCAAGCGGGGAAGTGGCGGGAAAGCCTCGCCTCACTGGACCGGGGCGAGCAGTCTGGCGGCGCGGGAGGCGGCGCGGAACCAGAACGGGCGGCCGGTGAAGTCCGCCATTTCGGCCTCCCCGGCGTGGGAGAAATCGACCCGCAGCATTTGCTCGACCTCTTCGATGAAAACCTTGTCGGCGCAGAAGGCGGTAATCTCGAAGTTGAGGCGGAACGAGCGGTTGTCGAGGTTCGCGGTGCCAACGGCGGCGAGACGGTCGTCGATGAGCATCACCTTCTGGTGGAGGAACCCGCGGTGGTAGCGGAACAGGCGCACGCCGAAGGGGATGGCCTGCTCGTAGAACGAGAACGAGGAAAGCCAGACGAGCCGGTGGTCGGGCCGCTCGGGGACCAGGATGCGCACGTCCACGCCTCGGATCGCGGCGGTCTGCAGGGCGGTGAGCACGCCCTCGTCGGGCACGAAGTAGGGCGTGGTGATCCAGAGTTTCCGGCGCGCGGTGTTGGCCGCCTCGGCGACGACGAGCTGCCAGGAATCGCCGGGGTCGGACGGGCCGGTGGGAATCACCGCGGCGACCTGGTCGGCGGCCTCGGGGCGCGTCGTCCAGCGCAGCGGCGGGATTTCGCCGCAGGCCCAGAACCAGTCCTCCAGGAAGACGACCTGCACGGTCTGCACGACGGGGCCGCGGAGCTGGAGGTGGGTGTCGCGCCAGGCTCCGAGGCGCTGGTCGCGGCCAAGGTATTCGTCGCCGACGTTGAGGCCTCCGATGAACGCCGTCTCACCGTCGCAGACGACGATTTTCCGGTGGTTGCGGAAGTTGAGCTGGAGACGCGACCACCAGTGGCGGTTCGAGCCGAACGGGTGGCAGCGCACGCCGGCCTCGCGCAGCTCGCGCAGGTAGCTGCGGGGCAGCTTGTGGGAGCCGATCTCGTCGAACAGGAAGCACACCTCCACGCCCGCACGGGCGCGCTCGATGAGCGCCTGCTGGAAGCGCCTGCCGATCCGGTCGTTCTTGACGATGAAGAAGCACACGCAGACGGACTTCTCCGCCCGGCGGATGGCGTCGAAAATCCGGTCGAACGCCTCCTTGCCGTCGATCAGCAGGTCGAGTTCGTTGCCGCGGGTGAAGGGCAGGCCGCCGAGGTATTCGGCCGCCCTCTCGAAGGAGAGCCGCCCCGTGAACTCGACGCGGAAATGGCCGAGGCGGGAGAACATCTCGTCGAGTTTCTCGCGCAGCTCGGCGTCGCCCATCCGGCGGGCGCGGAGGTAGCCGGAGAACCGCGTGCGGCCGAGCAGCCAGTAGAGCGGGATGGCGAGAAAGGGCGCCGTCAGCAGCGCGAGCACCCAGGCCAGCGTGCCTTGCGCCGTGCGCACGTTCATCAGCGCGTGGACGACGTGGCCGAATCCGATGATGTAGAACACCACCAGCCCGGCGAACCCCCACCACGTGCTGGAATCCCATCCCGGCACAAACATCGCCCGGTGGTTTTATCCCGCGCCGCGCGTCCGAGTCAGTAAAAAACGGGGTCATGACCCCGCGGGCATGCCCTCGCGCTCAATCGCCCGCCGGAGGTTCCCGCCGCATCGCGCGGTAGATGCCGCCCGCGCCGCTGGTCTGGCAGGCGACGAGGCACGCGATGGCGATGGCCAGCGCGTGGGTGCCGCCGAAGAGTTCGATGCCGAGCAGGGTGGAGGCCACGGGCGTTTTCGTCGCCGCGGCGAAGACCGCGACGAAACCGATCGCCGCGAACAGGTCCACCGGCGCGCCAAGCACCCAGGCGAGCAGGTTGCCGAGGGCCGCGCCGATGAAGAAGAGCGGCGTGACCTCGCCGCCCTTGAAGCCCGCGCCGATGGTCACCACGGTGAACACCAGCTTCCAGAGCCACGCCGAGGCGGGCGCGCCGGGGTCGGTGAAGAAACGCGGCAGCGTCCACGCCTCGGGCGTCGCGCCGAGCACGCCGAGACCGAGGTAGTCTCGCGTGCCCGCCACCGCCACCAGGATGAGGATCGCGATGCCGCCGAAAAACGGTCGCATCCACGGCCGCCGCACGGTTTTGGAAAACACGCGCAGCGACAGGTGCGAACCCGCCACGAACAGGCGCGCGCACAGGCCGAAGGCGGCGGCGGCCAGCACCACCGAGAGCCACAGCCGCGCGCCGGTCACCTCGTGCGCGGGGGTGACGATCTCGTAGAGGATGTGCTTCGCCCCCCAGGCGTGGCACGTCAGGTCCGCGACCACGGCGGCGAACAGGCAGACGAGCAGCTCGCCGGTGCGCACGCGCCGGAAGACCAGCACCTCGAGCGCGAACACCGCGCCCGCCACCGGCGTGCCGAAGACCGAACCGAATCCGGCGGCAATGCCCGTCATCAGCAGGATCCGCGTGAGGTCGGCGGAGGCGCGCAACTGCCGGGCCACCGCCGCGGCGATGCCGCCGCCCATCTGCAGCGCGGTGCCCTCGCGGCCGGCCGAGCCTCCGAACAGGTGCGTGGTGAGCGTGCCGAGCAGCACCAGCGGGGCCATGCGGCGGGGCACGCCCGCGCCGGGTTCGTGGATCTCGTCGATCAGCAGGTCCTGCCCGCCGGCCGCCGCGCCGCCGAAGCGGTAATACACCAGCCCGATCGCCAGCCCGGCCACCGGCAGCAGCCAGATCACCCACGGGTTGTCGAAGCGGATCAGCGTGACGGCGTCGAGGCTCCACAGGAAGAACGCCGAGGCCGAGCCGACGAGCACCGACATCACGCCCACCACCGCATACGCCGCCATGGCGCGCGCGACCCGCAGGGGAAACGTGGAATCGCTCACGGCCCCATCAAGCGGTGCGGGCGCGCCCGGATGCAAGCCCGGGGACGAGGACCGGATGCGGACCGGCGCGATTTCGTGATCGACGCCGCGCCCGGCAGGCGGGACAAAACGCCACGCCATGACCCTCGCGATCGTCCTTCTGGTTGCCGGCTTCGTCGTGCTTGTGCTCGGGGCCGAGTGGCTGGTGCGCGGTTCGGCGCGGCTCGCCACCGCGGCGGGCATCTCGCCGCTGGTCGTCGGCCTCACCGTGGTCGCCTTCGGCACCAGCGCGCCGGAACTCGCGGTGAGCCTGATGTCCGCGTTCCAGGGCAAAGCGGACATCGCGCTGGGCAACGTCGTGGGCAGCAACATCTTCAACGTGCTCGTCATCCTCGGCCTCTCGGCGCTGATCATTCCGCTCGTCGTCCACCGCCAGTTGGTCCGCTTCGACATTCCGGTGATGATCTTCCTTTCGCTGCTGATGTGGGTGCTGGCGCTCGACGGCCGCGTCGGCCGCATCGACGGCATCGTGCTGGCGTCGCTCGCGTTCGGCTACACCGGCTACCTGATCCGCCGCAGCCGCCGCGAGGAGGCCGGCGTGCGGCTCGAATACGAAAAGGAATACGGCTCGCCGGAGCACGGGAAACCCACCGCCGCGGAGGTGATGAAAATGATCGGCCTCGTCGTGATCGGCACGGCGGGCCTCGTCGCCGGATCGAAATGGCTGGTGGACGGCGCGGTATTCATCGCGCGGGAGTTCGGCGTTTCCGAGCTGATCATCGGGCTCACGATCATCTCGCTCGGCACCTCGCTGCCGGAGGTGGCCACCTCGGTGGTCGCGGCGCTCAAGGGCGAGCGCGACATCGCCGTGGGCAACATCGTCGGCAGCAACACGTTCAACATCGTCTCGGTGCTCGGCATCGCCGCCGCCGTGTCGCCCGCGGGCATCAGCGTGCCCGCCGAGGCCCTGCGCTTCGACATCCCGTTCATGGTCGTGATCGCGGTGGCGTGCTGGCCGATGTTCGCCGACGGCCACCGCGTGAGCCGTGCGAACGGCGCGGTGCTGCTCGGCGCCTACGCGGCCTACCTCGCCTACCTGTTCTTCCTCGCCACCGGGCGCGAGGGTGCGGACCTGTTTTACGACATATGGCTGCGCGCCGCGCTGCCAGCGGCGATCGTCGCGATGGCATGGATGGCCGCCCGCGCGCGGCGGGCGGCGCGGAAGCGTTGAATGCCCCGGGAAACCCGATTTCCACCGCGATTCTTTTGACATCCGCGCGGCGCGGCGGCACGCTCCCGCGCGCGCGAACCCGCACAATCCGCGCGCCCGCGCACAATCCCCGAAGCAACACCACGCCCATGTCCTACGATCTCATCGTCATCGGTGGCGGCCCGGCCGGCTACGTCGCCGCGATCCGCGCCGCCCAACTCGGAAAAAAAGTCGCCTGCGTCGAGAACGAGCGCGCCGGCGGCACCTGCCTGAACTGGGGCTGCATCCCGACAAAAGCGCTGCTCAAGAACGCCGAGCACTACCACATGCTCTCGCACCGCGCCAGGGAGTTCGGCTTTTCCTTCGACAACCTCTCCTACGACTGGTCGAAGGTGATCGGCCGCTCGCGCAAGGTCTCCGACAAGCTGGCCGGCGGCATCGAGTTCCTCTTCAAGAAGAACAAGGTGGACTACATCCGCGGTTTCGGATCGATCGAGGGCGAAGGCAAGGTGGGCGTGAAAGACGCCGACGGCGCCACGCAAACGCTCGAGGCGAAGAACATCCTCATCTCCACCGGCGCGAAATCCCGCGAGCTGCCGCCGCTGCCGTTCAACGGGAAATCCGTGATCGGATCGCGCGAGGCGATGGTGCTCGAAAAACAGCCGGAAAGCATGGTCATCATCGGCGCCGGCGCCATCGGGGCCGAGTTCGCCTACATCTACAACGCCTTCGGCACCAAGGTGACGATCGTCGAAATGCTGCCGAACATACTTCCCGTCGAGGACGACGAGGTCGGCAAGGCGCTGGAGAAATCCTTCACGAAACAGGGCATCCGCTGCCTCCCCGGCCACAAGATCACCGAAGCCGCCGACCATGGCGACCGCGTCGAGGTCACCGTCGAGGGGCCCAAGGAGAACGGCACCATCACCGCGGACGTCGCGCTCGTCGCCATCGGCGTGGTTCCGGTGCTCCCCGGCGGCGAGCAGCCGGATCTCACCGACCGCGGGTTCATCGAGGTGGGCGACCGCTACGAGACCTCGCTGCCCGGCGTGTATGCCATCGGCGACGTCACCGGGCCGCCGCTGCTCGCGCACACCGCCTCGTTCGAGGCGCTGCAGGTGGTGGAGGGCATGTTCGTCGAGGGCCACAAGCCGCGCAAGGTGACGAACTTCCCCGGCTGCACCTACTGCCACCCGCAGGTGGCGTCCGTCGGCAAGACCGAGCGCGCGCTCAAGGAGGAGGGCGTCGAATACACCGTCGGCAAGATCCCGTTCGTCGCCATCGGCAAGGCGCTCGCCGCCGGCGAGCCCGATGGATTCGCGAAACTCCTCTACGGAAAAAAACACGGCGAGCTGCTGGGCGCGCACATCATTGGCGACAACGCCACCGAACTCATCGCCGAGATGGGGCTGGCGCTCGACCAGGAACTCACCAGCGAGGAGATCCACGCCACCATCCACGCCCACCCGACCATGAGCGAGGTGATCCACGAGGCGACGCTCGCGGCCGACGGCCACGCCATCCACTTCTGACCCGCTCCTCCGCGCGCGGCGCGGTCCATCCGACATGTCCGCCCTGCACATCCCGGAACAATGCGGCGTCCTCCTCGTCGCGAACGCCACGTTGTTTCCGCACGGCGGCATGCCGCTGTTCATCTTCGAGGAGCGCTACCGGCGGATGCTCGACGAGGCGCTGCAGGGCGACTGCCTGTTCTGCGTCGGCCGCAACCTCGCCGCTGACGACGCGGCGGACGGGCCGCCCGAGGCCGCGCCCATCGGCACCATCGGCCTGGTCCGCGCGTCCCGCGAGCAGGAGGACGGCACGTCGCAACTGCTCCTCCACGGCGTCGTCCGCGTGCGCTTCAGGGAATGGCTGGATGAAAAGCCGTATCCCTACGCCCGCATCGAGCCGGTCCTCTGCGAGCCGCTGCCGGATGAAAAGGAGGCCGCCGGCATCGCCACCCTGAAGGCCGCGGTGGAGGACGCCATCGGCGGCCTGCCCGACGAGGTGCGCGGCCAGGTGCTCGCCCTGCTCGACCGGGCCGACACCGCCACACTCCTCACCGACATCGTCGGCCAGCAGTTCGTCCACGAACCCGACGCCCGCCAGGCGCTGCTCGAGGAAAACTCCACCGCCACCCGCATCACCATGATCTGCGATTACCTGCGCCGGATCTCGGACGGGTGAGCGCGGGAGATTGGAGATTGGACGGAGTCACCGCATTGCCTGGGAATTCGCAACATGCGGCACAATGAACTCGTGGATCGCGGTTGCCTCACCGCGACTTGGCCAGACGGTCGGCAATGCGGCGCACAAGGATGCGCTCGCCGTCGTCGGCGAACAGAATCACCGAGCGCCGGTCCTGCCGGACCGGCCAGTAGGTCGAGTAAAAGACAGTTGGTTCGTCGTTGACGGGCGTGTAGGCGCGCACGGCAACTCCTTCGTTCTCACGCAGGTTGAACCGGTGTGTGTCGGAGTTTCCGGGCCGGACCACGACGGGCCTGGCTTCTTCTCCGGCGGCAAAGGCGACGGACCGGCTGCTGGCATTGATCAGAAGCCAGTCATTGAAGCGCGCTTGTGAAAAATCGTCGGCGATCGCAATGTAGCGCGCACCATCGCCGGACGGCCATCCCAGCAGCAGGATTTCGCGTGCTCCCGCCGGGATCCTGACGCGCTGGGAGACGACCCATTCCCGGTTGCCCTCGGGGTCGGTGCGCGATTCATAAAGCGGCAGCGGTGTGGCCGTCCGGGCGAGGATGGGTTCACCCGGTTGTGCGGCGGAAAAGGTCACCGGCTGCCGGCCATTCTCCCCCATCAGGTGGATTTCCGGCATCTCACCAGCCTGCAGCGCCATCGGGCGGACGGAGATCATCGACTGTTGCGCGACACCGGAAGCGGCAAGAAAGACCGACGCGAACAGCATTATGAGGGGCGGGTATTTCATCAAGGTTGGCGACAGGAAGGGATTCTTCATACTTCGTTGGGATTTAGCCAGCGGAAAGAGGTGACGCGGAAAGCCCGGCCGTGCGGGTGGGACGGGGAAATCAGCTCGCTGAGCGCACTGCCGCCGGTCCTGACCGGAAGTGGATCGGGGTAACGTTGCACAACGGCTTCGCACCAGGCGCGCGCACGAACGCGGCCCCCGGCATCGAGTGATTCGCCATAGGCGCGGATGGTGAAGCTGTCGGAACGCACGGTCATGTATGGAGAAAGCGCCTGAAGAATGTCGCCCTGCAGCAACTGCCCTGGGAAGCCCGCACCCTGGCTGCTAGAGGCGGGCAAGCTGCGGTGTCTTGCAGCGGACTCGAATGCACCACCGCCCGGAGAGCGGTTGATCGTGGCGTCGAGTGCGGCCTGGAGCGCGCCACGCTCGCCGAGTTCTCCGTTTTCGAGCTTCCGGTTCACGAACTCACCCAGCGTCAGGAAAGGCCCGCGCTTGCGGACTTCACCGACGATGGCTTCGGCAAGTTCCCGCACTTCCCGTTGTTCGAGCCGGCGGAAGCCGGTCCAGTAATTCTCATCCGGTGAATCGCCGTCCATCGGTCCTCCCATGACGTTCTGCACGCGCGGGAAGCGCACGCCATCGACCGGTGGGGAGAACCCGGCGATGCTGCCGTCTTCCCGGAGTTGTTGGTAGGGCAGGCCATGCGTGCCCGAGAGAAATGCCTCCCAGGCATCGACCGAGGTGGAATTGACGTTGAACGCGCCATCGACGAGAAGATGGCCCGCGTTATGGTGGAATCCTCCGGAAGATCCGCGCGTTGCGGCGGGTTCCTGCAGGGTGGCTTGATTGAACGACGAGCCGGCCGGCTCGTAGGGCATGAAGCGTGGATTCGGCAGCAGCGCGCTGCCATCGAGCAGGTCGCGATAGAGCGCCTCACCGGGTTCGCGCTCGCGGCCGCCATGGTTGTCCGCCACCTGCGGCAGGGTGGTGAAAATATAGCTGTCCCAGAGCACCTCGTTGACGAGATAGGACGCGTCGTAGAGCGTGAATGTACCGGGAATGGCAAATTCCCGCAGTCCTCGTTCCGCGGTGCTGAAGGTATCCGAAATGGTCGCGCGCCAATCGTCGGCGGGGATGCGGGCGTTGGCGTATGAATTGCCGACGATGTAGGTCGGCTCGTAGCTGAACCGCCCGACATTCGCGTGCTGCAGTTGGCCCAGTGAAACAAGGTCCATCCGCGGAATGTCGAACAGAACCACACGGTCATACCCGCCGAGCGGGTCGTTGCCTGCGCCCCAGTAGGTCATTCCGGTCTCATCGCGATTCGTCCGCATCGGAATGAATGGATCGGTCGCCTCGCCACCGTTGGCTTCCGAGTATCCGGCCAGGGTGTCCAGGCCGAGTGGCGAATCCCATTTGGGATTCAGCAGTTGCGCGCGGATGTTCGAATCGATGAGCGGGCGCAGGGCATTGCCGGGTTCGCGTGTGCCGCGCAGCCGGAACACACTGGACGCCATGTTGTTTTCATTGAGTTCATTGGCACCGGCGATCGACATGCTGATCGTTTTGCCCGGCCGGTTCTGGTTCACCGCATTCCACGCGATCGGCGCCCAGAAGACCTGCGAAACCTCATGGTCGCCGTCGGGTTGCGGAGGGTTCATGTCGGTGCCATGGGCGGTTGCCGGGCTTTGCATGAAAAAGTCAACTTCGAGGTTGAAGCTGCCGGCTGGCCTCCGGGCGAGTTCGTATTCCCCCCAGACGCTTTGCAACACCAGGTCGCGCACCCGCTGACTGTATAACCGGCCGTCAATTTCCCGGCCCACAAGGTCGTCGTTGCGGAACGCTAGCACATGGGAGCGCCCGGGCTGGAGCCAGACCGGTTCGTTCACATGCGACTGGCGTTTGTTATGCAGGCCGGTGATGTTGGTGAACGGGCGGGTTTGCCCGCTCTGGTCGACGTAGTCGATGTCGGGCATGGAGAAGTGCACCTGTGGGAAATGGATCACGCGCGGGCCGTCACGATGATTGGCGGCGTTGGATTTGATGGTGATGTTGTACGGGTTGTAGTGAGACGTCCACAGCTGCACCCGGGTGCGCACCTTCGGCGGAAGACGGTGGTTGGCCGGCTCGATCAACTCGAGCCAGGCGTTCTGCTGCATCAGCTGGAGCACCGGGAAAACCGGACTGTGCCGGTAGAATCCCGATCGTTTGCCGGACCGGTGGTCCATGAGCGGGTATTCACCATATGGCAGTTCTTGATATGCGGCGGGCGTCCTGTTGTTGGCCCCGATCTGGTGAGGTCCGAGTTCTCCCCGGCCCAGCGGATGATTGATGTTCCCGACCAGAAAGCCCACTTTGTTGAATTGGACCGGATCGAGGAAGTCCACGCCGTTTTCCCGGCGGATGTGTTTCTTAAGGTTGTAGTAGTTGTGGAACATCCGCCAGTGGATGTAGCCGTTTTGCCTGAGTTCGGGGGCGTCGTTGAGCCGTTCCTCGTCGATCACGAGATACCGGCTGCCGAAATTGGGGCCGCGATCATTGTTGGGGAAGACCGCCTCGAAGGTCGGTTCGTTCTCGAAGGCGATCGTCAGGTCGCGCTTGAGTCCGCCAAGGCGCACGTCCGACAGCACACCGAGGGATTGCGTGGTGTAGGACATCCTCTTGGACGGCACCACCTGTGAATCGACGCCGATGAGCGGAAGCTCGTTGAGCGAGTTGAGGCGGGAATAGGTTTCGACGGATGTGCCTTCGAGCGCTTCCATTTCATGGAGGATGCCGAGGTCATAGGATCCGGGGAGCACGCCACCCGAGGATGCCGCGTGCGTTCCATGCTCATTCCGCGCCCGGGGGTTGGCGGCCGCGAGCTGGGCTTTCATCCCGTTGTCGTCCACAAACCAAGCGTAACTGCCGGTAACTCGCCCGGTGCCGTCCCCGACGAAGACCCTGCCGGCTTCAAGCGGCCTGCCGCCGGTCAGCCGCGTGGTGTCAATTGATTGGCCGGTCCACATTTCGACCGGATCCTCGAAGGGGTTCGAAGCGGTGATTTGTTGCCCGGGCGAATTTTGCGGATCAAGCCCCGAGACCAGCCAGACGACCGCGCGGTCGTGGCTGCCAAGGCGCTGTGTGGCATCGCTGGCGGCCGTGCCCACCCACCAGGACTGGGGACTTGCGGGATTCACGTCCGCCCCAACTTCGGGGTGTTGTGCGAGTGTGGCTCCGCGGGCACTGATGCGTGTGTCCGGTCCCATCGTGACCTGAAGTTCACCAATGGCGATGAGCAGGGCCATTCGGGCATTCGCCCGGGCCTCCCAGACCGCGCTTTGCGCCGTGCTGCTTCGCAGCGTGATTGCGGATAGCCCCAGCAGGCCCACGGCGATGATCGTCAGCAAGACCAGCATCGTCAGCGAAACGACCAGGGCAAATCCCCGGTCCGACCGGTTCTTCGCACCGGTTTCAGGGAGGTTTTTTTTCATGATGCGATGAGAGAATCACACCCCTTTGAGGTTTTAAAATAATGTATTATGTCCCGGATGGGAGTTCAAGCGGATTCCGCCGGCATTTCCTTTTCCGCGTTTCCTTCCGGTTTCCGCCTGATAGGGTCCGCGCATGACGTTCGCCACGAAAATCACCGTCGCCCGGATCTGCCTGGTGCCGGTGTTTGCCTTGCTGGCGATACTTTACGGCATCTCGGCCGATGCGGGCGCGCCGGTGGAGGCCTATCGGTGGGCCGCGCTGTGGGTGTTCGTGGCCGCCGCCGCGAGCGACGGCATCGACGGCTGGGTGGCGCGCCGGTTCAACCAGAGGTCCGAACTCGGCGCCTTCCTCGACCCGATCGCCGACAAGGTGCTGGTGCTGGCGGCCGTGCTGGTGCTCACGTTCTACCAGTGGGGGCCGGACGACTGGCGGATCCCCTGGTGGTTCGCGGCGCTCGTGATCCTGCGCGACCTGGTGATCCTGGCGGGGATCCGCGTGATTTGGTCGGCGAGGCGCGACGTCCGGATCCGGCCCCACTGGACCGGCAAGGTCTGCACCTTCAGCCTGTTCGTGGTGCTCGCCTGGGTGATGCTCCGGGTGATCCCGGTTTCACCGGTCCTGCCCTGCGCGTTCGCCGCGGTGTTCCTCGTCTGGTCGATGGTCGAATACATCCGCCAGGGCCTGCGCATCATGCGGCCTTGAGGCCGGGGCGCCGCGAACCCGGCGCGCGCAGTTCACCGCCGGGCGGCGTCGCCGATGAAGCGCAGCAGGTCGTCGCGCCCGGTCCCCCTGGTGCTCGAGCAGAGGAACTCGCGGGCCGGCGGGCGGCGCAGCGGGGCGATGGCATCGAGGAAGCGCGCGACCGAGGCGCGGTTGCGGGCGGGCGATTGTTTGTCCGCCTTGGTGAAGACGAGCGAATACGTCGCCGGGTTGCCCACCAGCCATTCGATGAACGCGAGGTCGATCCGCTGCGGCTCGTGGCGCGCGTCGATCAGCACGAAGACGTGCGCCAGATTGGCGCGGGTGGCGAGGTATCCGGCGACCCGCTCGTTGAACTCGTGTTTGCCCGTCTTCGAGGTCTTCGCGTAGCCGTATCCCGGCAGGTCCACCAGCGACCAGGCCCGGTTGATGAGGAAGAAATTGAGCAGCCGCGTCTTGCCAGGGGTGGACGAGACCTTGGCGAGGTGGCGGCGGTGGACGAGCATGTTGACGAGCGAGGACTTGCCGACGTTCGACCGCCCGATGAATGCGAATTCCGGATGCTCCCACTCCGGGCAGCCGCCGGTTTCCGCGGCGCTGGTGATGAAATCTGCGGTCCGGATCTTCATGCCATTTCTCCCGCCAATCGCGGGGGGATGCGGCGGCCCGCGGCGCGGACTTTCCGCGCGGTGGTGGTGGTCCCGCCAGGAATCGAACCTGGACCTACGGCTTCGGAGGCCATCGTCCTATCCATTGGACCACGGGACCTTCTTCTCGCGGCGCACTCGGTAGCAATACGCGGGATGCCGCGCAAGGACAAGATCATCCGGCGTTTCCGGAATTTCCAATCGGCTGGGTTGACGGCGAAGGGATGGTTTCCTAGGCCTGTCCCATGCAGATTCGACTGAATGACGGTCCATTGTCGATGAAACGGGCCAGCCTGATCCTGACGGCGGCATGCCTGAGCATTGTTCAACATCAACTTCGGCTATTACTTCTGATTTTCGGCGGTATGTGTCGCCGGACGCACCGCCATCCGCCTTGACTCTCCCGACCCGTTCCCCACCCGGAACCTCCAAGACAGACCCGATCCCGACATGAACCCATCCGAGCCAAACCCCGATTCCGCCGGCAAACCCGGCAACAAGCCCGACGCCGGGCGGAAACCGCGCGCCCTGATCAATCCGCCGGTGTTTTTCTCGTCGGCGGTGTTGATCGCCTTGTTCGTCGGCTATGCGACGATTCATACCGACCATGCGGCGCAGATGTTCGAATCGATCCAGGCATGGGTGGTGGACACGATGGGGTGGTTCTACGTCATGGCGGTGGCCGGATTCGTGGTGTTCACGATCCTGGTCGGATTCTCATCGTTCGGCCGGATCAAGCTCGGGCCGGACCACAGCACGCCGGACTACAGCTATCTCTCGTGGTTCGCGATGTTGTTTTCCGCGGGCATGGGCATCGGCCTGATGTTTTTCGGCGTGGCCGAGCCGCTGATGCATTACGCAAGCCCGCCGACGGGGGAACCGGAGACGGTGGAGGCGGCCCGCCAGGCGATGCGCATCACGATGTTCCACTGGGGCGCCCACGCGTGGGCGATTTACGCGGTGGTGGCCCTGGCCCTGGCGTATTTCTCATTCCGGCACAACCTGCCGCTGACGATCCGCTCCGCGTTTTACCCGCTGATCGGCAGGCACATCCACGGGCCGGTCGGTCACATCGTGGATACCTTCGCGGTGCTGGGCACGCTCTTCGGCGTGGCGACATCGCTCGGCTTCGGCGTTATCCAGGTTGGCTCGGGGCTGGAATACATGTTCGGTCTCGAATCAAACATCAGGCTGCACATCATTCTCATCGCGGTGATCACGGTGATCGCCACCGGATCGGTGGTGCTGGGGCTCGATTCGGGCATCCGCCGGATTTCCGAGCTGAACATCGTGCTGGCGGTGGGCCTGCTGCTGTTCGTCCTGATTGCCGGGCCGACGATCTTCCTCCTGCAAACCTTCGTGCAGAACACCGGCAACTACCTGTCGGGCTTCGTTTCCTCGACCTTCAACCTCTACGCCTACGAGCCGACCGGCTGGATCGGCGGATGGACGATCTTCTACTGGGCGTGGTGGATCGCCTGGTCGCCGTTCGTGGGAATGTTCATCGCGCGGGTTTCGCGCGGCCGCACGATCCGCCAATTCGTGACCGGCGTGCTGCTGGTGCCGGTGGGCTTCACCTTCATGTGGATGACGTTTTTCGGAGGCACCGGCCTGCACATGGTGATGACCGAGGGGATCACGTCGCTTGCGGAAACGGTCGCGGAGGACGAGTCGGTGGCCCTGTTCCAGTTCTTCGAAAACCTGCCGTATTCCAACATCACCGCGTTCCTGGCGACGATGCTGGTGGTGACGTTTTTCGTGACCTCTTCGGACTCGGGTTCGCTGGTGGTGGACATGCTGACGTCCGGCGGCGTGGGGCAATCTCCGGTCTGGCAACGGATTTTCTGGGCCCTCATCGAGGGACTCGTCGCCGCCGTGTTGTTGTATGCCGGCGGACTCGGGGCGCTGCAGACCGCGGCGATCGCCAGCGCGCTGCCCTTCACCATCGTGATGGTCTTCATTTGCTGGGGGCTCTACCGCGCGCTGCGTTTGGAGACAATCAAGCGCAACGTCCTTCATGAGAGCCGCACCCTCGGCCACACCTCCGCCAGCTCGTGGAGGCAGCGGCTCCAGGCGATCATGGACAAGCCGGACTTGAAGCGTGTGCTCGCATTCCTCGGAAACACGGTGCGGCCCGCGCTGGAGGAGGTCGCCAAGGTGCTGCGGGAGCGCGGGCAGGACGCCGAAGTCGTCACCGGCGGGGAAGGGGACATCTGGATCGAAATCCGCCACGGCAACGAGCACGACTTTTACTATCACGTCCGCCCGCGCGGATACGAGCGCCCGGCATTCGCGATGGACGACACGCGGCCCGAACGGATGGACAGCCTCAAATATTACCGCGCGGAGGTGCATTTCAAAGAGGGCGGGCAGGATTACGACATCATGGATTGGTCGAAGAACGGCATCATCACCGATGTGATCGACCAATATGAACGCCATCTCGGCTTCCTCAGCGCCATACGTGGGGGTGCGGGAGCTTCGGATCCGGAGTGAGCCGGCGTGCGGCATCGATTGCGGGCCGGTCTTCCGGCCACCCGTGGCTGTGCTTGCATCGGCTTGGATTCTCGCGAATGTTCCGCGCCTTGACGCGCGAACGAACGCCGCTGTGGCTGTATCCCGGCCTGCTGAGTCTTGATGCCCCGCTGGTCGCGGTGGCGTGGCTCCACGTTTTTGCAAACATCTGGCGGGTGAACTACCTGCCGTGGATGGCGTATCTGGCGCTCGGGCTCGCGGTGTGGGTGATTCACGTGGCAAACCGCCTGCAGACCGCCCGCCGGTTCGGCGGGGAAGGGCCGGGGGCGAGGCACCGGTTCCATGCCCGCCATGCGCCGGTTTTCCTCGGGGCCGGCTTGTTGGCGGTGCTCGCGCTGTTGGTGCTGGTGCTGACACAGCTTCCGGTTTCCGTGTTCGGCTACCTGCCGGTCGGCGTGGTCCTGGTGGCCGGCTTTTTGGTGATATCGCGGCTCCACGGTGGTCTTGCGGATGACTCCGGATTCGGGAGAACCATTCTCGCCGGAGCCGCCCTCGCCTATGGAACTGCCATGATGGCCCATCTGTTCCTGCCCGGCATGGGCAAGCACGATCTGGTCAGATCGCGTGAATTCCTCACCTTTGCGGTGCTCTGTGTCCTGTATCTCCGTGCGACGGATTTCTGGGAAAAATCCGCCGCCCGTGCCGGGACCGGCGGGGCGGATGACGTGCCGGGTGATCTTGCGATCACGCTGCCGGTGCTGCTGCTGGGCGTGGCCGCCCTGGTCTTCGCGATCACCAGCCACCACCATTCGGTGCGCCCCTTCTATTACGCCATTCTCACCGGCGCGGCGCTGATCCATGTGATCAACCGCAACTGTCGTGAATTCTCCTCCGGACAGCTCCGCCTGCTCGCCGACGGGGCGATGCTCGCGCCCGCCGTCATCTTCCATGCCTATCCGGCGGCCTGATTCCGCGCGATTTCCCGGAAATCAACGTTGCGATGCGGCCGCCACCGCCTCAATTTGGTCGGGTATGAGCAAGAGCGGTAAATTCATCGCCGCCGATCAGGTCGAACGGCTGGAACTGGCCCTGCGTGCCTCCAACGAGGGCATCTGGGACTGGCAGGTCGGTCGGCCCGGCATCTACTACACGCGCCGCATCCTCGAATTCCTGGAATGCGGGAAGGGCCACGCGCCGAACATCTTCCTCGCCCCATACAACCAGGTTCACGAAGAGGACCGACCGGAATTCGCCGCTGCCCTCGATGCGGTGATGAATGCCGGGGGGCCGGAGACGCTCGCCGTGGACGCGCGGGTGCGCACCGGCTCGGACGGCTGGCGCTGGCTCCGCATCCGCGGGTCGGTGGTTCGCGACCGCAGCGGAAATGCGACGCGCATCGCCGGCTCGATGATCGACATCAGCATGCGCAAGGCGACCGAGGCACAGCTTGAGGAGGAGCGCCACCTGCTGCGCCAGTTGATCGACCGGGTGCCACTCCAGATTTACTTCAAGAACCGGAAATCCGAGTTCGTCATGGTGAACCAGGGCATGGCCGACTGGCAGGGCCTCAAGTCCCCGGCGGAGCTGGTGGGCAAACACGACCGCGACCTCTACGACGAAGCACACTGGCGGCCGGCCGAACGCGACGAGCACGAGGTGATGCGCACCGGAAGGGCGATCACCAACAAGCTCGAACAGGAGACCTGGAACAATGAGAAGGAAACCTGGGTGATCACCTCGAAGTTCCCGTGGCTGGGCAGCAATGGTGAAATCCGCGGCACCTTCGGCGTCTCCAGCGATGTGACGCAACTGGTTCGCGCGCGGCAGCGCGCTTCCTCGCTCGCCGAGGAACTCCACGTCCGAAACACGGCCTACGAGGAGGAATTGCTGCTCGCACGCGAGATCCAGCAGGCGTTCGCCGGCTCCGGCTTTCCGGACGTGGAGTCGGCCGGAGTGCGCCTGGATTTCGGCTCGCGCCACATTCCGATCTCCGGCATGGCCGGGGATTTCCACGAGGTGATCCGGATCGATGAAAACCGCGTCGGCCTGTTGATCTGCGACGTGATGGGCCACGGCGTGCGTTCGGCGCTGGTGGTGGCCATGTTGCGCGGGTTGCTGGAGAAATCCCGCGCCCAGGCGGGTTCGCCCGCCACCTTCCTCGCCGGCCTCAATGACGGTCTGGCCTCGATCCTCCGGCGCGCGGGCGTCACCATGTTCGCCACCGCGTTTTACGGGGTGCTGGATCTGCGCAAGCGCGAATTTGTCCATGCCAGCGCCGGACACCCCGGGCCGGTGTGGTGCGGTGAGGACGGTTCCACCCGGAGCACCGGCAACGACCGCGGGACGCGCGGACCGGCTCTCGGGCTTTTTGGCGACGCGTCGTTCCCGGAATCCACCACGGGCCTCGACGTGCCGGGCCGGCTCGTGCTTTACACCGACGGCGTGCTCGAGGCGGAGAATCCGGACGGCGAGTTGTTCGAGCGTCACCTCGCCGGGCTGATCGGCGAGCAGGCGGGCCGGCCGCTTGAGACCGCCCTTGACACCATTCTTCGCTCCGTGCTCGCTTTTTCCGGAAACCGGGCGTTCGACGACGACGTATGCCTCCTCGGGTGCGACATCCTCAAGGCCCGGACCGCGTGATGAAAAACCGCCTTTGCCAATCTTTGGATCGATTCTCCGCGCATCGCCGTGTATGGTCTTCCACGTTGAAGCCGATGTTCCTCACCCTGGCTCTGATCCTGCCCGCGGCCCCGGTCGCTGGCGAGCAGGGTCCGCCCCGTGGCGAACCCGCAGTGGCGGCCCTCGCCTACCTGGAGAAAATCGCCGCCGGCCGGCTGGACCTCGACGTCGGCGCGGATACCGCGATCTCGCCGCATGCCAGCCCGGTCAAGCAGCGTGAGATCGCCGGGCGCGTCGAGCGCATGGCGTTCGACCTGAAGGGCGGAGGGCTGGAACCCGGCGAGGTGCGCGTCGATGGCGGGTTGGCAGGCGTGATCGTCCATAAAACGGGCGGCTACAATCCCGAGGATATCGCCGCTTTCGCCGTGGCGCTGCTGCGCGAACCCGACGGGTGGACTCCCGCTCCGGTGCCGGCATCCTTCGAGAATACCCGCGCCACGCTCGACCTGGAAACGCGCCGCCGCGCCATTTCGCTCGAGCGTTGGATGCTGCGGCAGCAGGCGCGCGCGCTCGACACACTGCGCGACAGCCGGCTCGACAGGCTCCGCGAGGACATCGCCGGGGCGATCAGCCGCGAGGATCTCGAATCGATGGACGTCGGTGACATGGCGCGCGCCTTCCTCGAAGCCTGCCGCATGCGGGACCTGCTGCGCCTGCTCGGCATGCTTGGCGGCCTGTCCGAGCCGCTCCCGCGCGACTGGTCGGAGCGGATGCGGATGGTCGGCAAGGTGATGGAGGACCTCGGTGATGCGCCACCGGGCTGGCGCGCGGCGGCAGCCCCGGAAGTGGCGCGTGTGGTGGTGCATGAGGAATCGGGCGCGCGGGACGGGCTTTTTTCCATCGCCTTCATCGACCCCGCCGGTGAGATTCCGCGCGGCGGCGTTCCTCCGGTGCAACTGGTCCACATCGACATGGAGCGCGATGGCCAGGGCGCGTGGCGGCTCAACCTGCCCGGTGTCTTCACGCATGACCGCGGCCGCTGGGCCGAACTCTCGGAAGAGGAGAATCCGTTCGATTCGTCCATGTACCGGGCGTTTCCCGGGCGCCTTCGGCAGGCCCACCCCGCCGCTCCGCAGGACGGCGCGGATGCGCTTTGGGACCGGTTGCAGGAAGCCATGCGGAGCGAAACGCCGTATGAACTGCTGCGGCTGCTCGCGCTGCCGGAGGATGATCCCGCCTTGGCGCGGCGGGTGCTCGGCCGGGCGACGCGCTTCTGGTGGCAGACGCGCCATGGGGACGGCGGCCGCGCCGTGGTGCCGCTCGCTTTCCAAGAGGATGACGGCGGGCAGGCGATGGCCATGGGCCAGCTCTTCACCTACCGCGAGCCGGACCGCACCGACCTGCGCGTGTTCCACATGATCCGCACCGGAGACGGGTGGATGTGGCAGTCCACCGGGCGGGACGAACCCGAGGAACCCATCAGCGGAGAACTGGCCGCCTGGCGCGACGAACAGCGCAACATCTGGCTCCACGAATGGACCGGGGCGATGCTCGCTCCGGTGGAGAAACTCGAAAAAGTGGAGCCGGACGCCGTGGTGCCGGAGGCCGATGCGGACGGGTTGGTGAGCGGGTTTCTCGCGGCGGTCGCCGCCGGCGATCTGGAGGGCTGCCTGGAGCGGGTGGCCGTGCTCGACGACGCCGAGGGCCACAACCGGCTTTTGCGCAACCTCGGCTACGAGCTGTCCACCCGGCTGCCCGAGGTGGAGGAGGACCGCGTGGTCCGGTCCGGCGACCACTGGACGGTGGTGGCCTGCCGCCGCGAGGGGGATGTGAATCCCGGGATGGCCCTGTTTCCGGTGGTGGCCACCGCGGCGGGCCCGCGCGTGTTGCTGGAGCTGGATCTTTTCGTCGGCACCCGCAGGCGGGATTTCCTCAACAACGTCGCGCTCGAAAGGCTCGACGACCGCGCCCCCGCGGAGGTGCGCGAAGATCTGCGCGGGCTCCTCGATGGAATCGGCCGCGATTGAGAACCACCGCTCACGTTCCAGCACCACGGCAATCACGGAGTACCGCCGCGATGCGGGACGCCGCATCCTCAGTTCGTCACGCGCATGGGCATGAGCACGTAGAGGAACGAGCCCTCGATGCGCAGCACGCCGGGGCTCATCTCGTCGATGAGGTCGAGATAGACGTTGTCGGTCTCGAGCGCGCGCAGCGGGGCCTGCAGGAACTCGGGGTTGAAGGCGATCTGCATCTGCTCGCCGTCGTAGGAGACGTCCATGGTCTCCTCGGCCTCGCCGACATCCGGCGAATTGGCGCTGACGACCAGGCTGTTCGGGTTGAAGACGATTTTCACCGAGTTCGACTTGTCCGAGGAGAGCAGCGAGACGCGGCGCACGGTTTCGAGCAGTGCCTCGCGCGGGATGACGACCCGCACGCTGCTGTCGCCGGGGATCACCTGGCGGTAGTTCGGGTAGTTGCCCTCGATCAGCTTGCTGCAAAGCATGCTGTCGCCGATGGTGAAGGAGACCTGGTTGTCCGCGAGCTTGAGGACCACCTCGCCCTCCTCGCCGAGGAGGCGCTGGAGTTCCTGCACGGCCTTGGTCGGGATGATGACGTCCTTCTCGTGCGAGGCGGGGAATTCGAGGTCCGCATCGACCATCGCAAGGCGGCGGCCGTCGGTGGCGACGAGGGTCATCCTGCCCTCGCGGAAGGAGGCGTAAATGCCGTTGAGGACGTAGCGGGTCTCGTCGGTGGAGATGGCGTAGGACGTCTTGCGAAGGCCGTCGAGAAGGACGTGCTGGGGGATCTTGAAGACGCGCGAGTCGTCGAATTCGGGCAGCGGCGGGAACTCCGTCTCGGGCAGGCCGATGATCTTGAAAAAGGACGGGCCGCTGCGGATGGATGCGTGGTTTTTCGCATCCACGGAGATCTCGACCTCGCTGGCGGGAAGCTCGCGGATGATGCTCACCAGGCGGCGGGCGGGAAGCGTGGTGGAGCCGTCCTTCTCGATCGTGGCCTCGACCGAGCCGGTGATGCCCACGTCAAGGTCGGTGGTGGTGAGGTGCAGCCGCCCGTCGCGCGCGACGAGCAGGACGTTCGAGAGAATGGGCAGCGTCGTGCGCGAGCTGACGACGTGCTGCACTTTCTGCAACGCGTCGAGAAACGCTTCCTTGGAAATGCGGAACTTCATGGAATGATGGCCTGTGGGATTGGTGCTTGCTGCAAGGAGTTTCTTTTTTCCCCCCGCCTTGGCAAGCCAAGAGATGCCGGATTTTCCCGTGGAAAATCCGCCGGTCGCCGGGGTGTCCCCGCGCCGGGAGGGGCGCGGGCCGGGCCGCTCATTCGGCAGGTTCCAGCAGATCCGCCATGCGTTCGCCCATGGAGCTGCCGATCAGGAAAAAGGTCTCCGCGTTCTGGTGCCAGTGGAAGCCCTGATTCGGGCCGGCGGGTGACTCATCCGCCGGCCGCCAGAAGCCCCGGGTGTCGATGACCTCGACGTTGCCCTCGTGTTGCGGGTATTTGTCGAAATCCGCCATGGCGAGTTGCGCCGCCATCAGGGACAGGGCGCGGGGGTGAGACATGTCCACGCCGTCGATGCCTGTGGAGGCGATGACGAAGGGCAGTTCCGGCAGGCCGAGTTCGGTGCGCACGTCGGCGATGAAGTCCACCATGTTTTCCTCGTATTCATCGTTGAAGCCCTGGTTCACCCGGTCGTTCCACCCCTGGTGCCACCCGAAGCCGGCGATTTGGTAGCCGCGGCCTTCCCATTGGGGGAACTCGTCGCCGAGGTGATTGAGCACATCGCGCGAGTCATCGAAGATCGCGTGATAGAACTCCCCGACCTCGCCGCCGCGGGCGGCGACCGCGCTTGGCGGGCGGAAGTCCACGGCGAGCGACTTGCCACCCCACGCGATCTTGATGAGGAGAACGTCGTCATCCGCGTGGAAGTCCCCGATGACGTGTCCGAAACCGAATTCGGGGCCGAACAGGTTGGGTCCCGAATCCCTGGAGGTTCCATGAAACGGGGGGCCGGTTGGCCCCTTGCGGACGTTGCCACCCAGATTCGCGCCGCCGTCCCGCCACCAGACCTGGACGTCGTCGCGGGTTCGCCACGGGCTGGTTTCGGGTTCGGCGGGGTCCACCAGCAGCGAGGTGTAGTCGTATTCGGGGAATGATTCGTTGTTCACGGCGAGGTGGCGCAGGCTGCCGATGGCACCTTCGACGCCGTCGTGGCCGGTCTCCACATGCCCGAAGCCAACCATGTTCGACTGGCCGGCGAGGATGAAGACCTTGATGCCGTCCGGGTCGTTGTCCCAGGTTTGGAATTCGGGCGTGATACCCGGTGGAAGCGGCACGCCGTCGATGCTGGTCACATTGGATATGGCGACGGAGAACGTGGCGTTGGCGGTCAGCGGTGTTCCCAGGGTCAGGGTGACGGTCCTGCCGTCGGGCGACAGCGCCGCGGTGGAAATGACCCATAACATGTCCCCTCTGAAAACGTTGTAGTTCCGGGTATTGGTGGCGGTGGTTTCGTCGAGCGGTTCGGTGAAGCTGAGGGTCACGGT
>SLAV01000292.1 GCA_007126655.1 Haloferula sp. | reverse complement strand
GCCGCCGGCCATGCCCTTGCCGACGTAGTCGTTGGCCTCGCCGATGAGTTCGAGCTTCACGCCGCTGGTGAGGAAGCAGCCGAGCGACTGGCCGGCGGTGCCGTTGAAGGTGAGGTGGATGGATTCGGGCGGCAGGCCGGTGTCGCCATGGACCTCGGCGATGCGGCCGGAGAGGCGGGTGCCGAGGTTGCGGTCGGTGTTGACGACGTCGTAGGTGAGGGCGACGGGTTGGCGGTCGGGCAGGAGGAGGAGGGCTTCGAGGATGTCGGGGGAGACGGAGTTTTCGCCGTATTCGGGTGTCTCCGGAGCGGTGTTGCCGGTGACGGCCGCGACGATGTCGTTGATGATTTTGAGGTCGAGGGCGGGTTTGGCGATGCCATCGTTGCGCTCGCGGGTGTGGATGCGGGCGATGTCCTCCGGGTTGCGGCCGGAGGATTTCGCGACGTCGGCGACGACGTCGCGGAGGACGGGGCGGAGGTCGAGGGTGTTGGCTTTCGGGTGATCCGGCACGTCGCGCTGGCGGAGGAATTCGGGGTGGCCGATGAGTTCGTCGAGCGAGCGGACGCCGAGGGCGGCCATGTGGCGGCGGGCTTCCTCGGCGACGCCGGTGAAGTAGTTGATGACCATTTCCGGGGTGCCTTTGAATTTGGCGCGGAATTTCGGATCGGTGGTGGCGATGCCGACGGGGCAGGTGTTGAGGTGGCATTTGCGCACATAGACGCAGCCCATGGCGATCATGGCGGTGGTGCCGAAGTTGAATTGCTCGGCGCCCATGATGGCGGCGGTGACGACGTCGCGCCCGTTGCGGATGCCGCCGTCGGTGCGGAGGACGACGCGGTCGCGCAGGTTGTTGATGACAAGCGTCTGCTGGGCTTCGGTAAGGCCGAGTTCCCATGGCGAGCCGGCGTGTTTGGTGGAGGAGAGCGGGGACGCGCCGGTGCCGCCCTCGTGGCCGGAGATGAGGATGTTGTCTGCCGAGGCCTTGGCGACGCCGGCGGCGACGGTGCCGACGCCGCTGGCGGCGACGAGCTTGACGGTGACGCGGGCGCGCGGATTGACCTCCTTGAGGTCGTGGATGAGCTGGGCGAGGTCCTCGATGGAGTAGATGTCGTGGTGGGGCGGGGGGGAGATGAGCTGGACGCCTGGCTGGGTGTGGCGGAGGCGGGCGATGAGGGCGTTGACCTTGTGGCCGGGGAGCTGGCCGCCTTCGCCGGGCTTGGCGCCCTGGGCCATCTTGATTTCGATTTCGTCGGCATTGACGAGGTAGTAGGCGGAGACGCCGAAGCGGCCGGAGGCGACCTGCTTGATGTAGGAGCGCGCGAAGTCGCCGTTGGCGTAGGGCTTGAAGCGGACGGGATCCTCGCCGCCCTCGCCGGAGTCGGATTTGCCGCCGATGCGGTTCATGGCGATGGCGAGGGTTTCGTGGGCCTCGGGCGAGAGCGCGCCCATGGACATGGCGGCGGTGGTGAAGCGGCGGCGGATGTTTTCCATCGGCTCGACTTCCTCAAGCGGGACGGGGCCGGAGGATTTCGGTACGAATTCGAGCAGGTCCTTGATGCCGACGGGGTTGGTTTCGAGCGAGGCACGGACGTATTCCTCGTATTCCTCCTCTTTGCCGGATTTGACGAAGGAGTGGAAGCTCTTGATGACCTCGGTGGTGAAGGTGTGGCGCTCGCCGGCCTTGCGGTAGCGGTTATAGCCAGGGTCGCCGAGGTCGAGGGTTTCGCCTTCGGGGACTTCGGTTTCAAACGCGGCCTTGTGGCGGATGAGGGATTCGGCGGCGATGTGCTCGAAGGTGACGCCGCCGATTTTCGACGGGGTGCCGGCGAAGGCGAAGTCGATGACGTCCCTGCCGATGCCGATGGCTTCGAAGGTTTGCGCGCCCTGGTAGGAGTTGAGGACGGAGATGCCCATTTTGGACATGATTTTGAGCAGGCCTTTTTCGAGCGCCTTGCGGTAGTTCGACATGGCCTTTTCGAGCGAGAGTTCGCCGAATTTGGCTTTGCCCTTGCCTTGGTCGATGGCGACGACCTGGCGGGTGGTCGCGTAGCCGAGGTAGGGGCAGATGGCGGTGGCTCCGAAGCCGAAGCAGCAGGCGACCTGGTGGACGTCGCGCGCCTCGCCGGTCTCGAGGACGATGGAGGCGCGAAGGCGTTTGCGGGCGCGGTTGAGGTGGTGGTGGATGGTGCCGATGGCGAGGAGCGTGGGTATGGCGACGCGGTCGGGACCGGCGGCGCGGTCGGAGAGGATGAGGATGCTGGAGTCGGCATCGACGGCGGCTTCGGCGAGTTTGCAGAGTTCGTCGAGGCGGGGTTTGAGGCCGGCTTCGCCGTCGGCGGCGGGCCAGGTGCAGTCGAGGATGGTGGCGGGGAAGCCGTGCTCGCCGAGGTGCTTGATGCGCTCGAGTTGGTGCTCGTAGAGGATGGCGCTGTCGAGGTTGATGGTGCGGGCGTGCTCTGGGGTTTCATCGAGCAGGTTGCGCTCGGGGCCGAGGCCGGCGCCGAGGGACATGACGGCCCATTCGCGGATCGGGTCGATCGGCGGGTTGGTGACCTGGGCGAAGAGTTGTTTGAAGTAGGTG
>SLAV01000053.1 GCA_007126655.1 Haloferula sp. | reverse complement strand
CGCGCGCAGTATGGCGGCGGTGGTGGCAATGGCTACATGTTCCGCGTCCAGCGCAGCAATGAGTGCCTGATCATGGATTGTACCGCCGATTTTTCCCGGCATGGCATCGTCATTTCCCATGCGGGTACTTCGGGCAATGTGTTTCTGCGTTGTGAAGACCGCGAGACCCGGCGCGCCACAGGCCTGACAGGAATGTATGAACCCAACAGCGCAGGTAGCGACCACCACATGCATTTCTCGCATTCGAACCTGTTCGACATGTGCCACGCGCACAACAGCTTCTACACGGCGGCACACCGCCAGAACTTCGGTACCATCGGCCACGGGCTGACCTCCGCCCACGGCGTTTACTGGAACACCAGCGGCAGTGGCAGCCGCGGCAATACCATCGTCATCAGCGAGCAGGGACGCTACGGCTATGTCATCGGCACCAGCGGCAACCGCTCGGGCGCGACCAATCCGACCAACGGCAACACCGCACCGGCGGACATCCTCGAAGGCATTGGCATGGGCGAAACCATGGAGCCGCAATCGCTCTACCTCGACCAATTCACGAGGCGCGACCAAGGCATCCTGGTCTTCATCGACGAGGGCGCCAGTATTCCGCCGACTCCGGCCTTTCCGCTCAACGCGAGCACCTACAGCTACGGCATTGGTCCGGTCTCACACCAATGGACGCAACTGAGCGGTCCCACAGTCTCCATTGACGACGCGACTTCGTCGGCGACGACGGTCGATCTCATCGAGAACGGCACCTACGTCTTCGAGCTCACGGTGGAAGACGGGGATCTTTCGAATTCCGCGATGATCACGATTACGGTGGACGACACAATCGTGGACCCCACCATCACCCTGGCCTCGCTGGAATCGATCGATACCATCCTCGGGCGCAGACAGGAGAACGCTGCCGCTCTGGGTTATTATGTGGATGGCGCCAACAACAACAACGTGGGCGTGCTCGGGTCTGCCAACGACAATACCCGCCGGGATCTGAATATCGTCTATCGCTATGAGCTGCCCGAACTCCCGGCAGACCACGAACTGAGCGCCTTCACCTTCACCTTTGAAATCACCGGACTGCGTGACCACAGCAACGATGATTACCAACTGGATGTCTATCTGCTGGACACCGATGATGCCACCGTCACCGGCGACGACTTTTTCTATCATGGACCCAACGATACGCAGCATGCCTTCGTTGACGGCTACCGCTTTGAAACCGGCAGCAACACGAACAACATTGACATCGATCCTCCGCTGGAAATCTCCTTTACCATCGACTCCGGTCCGGCCCTCGAACTGCTGGAGAGCTTTTACGAGGGCAATAATCCGACTCAGGATGTGGCCGCCTTCCGCTTCAATCTGGACCATCTGTCCGCCGGTCTGGGGGGCACGAACATCAACCGCTATCTCTTGAACAACGATGTGGCCGCCAGCGCCTTCAAGATCCAGTCGCTGCCCGCGCCCGGCGGCAATACCTTCGACGACTGGATCGCCGGTTTCGATGTCGGCGGGCAGACGGGCTTCAGCGACGATCCGGACGGCGACGGCATCCCGAACGGTCTCGAAGCCTGGTTCGGCACGAATCCCGGCGAGTTCAGCACGGGCGTGGTGATGGAGGGGTTCGAGGGGTCCGACATCATCCTCACGCACCCGCTGAATCCCGATCCACCGGTGGACATTCAGGGTTACTACGAGTGGTCGCCCGATCTGGTGAACTGGTATGCGGAAGGCGAGGGACCGGATGGTGGTCCGACCGTCAGTTTTCTGGCCGAAACCGTGGACGATCTCACCACCGTGACCGCAGCTTCAAGCGAGTCTCTGCCCAGGATTTTCCTCAGGGTGCGGGTCGAGCGGCTTTGATTTTCCGGATGCCCGCCGGGTCAGGATCCCGGCGGCGAGCCATGCGGTGGCTGCGTTGCGGGCGGGATGCGCCGCGCTCCCTTGCCCTAAATGGGAGAATGAACCGCAGATGAACGCTGTCATAAACGTTGATTTCCAGAGGCTTACGGCAAATCCACGACTCATCCAAAAGGTGAGACATCGGATCGATCCATCTTATTGGAAATCCGCGTTCATTCACGTCCATCCGCGGTTCCATTTCTTTTTCAGGCTTACGGGACGACGCGGACCGTGGCTGCGGCGAGGCGGAGGGTATCCGCGTCGGCGGTGCGTTTGAGGAAGCCGAGGGCGTGCCGTGTGTCCGCCTCCGCATCGTTTGTTGCGGGGGCGACGGTGGTGATGTGACCGGCCTCGCGGCCGCGGGCGTCGGTGAGCGGGCCGGGCGCGGCGTCGGCGGCGTGGATCTCGAAGCGGGTGAGAAGGCGGTTGACTTTGCCAGCGGACTTGATGCGGGAAATGACCTCCTGGCCGATGTAGCAGCCTTTTTGATAGGAGATGTCGGTGGTTTCGAGGCGGGCCTCGGGGGGGAGCATGTTTTCGGTGAGTTCGCGCCCCCATGCGGGGATGGCGCGGGCGACGCGCAGCGATTCGAGCGCGTCACCCTCGCAGGTGGTGAATCCGGCGGGCAGTTGGATTTCGCTGCCGACCGGCACCCACCAGTCGCATCCCGGTTCGCCGAAGCGGTCGAT
>SLAV01000199.1 GCA_007126655.1 Haloferula sp. | reverse complement strand
GTAGCGGCGACCGGTGGTCGCCGCTACTGTAGCTGATCGTTTAGAATGGATACTCGCGCTGAGGTGTTGGTGTGGTAGGTGACTTTGCGGGTGAGAGGGCGGAGTTCGAAATCCATTTCGCAGTCCAAGGCTTGGGCGATTTTGACCATGGATTCGAGGGTGAAATTGGTGTCGCCACGGAGGATTTTGGTGATGTAGGCGGGGGAGGTGCCGATTTTTTTGGCAAGGTCGGTGCGGGTGATGCCGCAGGATTCCATGCGCGCTACGACAGCCTCGGTGAAGCGGATGGAGGCACCTTCGGCGTGGTAGGCGTGGGATGTGCGCGCCTGGTCGGCTTTTGCTTTGAGGGCTTGGAGGCGGGAGGGCATGGGGTTTGGGTTATGGACCGGATTGGTAGAGGATAGCTTCCATGGAGAATATTTAACCTGGAGGTTTACTTTGCAAGGTGAAAATTCGGGGGAGAGGGAGACCGGTGGGCAGATTGGGGAAGAGGTGTGGGGACAGGATGTCCCCACGACGGACTGGGACTGCAAGTCCCAGCTACGGGCTGCCGCTCCTTGGGGGGTTTCATTTGAATGGGGCGTGAGTGATCATGACGATGGGGTTATCGGGGGATGAAAATGATGGGGGCGGATGAGTCGGTGGTGAGGTTGGCGGCTTTCATCTGCTCGGGGGTGAATTGTGCCATCTGGAGGTCGATGGGCATGAGGCCTTCCGGGGTTTGGATGAAGTTGTCGGGCTTTGCATCGACGATTACGACGCCGTCGTCAGGTCTGAACCAGCCGAAATAGGAAGCGGGAGCGGCTCGGAAACCTTCGCTGACGAGGAGGTCATGGATATCTTCGTTGGTGGCGGTGCCCTTTTTTGCATACCAGCGCTGGGAGATGACGATTGACGGCTGCCCGGCAGGCTGGCCGATGATCATGCTGGGTTTGTCTGAAATGGTGACGCCTTCGAGTCGAATGTCGCTGGCGAAGGCCTCGATGTGCAGGGCCATGCGCGTGAGGTATTCGGATGGAGTGGCGTTTCTCCGATCCAAACCGCCGTTCATCGCCACGGGGATCTGGCCATAAACACCGGGCCAGGTGCGTTTGACGGCCCGGTCGTCGTGCTTCCGGTAGAAAACCTCGTGCTCGCTGGTGTGATTGGATACCAGCCCGAGCTGATCCACTTCCTCGGCGGGTATCAATGCACCGGTTTGGGCTGCCCAGCTCTCAAGATTTCCGATTTCGACTCTGAAAGATGCTGGATCACCTGGGCGCGAACCGTCTCGATGGACAATCGCTTGGGCGGCGCACTCGAAAGTGCGTTGCTGATCGCGATGAGCTTTGGCGATGGTGATTTGACCTTCATCGCGAGAAACATTCTCGCCAGGGCCTGGGCTGTCAATGGGGAAAGCTGGAGGCATGGCGGAATGTTGGTTTTAGACTTGTGGGCGAGACGCCCACACTCCTTGAAGAGGCGGGCGGGACGCCCGCGCTCCCCTTTTTACTGGCAGGCCTCGCATTCGCCGCCGTTCATCATGGCGTCGAGGGAGCAGGCCATTTTTTCTTCGGCGGTGTAGGCTTTGGCTGCGGCGGCTGTGGTGGCAGTTTGGGCCGCCATGTGGCCGCGTTGTTCTTTTTTGACGTCGATGGTGGCTTTTTCGATGTTGCTGGCTTGGAGGGTGCGGAGGTAGTAGGTGGTTTTGAGGCCCTTGTCCCAGGCGCGGCGGTACATGTGACTGAGGGTCTTCATGTCGGGGGTGGCGAGGAAGAGGTTGACGGACTGGGATTGGTCGATCCACTTCTGGCGGCGGGCGGCGGCGTCGATGATGTATTGGTAGTCGATGCCGAAGACGGTTTTGTGTTTGTCTTTGATGGCCTGGGGGATGCCTTCGATGGCGTCGAGTTCGCCGTCGAAGTATTTGAGCTGGTCGAGCATGTCCTGGTTCCAGAGGCCGGCTTGTTTGAGGTCTTTGACGAGCTGGCGGTTGAGGACGATGAAGTCGCCGGAGAGGTTGGATTTGACGTAGAGGTTTTTGTAGTTGGGCTCGATGCACGGGGTGGTGCCCATGATGTTGCTGATGGTGGCGGTGGGGGCGATGGCGAGGACGTTGGAGTTGCGCATGCCGTGTTTGGCGATTTTTTCGCGGACGACGGACCAGTCCATTTTGCCGCCGCGCGGGACGTCGATTTTGCGGCCGCGCTCGTCTTCGAGGAGGTCGAGGGTGTCTTGGGGGAGGAGTCCGCGCTGCCATTTGGAGCCTTGGTAGCTGGAGTAGGTGCCGACTTCGGCGGCGAGGTCGGAGGAGGCGCTGTAGGCGTAGTAGGCGATGGCTTCCATCATTTCGTCGTTAAATTCGACGGCGGCGTCGGATGCGAAGGAGAGTCCGCGTTTGTAGAGGGCGTTTTGAAGGCCCATGACGCCGAGGCCGATGGGGCGGTGGCGGGAGTTGGCGGTTTTGGCGGCTTCGGTGGGGTAGAAGTTGATGTCGATGACGTTGTCGAGGGCGCGGATGGCGACGGTGATGGTCTCTTTGAGCATGTCGTGATCGAGGGCACCGTCGGCGGTGATGTGGCTGTCGAGGATGACGGAGCCGAGGTTGCAGACGGCGGTTTCTT
>SLAV01000024.1 GCA_007126655.1 Haloferula sp. | reverse complement strand
GGCCTTCGGCGACTGGCGCCGCGCAACCCGTTAGAACCATGTCAGGAAAACCCGTCCTCGCCGTCTTCGACGCCAAATCCTACGACCGCGAATACCTCGCCCGCGCCGCGGGCGACTCGTTGGAACTCCGCTTTTTCGAATTCCGACTCGGCCCGGAGACGGCTGCGGCGGCGAACGGCGCGGCGGCGGTCTGCTGTTTTGTGAACGATCCGGTGGACGCCGCCACCGCCGGGCTGCTCGGGAAGGCCGGCGTGCGCCACCTCGCGCTCCGCTGCGCGGGCTACAACAACGTGGATCTCACCGCGCTGAAGGAGGCCGGCATCCGCACCACCCGCGTGCCCAGCTACTCGCCGCACGCCGTGGCGGAGCACACCGTGGCGCTGCTGCTCGCGCTCAACCGCCGGATCCACCGCGCCTACTCGCGTGTGCGCGAAATGAATTTCTCGCTCGGTGGCCTGGTCGGCTTCGACCTCCACGGGAAAACCGCGGGCATCATCGGCACCGGCAAGACCGGCAGGCTGGCGGCGGGCATCCTGCGCGGGTTCGGCATGCGGGTGCTGGCCAGCGACATCTCGCCCGACGATGAATGGGCGGCCGCACAGGGCGTCACCTACACCGACAACGACACGCTTTTCGCCGGGGCGGACGTCATCTCCCTGCACGCCCCGCTCACACCCGACACCGCCCACCTGATCGACGAACGGGCGATCAAGCGGATGAAACCCGGCGTCTTCATCGTCAACGTGAGCCGGGGCCGGCTGATCCACACCGCCGCGCTCATCTCCGGGCTCAAAAGCGGCCACATCGGCGGCGTGGCGCTCGATGTTTACGAAGAGGAGGAAGGCGTGTTTTTCGAGGATCTCTCCGACGTGGTGATGCAGGACGACGAACTGGCGCGCCTGCTCACCTTTCCCAATGTGCTCGTCACCGCGCACCAGGCGTTCCTCACCCGCGAGGCGCTCGCCGAGATCGCGCGGGTGACGGTGGAAAACACCCTCCGCGCCGCCTCCGGCAAACCCGCCATCGAAGGCACCGGGCTGTGAAATTCATGCTTCGCCCGGGGTTCGCATCCGCTCCAGCAGCCAGCGGGCCGCGCGATCCGCCTCCGCCAGTCTGCCGGGCGGATCACCGAGTTGGCCGGAGGTTTTCCAATCGCCGAACCGGGTCACCCATCCGTCGTCCGCCAGCCGGTCGAGGCCTTTCACCACGCGGGCGTCGTCGCTCAGCCGGGGCACCGGCAGGATGCCGACCCTTGCTCCGCCGGTAAGCGCCTCATAGACCATCGACACCGAGTCCTCCGTGACCCACACATCCTTCGCCGAAGCCAGTCGCCCGGCGAGCCAGCCCGGTTTCGCGTGGGCGTGGTGGTGGCGCGTTTCAATGAATTCGAGGGAATCGAAAAATCCGCCGGGTGTCCGCCGCGAATCCGCCGCCTCCAGCCCGGATGACCGTTCCGCGATTTCCCGGATCATTCCGCGCATCGCCGTGGCATCCCAGCCGTGGTGTTTCGACGGCCCGCCCAGCAGAACCCACGTCCCATCGCGCGCCGCGCCATCCGCCGGCACCACCCGGTTCAACGCCCCGCGTGTCGCCAGCACCCGCCCGCTCTCTGGCGGCGGTTTCTTGAAATCGTGCTCCGGTGCGATCACGAAATCAAAGAGACACGACGGGAGCGAGGGCCGCATCAGCACCACCGACTTCGCGCGATGACGGCGCGCCAGCCACCATAACAACCGGTGGGTCGCGTGGCCCGCCGCGAGGATGGCGTCCGGGCGCGGCTGCTCCGCGGCCATCCGGCACGCTCCGCGCCAAGATTCCGCCGGAATCCGCCGCACGTCGCACGTCACCACCCGCCCGATGGCCTCGGCCAGGCCGAGCGATTGGTTTTCGTGTCCCGGCTTCCCATCGCCCAGGATCCACAACATCAGCGGTTGGCGCATGCCACGGACGCTAATGGCTCGATTACAAATGGGAAGACAATGCGGCAAGCACCTTTGCCAGATCGGCGGCGCGGGCTTGGGCCACAATGGTGGCGTCGTCCATGCCGGGATGGTAGCGCGCGGATCGATCCGGGCAAGCAAACGGGAGGTCCGGGAGCGCGGACGTCCTCGTCGGCACGGCGAATGGAAAGACAAAGAAAAAGCCGCAAGCGACAGGTCTTTGTCATTTCATTTTCAGCCAACGGGGACGTTGGCGGTCCCAGGGCGCTCTCAGCACGTCAGGCCGGTCATCTTCGCTTCGATGAAGGTGAGGAGAAGAGTCTCGAGCCCCTCGTGACCGATGCGCTCCAACACCTCGATGGAGAAGCCGAGGGCGATGAGCTGGCGGGCGCGGGCGGGGTCGATGCCGCGGGCGCGGAGGTAGAAGATCTCGTCGTCATGGATCTGCGCGGAGGTGGAGCCGTGCGAGCACTTGACCTGGTCGGCGTTGATTTCGAGGCCGGGCATGGAGTTGGCCTCGGCGGTGTCGCTCATGAGGAGGTTGCGGCAGGTCTGGTAGGCGTCGGTGTGGTGCGCGCGCTCATCGACGAAGATGAGGCCGGAGAAGATCGTCTTGGCGTGGTCGTAGAGGGTGTTCTTGTAGAGCAGGTCGGAGTAGGCGCCTTCGGAGACGTGGTGCTGGAAGGTGCGCTGGTCGTATTCCTGCTCGCGTGCCGGGATGGAGATGGAGAGCATGTCGGAATGGGAGCCAGGTCCTTCGAGGCGCGAGAGCGACTCGTTGCGGGCCCAGGACGCTCCGGTGTTGAGGATGAAGCCTTTGGCATTGGCGTCGCGCGCGGCGGATGTCTCGTTGATCTGGATGACGCGGGTGACTTCGTTGAGCGCCTGCACGGCGACGTAATCGAGCGACGAGCCGGGGCCGGCGCAGAGGTCGTTGAAGGCGACGGCGACGCCGGGATCGAGTTCGGTGGTGGAGCGGAAGATGTCCACGACGCGGACTTTGGCGTGTGCTTCGGTGACGATGAGGGTGTGCGGGAAGATGACGGTGTTGGCGCCGTCAATCCAGTGGTGGACTTCGATGACGCCATCGACCTCGACGTTTTTCGGCACGAGGATGAACATGCCGTTGGAAACATTGGCCTCGTGCCAGGCGGCGTATTTGGCGGAGCCGAGGCGGGTCTCCTGTTTCATGAAGTGGGCTTCGACGAGGTCGCCGTGGGAGACGAGGGCCTCGGCGAGCGGGAGGCAGATGACGCCTTCGGGGAGGTTGTTCGAGTCGGAGGAGACGAGGGTGTCGTTGCGGAAGATGAATTTGGCGGCGGGGGCTTCGAGGCCGGTGGAGCGGCTCACGAGAGCTTCGGGCCGACTGAAGCCGGCGCTCCGTTGGGCTTTATCGAAGCCGGTGAAGTCGAGTTGTTTGAAGTTTGCGAAGCGCCATTCCTCATCGCCGCGCCTGGGCGTGGGGAAGGATTCGTAACGGGTCTGCGCGGCTTGTTGGCGGGCGGTGAACCAGGCGGGAAGGGTGGTGGCTGTGGTCATATTGTTAGGTCGGTCGGATTTGTCGGATCGGTCGGATCAGCCAACACTGCCTTCCATTTCAAGATCGATGAGGCGTTTGAGTTCGACGGAGTATTCCATCGGGAACTCGCGGACGAGGTCGTTGATGAAGCCGTTGACGGCGAGGGACATGGCGTGGCCCTCGTCGATGCCGCGCTGCTGCATGTAGAAGAGCATTTCCTCGGAGACCTGGGAGACGCTGGCCTCGTGCTGGGTGGCGTGGCGGTTGCCCTTGACGCTGATGGCCGGATAGGTGTCGGTGCGGGAGTTGCTGTTGATGAGCAGGGCATCGCACTCGGTGTTGTTCTTACAGCCCTTGAGGTGCTTCGGAATGTGCACCTGGCCGCGATACGTCGAGCGGCCCTCACCGACGGAGATCGACTTGGAGACGACGTTGGAGGTCGTGTTGTTCGCGGCGTGGATCATTTTCGCGCCGGTGTCCTGGTGCTGGTTGGTGTTGGCCAGGGCGATGGAGACCACTTCGCCGCGGGCGCGCTCGCCCTTCATGATGACGCCGGGGTATTTCATGGTGAGGCGCGAGCCGATGTTGCAATCGATCCAGCGCACTTCGGCGTCCTCCATGGCAAGGCCGCGCTTGGTGACGAGATTGAAAACGTTGGACGACCAGTTCTGGACGGTGATGTATTGGATTTTCGCGCCCTTGAGTGCGACGAGTTCGACGACGGCGGAGTGCAGGGTGGCAGTCTCGAATTTGGGGGCGGTGCAGCCTTCCATGTAGGTGACCTCGGCGCCTTCGTCGGCGATGATGAGCGTGCGCTCGAACTGGCCGAAGGATTCCGAGTTGATGCGGAAGTAGGCCTGGAGCGGTTGCTTGAGCTTCACGCCCTTGGGGATGTAGATGAAGGAGCCACCGGAGAAGACCGCGCTGTTGAGGGCGGAGTATTTGTTGTCGGCGGTGGGGATGACCTTGCCGAACCAGGGACGGAAGATCTCCTCATGCTCCTTGAGACCTTCGGCGGATGATACGAAGATGACGCCCTGCTTGGAGAGTTCCTCCTTCATGTTGGAGTAGGAGGCCTCGGAGTCATATTGGGCTTCAACGCCGGCGAGGAAAGCGCGCTCCTGCTCGGGAATGCCGAGGCGCTCGAAGGTTTCGAGCACTTCGGGAGGGACCTCGTCCCACGAGCGTTTGGGCTTTTCTCCGTCGGAGAGGTAGTAGCGGATCTTGTCGAAATCGATGTTCTCGAGATCCTTCGTCGCCCAATGGGTTGGATTGGGCTTGGAAAGGAAGGTCTTCAGGGCCTTGTGGCGGAATTCACGAACCCACTGCGGATCTTTTTTGACGTCGCAGATGTAGTCGATGGTTTTCCCGGTGAGGCCGCGGCCGGCGTCGTATTTGTGGCGCTCGGGGAAGGTGAAATCGCCTTTGGTGCGGTCGATGTTGATCGCTTCGTGGGTTTCCTCGTCGAGGAGGGCGGAGTTGTTTTCTTCGAAAGACATGGGTGGGTGAGGTTTGCGAGTTTTCAGTTTTCAGATTTCAGACAAAACACAGGGTGTCAGGCCAGGGCGGGTTCTTCCTTTAGGAATTCGTAACCTTTTTCCTCAAGTTCGAGGGCGAGTCCGGCACCGCCGGATTTGACGATGCGGCCTTCGGACATGACGTGGACGTGGTCCGGCTCAATGTAGTTGAGCAGGCGCTGGTAGTGGGTGATGAGCAGGAAGCCGCGCTCGGGCGAACGCATGGCATTAACGCCTTTGGCGACGACCTTGAGGGCGTCGATATCGAGCCCGGAGTCGGTCTCGTCGAGAATGCCGTAAACGGGATCGAGCATCATCATCTGGAGGATCTCGTTGCGCTTTTTCTCGCCGCCCGAGAAACCTTCGTTGACGGCGCGGGCGGTGAACTTGCGGTCCATGTCGAGGAGGTCCATTTTCTTGTAGAGCGACTTGTAGAAAGCGACGGCGTCGATTTCCTCACCTTTGGGCAGGCGGGCCTGGAGGGCTGCGCGGATGAAGTTCGCATTGGAGACGCCGGGGACTTCGGAGGGGTATTGGAAGGCCATGAAAACGCCGGCGCGGGAGCGCTCGTCGATGGACATTTCGAGGACGTCCTCGCCGTCGAGTGTGACGGAGCCGCCGGTTACAACGTAGCTTTCATGACCTGCGATGACCTTGGACAGTGTGGATTTGCCCGACCCGTTCGGCCCCATGATGGCGTGGACTTCGCCTTTGGGGATTTCGAGGGTGACGCCCTTGAGGATTTCGGTGCCGTCTTCGAGGGTGGCGCGGAGGTCTTGGATGTGGAGGCTCATGTTGTTGTTTGTTGGTGGATGGTTGGTGGTTTCTGAAATTTCAGGAATCGCTGTTGATGCGACCGCGGAGGGTGATTTCGACGTCGTCGATGAGCGCGCCGTCGGGGAGGTCGAGCACGTCGGAAAGGCGGACGCCGGGTTTGAAGTGGATGTCGTGGATGACGCCGGTGGAGGCGTCGTGGAAGTGGCCGTGATCGGCGAGGTTCGAGCAGAAGCGCGATGGTTCGCGGTCGAAATTGACCTGGCGGACGATGCCATGCTGCACGAGCGCTTCAAGGCAGTTGTAAATGGTGGCCAGCGAAACGTTGGGGAGGCGGTCCTTCACCCGCATGAAGACCTCGTTGGCGGTGGGATGGGTTTTTTCTTCGGCGAGGATGCGATAAACCTCGCCGCGTTGACGCGTCATCCGCAATCCGCGGATCTCATCCGGGATCTTGAGCGACTCGTGATGCGTATCGGAGTGCATGGCCGCGGAAATTGGAACGGTTCCAGATTTTATCAAGAACAATTCCAATTTTAATCGGGATTTTTTTCCCGGCCCTTGGAAACAGGCGGATTTGAGCTTCGGATTTCCCGCATCGGTTCTTGCCGATTACAGGCGTCGCGCCTAATTGGGTGCCGCCATGTCCGAAGCCGAATCCCCGCAATCCACCGAAGCCGAACTGATCGCCGTGCGCCGCGAGAAACTCGCCCGGCTCCGCGAGCTTGGCATCGATCCCTATGGAGCGCGCTTCGAGACGACGACCACGCCGGGCGAGCTGCGCGCGGATTTCGCGGAGGGCCGTGCGGTGACGGTGGCCGGGCGGATCACGGCGTTGCGCGACATGGGGAAATCCGTGTTTTTCCAGCTCTCCGACGCGCTCGGCGCGATCCAGGGCTACATCGGCCTGAAGGGGATGGAGGAGGAGCGGGTGGCGGCGTGGAAATGCCTGGACCGCGGGGACTGGATCGGCATCACCGGCGAGACGTTCCTGACGAGGACCGGCGAGCCGACGGTGAAGGTGGAGTCGTTCACCGTGCTGTCGAAATCGCTGCGCCCGATGCCCGACAAGTTCCACGGGCTGGCGGACCGGGAGACCAAATACCGCAAGCGCCACCTCGACCTGATGGGCAATCCGGAGAGCACGGCGCTGTTCGTGGCGCGTTCGCGTATGCTGGCGGAGATCCGCGATTTCTTCCAGGCGCGCGGGTTCCTGGAGGTGGAGACGCCGATGCTGCAGGACGTGGCGGGCGGCGCGGCGGCGCGGCCGTTCGAGACCCACCACAACGCGCTGGGGATGCCGCTGACGCTGCGGATCGCGCCGGAGCTTTTCCTGAAGCGGCTGCTCGTCGGCGGGTTCACGAAGATTTTCGAACTCAACCGGAACTTCCGCAACGAGGGCATCTCGCGGCGGCACAATCCGGAGTTCACGATGCTGGAGGCCTACTGGGCGTTTTCGGATTTCGAGCGGATGGCGGACCTCGTGGAGGAACTCGTCTGCCACCTGGCGGAGAAGTTCTGCGGCGGGCTGAAAATCGAGCACAAGGACGAGGAGGGCAACGTGACGCGCGTGATCGACCTGAGCCGGCCGTGGCGGCGCGCGAATTATCACGACCTGATCAAAACCGCGGCGGGGGAGGATTTCTTCGACCTCACACCGGAACAGCGGCGCGCGAAATGCGACGAACTCGGCGTGCAGATCTCGCCGGAAATGGAGGACTACGAGGTGGTCCAGCAGGTTTTCGAGAAGCTGGTGGAGGAGAAGACGTTCGACCCGTGCTTCGTGACGCGGGTGGCGAGCGAGCTGATCCCGCTGGCGAAGGTATCCCCGGGTGGGAAGACCATCGAGGTTTACGAACTGATCATCAACGGCCAGGAAATCTCACCCGGCTATTCCGAGTTGAACGACCCGGACGCGCAGCGCGAACGCCTCGAGCACCAGGCTGGCGGCGAGGAGGAGCAGAAGGTGGATTATGATTTCATCGAGACGCTTGAGCATGGGATGCCGCCGGCGGGTGGCATCGGCATCGGTATTGATCGTTTGGTGATGATGCTGACGGGCGCGCCGACGATTCGCGATGTGGTGCTGTTTCCGTTGTTGAAGCGGAAGGCGGATTGAGCGGTGTCACAGCCTGCCGGCGGATTTGATGTCTTGGTAGCTGTTGGCGAGGTTGATGGCGAGTTCGCCGGCAGTGCAGTCGCGGGTGATGACGCCGGCGGCGTGCATGGTGGCGAGGATTTCGCGGCGTTCTGCGAGGTAGCGGTCGGCGGCGAGATAGCGGAGTGCGGCGGGAAAGCCGTCGATGGGAGTGTCGATGGTGGCGTCGATCATCTGCTCGCGGAGGCTGGCGAGGAGGACGAGGTGGCGGGTGTTGAGGAGCTGGATGGCGGGGATGAGTTCCTTGCCGTCTTCGCCGCGGAGGTTGGTGAGAAGGACGATCAGGGCGCGGCGTTTCTGGCGGGCCATGAGCGACTCGGCGGCGGCGGTGAAATCGCTGGGCGCGGCGGTGGTCTGGAAGTCGTAGAGGTGGTTGAGCAGGGTGGGCATGGCGTGCGCGCCTTTGAGTGGGGGGTGCCAGCGGTCGGACCCGCCGAAGGATTTGACCGCGACCTGGTCGCCCTGGCGCAGGGCGATGTGGGCGACGAGGAGGACGGCGTTGAGGACGTGATCGAATTGTGGCAGGTCGCCGTCCATGGCGCGCATGCGGCGGCCGGTGTCGAGCATGAAGATGATGGACTGGTCGCGCTGTTCGCGGAATTCGCGGCTGATGAGCGTCTGCCGGCGGGAGGTGGCCTTCCAATCGATTTGCGAGGGCGGGTCGCCCTCGCGGTAGTCGCGGAGCTGGTGGAACTCGCGGCTGGTGCCGGCGCGCGGGCGGCTCTGGATGCCGAGCGGGCTTTCGCGGTGCTGCATGGCGAGCAGGGCGTGGCGGACGACGGGCTCGAAATTCGGATAGACCTTGACGCGCTCGGGCGGGCAGGCCCTGGAGGGCGCGTCCCACAGGCCGAGGGGCGAGCGGTGGCGGAGGTGAACGGGGGAGAAGACGGTCTCGCCGCGGGTGCGGATGGTGACGGGGTGGGCGACGCGGATTTCGCGCCCGGCGGGCACCACGCCGTGCCACGGCATGGCGGGCGCTTCGGCATCGGCCGGAATGCCGTCGAAGAGGGAGACGCGCAGCGGCCGCGGGTGGGGGTTGCGGATTTTGAGGACGACTTCGCACGGCTCGCCGAGAGCGAACCGGCCGGGGAGGCGGCGGTCGATTTCGACGCGGGGCCGGAGCCGGGCGAGCACACCATCGGCCGCGATCACGGCGAACGCGACGCCGCCGAGCGCGAGCCAGGCGGTGCTCCAGGCGGGCGCGACCACCGGAACGAGCGCGAGGGCGAGCCAGCCGAGGCAGGCGTGGGTGAGCCGTGGCGTGGGGTGGAGCATGTTTTATTCGCGCGGGGCGGGAACGCTTTCGATGATGGCGGCGAGCACGTCGTCGGTCTCCTGCCCGCTGATGGCGACTTCCGGGGTGAGCTGCACGCGGTGGCGGAGCACGGGCAGGGCGGGGCGCTTGACGTCGTCGGGCGTGATGTAGCCGCGGTCGTCGATGGCGGCGAATGCCTTGGCGGCGCGGATGAGGCTGATGGCCCCGCGGGTGCCGGCACCGAGCGAGATGGTGCGGGCCTCGCGGGTGGCGCGGGCGAGGGCGACGGCGTAGCCGACGACCCCGGGCACGGCGGTGACGGCGGAGACGGTCTCCTGAGCGGCGACGATCTGCTCCGGCCCGCAGACGACCTCGACGCCGTCGGTTGTCGGTGCGCCGGGGGCCTCGCCGGCGGCGGTCCCGACGATGAGGGTCTCGTCGGCCTCGTTCGGGTAGTCGATGAGGACTTTCATGAGAAACCGGTCGAGCTGGGCCTCGGGCAGCGGGTAGGTGCCCTCCTGCTCGATGGGGTTCTGGGTGGCGAGCGTCATGAACGGAGGGTGGAGCGGCAGCGTCTCGCCGTCGATGGTGACCTGGCGCTCCTGCATGACTTCGAGCAGGGCGGCCTGGGTTTTGGCGGGGGCGCGGTTGATCTCGTCGGCCAGCAGGAGGTTGGTGAAGACGGGGCCCTGGCGGAGCTGGAACGTCTGGCTCTTCATGTCGAAGAGGCGGAAGCCGGTGACGTCGGAGGGCATCAGGTCGGGGGTGAACTGGATGCGCCCGGCGCGGCCGCCGAAGGTGGCGGCGAGCGAGTTGACGAGGTGGGTCTTGCCGAGGCCGGGCTTGCCCTCGAGGAGGACGTGGCCACCTGCGAGAAGCGCGGCGATGACGTGATCGACCACGTCGTCCTGGCCGATGATGGCGCGGCGGATCTGGTCGCGGATCGCGCCGATGAATTCGCCGAGGGTCTGCCCGGTGGTGGTCTCGGTGGCGGGTTCCGCGTCGCTTGCGAGTTCGGATACGGGTTCGGATGGTTGTTCTTCGTTCATGGGAGGCTGTGGAGGATTTTCTGGAGGTCGGCGGTGAGATGGGTGAGGGAGGCGGCGTCTCGCGGCGGTTTGGTGTCCTCGAGCGCGCGGGCGATTTGTTCGCGGGAGAGTTCGGCGCGGGCGGCGAGGATTTCCCGGTATTCGGATTCGGGCCTGCCGGTGTGGGCGGCGAGGTGGTGGCCGCGCTCGATGATGCGGGCGCGGATGGGTGCGAGCAGGCCGCCGGCGCGGTCGATCTCCCAGTGGAAGCCACCGAGCGCCTCGAGGTGGTGGTCGTATCCGCGCAGGTTGTTCGGTTCCTCGGCGGCTTCGAGCGGGCCGAAGCGCGAAAAGCAGCGCCAGAGCCAGAAGAAAAGCCACGCGCCGAAGGCGACGAGCAGCGGCCACAGGTGGGTGCCGAGGAGGCTCCAGAAGGAAAGCCCGGAGCCGCGCATGAAGCCGGCGCTCAGGCGGTTGTCGGCATCGCCGAGGATGGCGGCGAGCAGGGCGGCGTGATCCTCATCATCAATCCAGCGGTTGCGGAAAATGCGGGCGTCTGCAACGACGGTGAGGCGGCCGAGACCGTGGCGGGCGGTGGCGACCGCCCCCGCCTTCCACGCGCCATTGCCCGCGTCGTCTTCATCTTCATTTCCCGTGGCGTGCCCGGGGGGGAATACGCGTTGGTGCGGGCTGGCGTCGATGCGGAAGGTGCGTTCCCGGTATCCGGCGGTGATGACCGGGCTGGCGCTTGTGTCCCCGTCATCGAGTGACATGCCGGTGTTTTCGATGAGTTCGCGCAGGGCGGGGGAGACGACGGGTGGCGCGGCGTGTTGGAACATGCCCCAGTCGTTGGTGGCGGCGTCCGCGTTTTCCATGAGGACGACGAGGTGGCCGCCGTCGTCCATCCACCTGGCGAGCCGGCCGGTGATGAAGTTGCTCTCGACGAGAATGCCGGGTATGAACCAGATGGATTCGTCGTGGCCCGGCTCCTGCCACGCCGGTGTTGAGACGACGCCGTAGCCGTAGGATTCGGCGAAGCGTTCGGCGGCGAGCCACGGGTTGATGCGGGCGGGGCCCTGGTAGCCGATCTCCCGCTCAACCTCCTCGTAGGAGCAACCGGCGAGCGCGACCAGGCCGGCGGCGGACAGGCTGGCAAGGCTGCGGGCCGTCATCACGCGTCCCTCCTTTCGGTAAAGGGCCAGCGCGCGCAGAGATCGCGCACCGCGTCGTCTTCCGGCGGCTGCCGCGCATAGGCGTGGGCGGACCACAGGGAGGTGAGCCGTTTGAAAAAAGCGGGCCAGCCACCGGCGTCCGCGGTGGCGGAGGACTGGACGCGGCGGAGGCAGTCGCCCTCGGTATCGGATTCCTCGATTCCGATGTGGTGGCGGGTGACGATGGCGGCGATGGCCCCGCGGTAGAGGAGGACCATGGCCTCGTGGCGGCGACCCTCGTCCCACAGGCCGAGCGCGGTGCCGGGGACGTCGGCGGGCAGCGATTCCGGGGTGACTTCCATGCCCATGACGACTCGCGCGCGGGGTTTTTCGCGGATTTTCGCAGTGCCCGCCGCCGGTCTGGCAAAGAGATGTCGCCGGCTCCAGATGAACCAGGCCAGGAAGAAGACGAGCGCGGCGAGCATGACGTAGAGCGCGAGCCTGATCCAGAGTCGGATCAGCGATCCGTCGCCGGAAAAGCTCCGGTTCCAATCGCGCCCGGTGGGGATGCGATCGGTCACGGTGTGGACTTCGAATTCCGGGGCCTGTTTGATTTCCTCGATGCGTTGTTCCGGCGGCGGGCCGGCGCGGGCGACCTGCGGGCCGGCGAGCGCGAGGACGGTGAAAATGGCGAGCGCGATCGGCATGGTGCGCGCGAGGCGGCGGGTGAGGCGCCGGAATTCGAGTTCCACGTCCCAGCCCTCGAGCCAGGTGCGGTTGTTGATGTAGATGCCGAAGCCGGCCCCGGTGAGGAAGACGTCGCACAGCACCATGGCGGCCATGGTGCAGAAGACGAACGTGCGGAGGATGAGGAGCGGGGTGTCGCGGGGCTGGCTGAGATCCCACGACTGCATGGCGGCCTGCCACGCGCCGTCCATCCCGTCGGGGATGAAGGCGAGGAGAAGGAAAAGCAGGCCGATGCCGAGCCACACGGTGATCACGTCGCTCATGATGTAGATCCACAGCGTGACGCCCTCGCCGCGGCGGCAGATTCTGGCGGCGCGTTGTTTGTAGGCCCTGCCGCGCAGGCCCTCGAGGCTCTCGATGGCGAGGGTGACGGGCAGCCACGGCGAGAAGCGCAGCAGCAGGAAGCGGTGGAGAAACCGGCGCGTCCACGCGCGCGGAATCTCGCGCCAGATGTCGCGCCACGAAGGGGCCTCGCCGAACAGGCGGCGGCTCAGCTCGAAGAGCACCATCCGCGAACCGGCGGGCCGCAACCACCAGAACACGAGCAGCAGCACCAGCGGGTGGTTCCACAGCAGCCAGATGGCGAGCACGGCGGGCAGGCCGGTGGCGAGACACCACACGGTGAGGCAGCGCCAGAAATCGCGGCGCACCATGGCGAACCCGAGGTCCACCGCCTCCCAGTCGCTGCGCGGCCGAATTGCGGCGGTGACGTTTTCGAGTCTCACAACTTTTTCTGCTCCACCAGGGTGGCGCGGACGTCGCCGATGAAGACGGCGGCGCGGAGTTCGAGGATGACGCGGTCGGCGTCGTTGGAGAGCCAGAGGGTGGCGGGGCGGCGGAGTTTCTCGTATTCGCGGAGTTCGAGGGTGTCGCGGTTGATGCGGCGCATGGAGACGGTGCAGCGGATGGCGCTGCGACCGTCGTGCATTTCGGCTCCGTGGGATTCGACGGTGACGAGGTACGGGTTGTCGAACGGCTGGCAGATGATGGTGTATTTGCGGCCTTTGCGGAGATCCTGGCTGCGGATGTGGAACATCGCGGAGAAGATGTTGTGGACGTCGCGGTGGCGGAAGACCTTGTTCTCCTCGCTGACCGTGCCGTCGCGCACGGAGACCTTGTGCTCGTGGCTTTCGACGCGGTCGGGGAAGTAGCGGACGCGGGTGGTCTCCTCGTTGCGGCGGTCGGTCTCCTCGCCCTGGAAGAACACGGGCTTGAGGGTGTTGCGGCGGACCTCGGCCCAGAAGTGGTGCTCGTAGGGGAAGAGCGCGGCGGCAACGCCGGTGCTGCGGGCGGTGCTGCGGACGACGTGGCGGCCGGGTTTGTCGGCGTCGCGCGGGTCGATTTCCATGCGCAGGTTGCCGGCGTTGATGGTGCCGCGCCAACTGAGCCGGTAATCGAGCACCATGGGAGCAAGCGCCGGGTGGTTGCCGGCGCGCGGGCTGTTGAGTTCCTCGCGCCATTCCGGCGCGGCGGCGGCGAGCGCGGTGGAGCAAGCGAGGACGGCTCCCATGGCGAGGGCGCGGAGCAGGTGGCGGGCGTGGGTGGTCATTGGCAGTGGCATGCGCCGGTTGTGACGCCTTTCCTCGCCGGCTTATTCGGCGGAGGGCAGCTCGACGGGTTCGGCCCGCGGGGGCAGCAGCCCGGGGCTGTCGTCGAAGCTGGTTCCGAAGCTCGCGTTGAAGGCCTCTTCGGCAACGGGGAGCGGGCGGAACTGGTCCGAGTGGGTATCGACGCGGAATTCGAGTTTCATGAGGTCGCGGTTGGTTTCGGCCACCTGGTTGAGAAGGTCGCGGTTCTGGCCGCGCAGGTTGCGCATTTCGCGGAGCATTTCCTCGTAAAATTCGAGCTGCATCGCGATCGGTTCGCCGGCGGCATGTGTGGCCGAAGGTGCGGCGGCCTCCGGTGCTTGTGGCAGGGCGACCGGCATGACGGCGGGGGGAGCGGCGGCGAGCGGCGCGGCCGGCACGGGGATCTCGGGCATGGACTCCGGGGTGGAGCGGGGTTCGTCCGGAACGGCCGGGGCGCGCATGGGGGCGGCGGCATTTGCGGCGACCGGCGCGAACTGCCGGACGGACCACCAGTGGCTCGCACCCGCGGCGATCATGGCGGTGAGCGCGGCGGTGAAGATGGTGGGGGTGAGCGAGTGCTTCATGGGTCTTATTCCTCGTTAACTGATTCCATGTTAGCGGGTCTTGGCAGGGAGATCAAGATTTGTTCCAACTCGTCGAGCACCTCGCCGAGCACCCGCGCGTCGTGCTCCAGCTGGCGGATCGACGAGGAAATGGACGAACTGACTGTGGATTGCTGGCGGTATCCAAGCGCGGCGTCAAAGCCGGGTTCCGCGATGTGGAAAGAGCTGCGTCCGTCGGCCTCCGGCATGAGGACGTGCGGGCGGATCGAGAGGGTGAGCCAGGTGTCGGGCGCGACCTCGACTTTCTCGGTGTATTCGGCGGCTTCGGCCGAGGCGACGAGTTTCCATCCGGCGGGCGGGTTGCTGAGCGGCTTGGCGGGGAACGGGGTGCTGATGTCGATGTCCTCGGCCTGGATTTCCGCGCCGGATGCATCGCGCAGCGATTGGACGCGCACCTGCGGGCCCTGGGGGGCGTCCGGCGGTGGTTCTTCGCCGGTATCCGCACCGGTGGTTTCTGCATCACCGGGTTCCGGTTCGTCGTCGCCGAGGATGGAGGCGACGACCTCGTCGATTTCACCGCTTTCCTCCGCACCGGTTTCCTCATCCGGCGGGGTCTCACCGTCATCATCTGGCGGCTCCCCGTCTTCGGGCGGATCGAGCACGACGAGCACCTCGTTGGGAGCGGCGTCGGCCCGTTCGTTGAACTCGCGGATGGCTTCGAGGACGCTGGCGGAGAATTCGCGTTCGTCTTCCTCCCCGGCGGCGGAGCGTGCGGTGGTGGCGAGCGCGACCGCGAGGGCGAGCGCTGTGGTGAGGTGGATTTTCTTCATGGTCCGGACGGGCGGATTTTGATCGATTCGGTGGAGTCGAGTGCGTCGGGGCGCGGCAGGGGCGCGGCGTCCTCTTGGTTCGCGGGCAGGGACGGGCTGTCGGCCCGGAGTTCGGCGGCGGGGATGGATTGTTCGATGAGCTGGTTCCAATCGAGCAGGATCTCGGTACCGAGGTCGCGCAGGATGCGGGATTGCTCGTGGTAGTCGGCGAGGCGGTTGAGGATTTCGCGGGCGCGGGCGATTTCGGCGTGGGTCCAGCGGAGGTTGCGGCTGGCGTAGATGACGGGGACGTCGAGGACGATGCGGCTGAGATCCCCGTCGGCGGTGGAGGCGTTGAGGACGTGTTGGACGCGCAGATTCGTCTCCTCGTGGCCGCTACGTGCGGCGCTGGCGGGCGTAGGCTTGTCCGCGGCGGCGGTGGATTCCTCCGGTTTTTGCTCCAATGGTTCCTCCGGTTTTTGCGCCAACGATTCCTCCGTTGCGGCTTGATCGGTTGCGGTTTTCTCGACCATCGCCGCCGGTTGTTCGGGGAGGACGGCCGGGATCGAGCCATCGGGCGGGGCGATGACGACCGGCTTGGTGATGTAGAGCACGCAGAAAACGGCGGCTACGAGAGTGCTCGCGATCAGGGCGAGTGTGAAGAATCGCACCGTCGGCGCGGGGACGGCGCGGCGGTTGGCCGGGATGTATTCCCGTGCCGGGAAGGTGTGCGCTTCGGTGGCGGGTGCGAGCGACGCGGCGTCCGCGCGCGGCGGATCTCCGGGATTCGGGTAGTCCGGTGGGGTGGTGGGTGTCATGGAGATGAGGGCTGTTCGTCGGGTTCGCCGCCGTCATCCGGCGGGTCGATGGGCTCCACAGCCACGGCATGGCTGATGATCGTCTGGTCCGAAACCCCGGGAAAGGTGGTGATGGTCAGGGATTCGGCGGTCATCCGCAAATGGCGCAGGACGTTGTTGTTGCGGCTGGTGGCCTGGACGCCGGGGATTACCTCAAGCGCGCCGCCCTCGCTGCGCTGGCGGCCGATGCCGTCGGAGCGGTAGATTTCGAAGGTGCTCACGGCATCCTCGCCACCGGCACTCACCCGGATGACCATGCCGTCGGTATGCACCCGGAAGACCATCGCCTTGATGGGAATGGGCGTGACCTTGTCGTCGGTGACCTTGAAATGCGACTGGAGTATGAAATCCCCGACGTGGCGGAACTCCGACGCCGGGGCACACGGTGCGGCGGCGAGAACGCAGGCCAGGGCGATGGTGGCATGGCGGATCATCGGCCGACGTCCCAGAGTCCATCGTTCGGGCTGCCCGAGGGGTCGTAGGGTTCGCCTTCCCCCGCATCAACGACCGGCGGTGAGACCGCGACATTGATGGGCAGCTCGTTGCCCTCGAGCGAGGTCACCGTCGGGATTTCGGTGCGCCCCGCGGGCAGGTAGGGAATCAAGTCCGCGGGTTCGAGGGACGAGACAGGGGTGGTTGGATTGTCCGCGAGATACATGCGCTGCGCGGCATAAACCATCCGCAGGGTTTCGGCAGCTTCGCGGCCGCTCCGCCATTCACCGATGTTTCCGGAGAAATAGATGCCGCTGCCGGTCAGCGCCAGCAACATCATGATGACGAGCGACATTTCGAGCAACGTGGCTCCGCGGCTCGGTCGCTTGCCGAAAGGGACGAGGTCCATACAGGAACATTGGTGGATTCCGCCACCGGAATCAAGGACGGACTTTGCACGCGGTGCGGATCTTTCCGGAGGAATTCCAGGTTGAAAGATCCGGCGGGCGGCTGTTGTTCTATGGGCATGAAGGACATCATCACAAATTATCGCGGATCGTTCACCGGCATTGGTGCGGCGCTGGCGCTGTTGGCGGTTTTTCCATCCCTTGCGGTGGCAGGGCCTCATGTGTTGTTCATCGCCGGGCCGCCGAGCCACGGGGCAGGGGCACACGAGCACGAGGCGGGCAGCAAGGTGCTGGCGGAGCATCTGGAGGCGAGCGGCCTCGGGGTGACGACCGAGGTGGTCGTCGGCTGGCCTGAGGATGCCGAAATGGTCGCCGCGGCCGACAGCATCGTGATTTATTCCGACGGACTCGGCTCGCATGTGGCGAACGGGCATCACGAGGCGATTCTTTCCAGGGTCGTGGCAGGCAAGGGCCACGCGATGATTCATTTCGCCGTGGAACCGGAAGGGGAGGAGCTTACGAACGCGGTGCAGGCGGCGATCGGCGGCAATTTCGAGGTCGATTGGTCGGTGAATCCGATGTGGGACATGGAGTCGCCGATTCTGGCCGATCATCCGGTCACGCGCGGCGTCGAGCCGTTCGAGGTGCGGGACGAGTTCTATTACCATCTGCGCTTCCGCGAGGACGTGGTGCCCGTGCTCCAGGCGCATCCGCCGGCCGACACGCTCGGCGAAGACGGCCCCCGCTCGGGCAACCCGGCGGTTCGCGCCGCGCTGGAAGCCGGAAAACCCCAGACGCTCGCTTGGGTGGTGGAGAACGAAGGCGGTTCGCGCGGGTTCGGCTTTACGGGAGGGCACTTCCACGACCTGTGGGGGAACGACGATTATCGCCAACTGGTTGTCAATTCAATCGCCTGGACCGCCGGGGTGGAGATTCCCGGGGATGGCGTCGTCGTGGAATCCCTTGGCGAGCCGGTGCATCCGGACATCGACGTGGCGATCGCCCGCGACGACCTCGATGACGTGAAACGCCACCTCGCCGCCGACCCGGAGCTGCTCGACACGGGCGTCCGCCGCCCGCCGCTGCCGCACGCGATCCTGCGCAATCACAATGAAATCGCCGCGCACCTCATTTCCGCGGGTGCGGACCTGGACATCAAGGACAACGCCCAGCGCACGCCGCTGCATCTTGCGGTGGACCGGAATAACCCGGATGTCATTGCGCTCCTGCTCGCAGCTGGAGCGGACCCGTGCCTGCGCGACCGCACCGGCTGGACGCCGCTGCACCACGCCGCCGCGCGCGACCGCATCGAGGTGGCCCGCGCGCTGCTCGACGGCGGAGCGGACCTCACCACCCTCAGTGAGGGCGGCGGCACGCCGTTGCACGAGGCGGCCGCGAGCGGTGGCGAGGAAATGGTGCGGTTGTTCATCGACCGCGGCGTGGACGTGACGGTGCGCTCGAAGACGGACGTGACGGCGCTCGATGTCGCCCGCGAATTCGAGAACGAGGCGGCGATTCGTTTGCTCGAGTGAGGTGCCGTGGCAGGTGCCTCCGGCTCCTGTTCTCCACCATTCCCCTTGCGCGGCGCGCGCGATCGGTCGAGCATCGTCGGCATGACGCCCGAGCTAGACGACTTGTTTGAGTTTCTCCGTTTTCCAAGCGTATCCACCGATCCCGCCCGTCGTGACGACGTGCGCGCCTGTGCCGGTTGGCTGATGGCCAAGCTCACGGGAATGGGACTGGCCACCGAATTGCACGAGACGCCGGGCCACCCGGTGGTCGTGGCTCGCAATGACCATGAGGCCGGTCGCCGGACGGTGATGATCTACGGCCACTACGATGTGCAGCCGGTCGATCCGCCGGAGTTGTGGACCAGCCCGCCGTTTGAGCCGGAGTTGCGCGACGGCAGGATCTGGGCGCGCGGCTCCACCGACAACAAGGGCCAGATGCTCGCCCACATCCTCGGCGTGGAGAAAACGCTGCGCGAGGAGGGTTCGCTGCCGGTGAACCTGATTTTCCTGTTCGAGGGCGAGGAGGAGATCGGCAGTCCGAACCTCGCGCCGTTCCTCGAAGCCCGCCGCGACGAGCTGGCGTGCGATGTGATCGCGATTTCCGACACTGGCATGGTGGCCCCCGGCGTGCCGACGCTGGGCTACGGCCTTCGCGGTATCACGTGCCTGGAAATGATCCTCCGTGGTCCGGCGCGCGACCTGCATTCCGGGGTCTTCGGCGGGGCGGTGGCGAACCCGGCGACCGCCATTGCGAAGCTCGTGGCTGGTCTGCACGATGCCGACGGGCGCGTGCTGGTGGACGGATTTTACGACGACGTGCGCGAACTCGAACCCTGGGAGCGCGAAATGTGGGCCAAGGTGCCGGGCGCGGCGGAGCGGGATTTCCTCGACGTCACCGGTTCGCCCGCCTTGTTCGGCGAGCCGGGATTCACGGCGGCCGAACGCGTCTGGGCGAGGCCGACGCTGGAGGTGAACGGGATCGGCGGGGGGTATCAGGGCGAGGGTTCGAAAACGGTGCTGCCCGCGGAGGCGTTCGCGAAAATCTCCTGCCGCCTGGTGCCCGACCAGGATCCGAAGGACATCCTGGCGAAACTGGAGCGCCACCTCGGGGTTTGCACGCCGCCGGGCGTCACGCTGGAAATCCGGCCCGGTCACGATGGCAAACCTTATGCCGCCGATCCGCACTCGCCGCTGGGAAAGGCCGCGCAGCGCGCGTTGCGGGAGGCTTTCGGCAGCGAGCCGGTGCTGATCCGCGAGGGCGGCAGCATCCCGATCGTGCAGGATTTCCGCGACATCCTCGGTGTGGACACCCTGCTGCTCGGGCTGGCGCTCGCCGACGCGCAAATCCATTCACCGGACGAGAATTTCACGGTGGAGAATTTCGAGGCGGGCATCCGCATGAACCAGGCGCTGCTGCGTGAGCTGGCGCGCGATTGACCGGCCGGGCCGCTCAGGAAAACTCGATGACCTCGTCGCGGTAATCGCCCGCTGCCACCACGCCGGGGGAGGTCGCCTTGATTTTCACGTCCCCGAACAGCCGCACGCCGTCCTCGAACGTCACCGGGCCGTCGATCTCGAGCGAGGCGCACTCGCGCAGGCCGGGCACGCCGAGGGATTCGAGGGCGTCGATTTTCGCGTATCCGCCGGAGAGCCGGATCACCGGAGGCCGCCCGTTGCGGGCCGGGTGCAGCGCGACGCTGCCGTCGGCGAGAATTTCGTATGCGTCGGAGCGGAGCGCGAGCAGGTCGCCCGTGGTTTTCACCGGGGCGAAGCGGCTGCGGGGCACCTCGATGGCCGCCGCGCCCTCGAAACAGCCGATCGCCGCGCCCATGGCCGTCTCAAGCTGATAGACCGCCGGCGAGCCGGGGTCGCGCGGGTCGAGCGTCTTGCGGTTGCGGATCATCGGCAGCGGCAGCACGCCGCCGTCGGCCGCGAGGCGGTCGCGCAACGCGTCGAGGCGCAGCCAGATGCTGTTGGTGTTGAAATAGCGGTGCCGGTCGATGTCCTGGAAGGCACCGGTATCGGCGTCGGGGCATTGCGCGACCTCGCGCAGCAGCAGGCGGTCGTCGGATTTCCGGACCGCCAGGTGGCCGCCCTTGCGGTCGGCGGCGGTGCGGCGTGTGGCCTCCATGAGAAACGGCGCGCCGGACGCGGCGAAATGCGAGAGCAGCGCGGGATCCGGCACGGCACCGAGGTTGTCCGAGTTCGAGACGAACGCGTATCTCACGCCCGCCTCCAGCAAACGGTCGAGCCACCCGCTGCCGGCCAGCGCGGGGAACAGGTCGCCGTGACCCGGAGGGCACCATTCCAGCGCCGGGTCGGCGGGCCATTCGGCGGGCCGGAGCGTCGCGGCGTCCACTTTTGGGATCTGGTTCTGCATCAGCTCGACGTCCTTCGCGTCCGCCAGTCCTTCGGAGCGGTGGCGTTCGAGGTGGGCCAGCGTGGCGGCGCTGGTGCTGAAGCTGTTCATCAGGAGCAGCCGCACGTCCGCGCCGTCACCTCGCCGCATTTCCAGAATCTGGCGCACGATCAGGTCGAGAAACGTCAGCCCGTCGCGTACCGGCAGCAGCGACTTCGGCCCCTGGAGGCCCATGCTGGTGCCGAGCCCGCCGTTCAATTTGATCACCACGGTCTGTCCGGGCAACGCCGGGTCGGCCGGGGTGTCGCGGATGTCCCGGTGGCTGGCGATCGATTCGACCGGCGAGATGGATTCCTCCGGGATCATCCCCGACTCGTCGCGCACGAGCGCCCGGTAGTTCCGCTCGAAGGCGCGGACCGCCGCGTCGCCCATGCCGGCGGCGCGCATCTTGATTTCAAAGGCATCGAATTCATTCATGGCAGGATGGGGTGGGGTGGGGGGCTGCGCCGCGAGCGTGCGGGCGATCGCCTGAATGGTCACGCCGGAAAATGCCGGAATCGCGCGGTCATTTGAACGAGCGGCATTTTGCATTGGGCAATGGCGCGGTCCCGGCCTATCGTTCCTGACATGTCCGTCACGCCGGTGTCCGATCCTCGGTTCAACGAATTCATCCTGCTCCAGGCGCAGAATGCCGGGTTGTTCCTCGGCTGCATTCCCGATCCGCGCACCGGCCAGCCGGCGATCAACCTGCGCGCCGCGAAATCCGTGCTCGACGCGCTCGAAATGATCGAGGCGAAAACCGCTGGCAACCTCACCGAATCCGAACGAAAAATCCTCGACTCGACCTTGAAAAACATCCGCCCGCTCTACCGCAAGGCCGTTGCGGATTCTCAGGCATCCGCCGATTCCCGATGAAATCCTTCGATCCATTCCAAATCGCCCACGTCCCGGTCGGAGGCCCGGCCCCGTTCTTCATCCTCGGCCCGTGCGCCCTCGAAACCGAGGAATTCGCGTGGGACATGGCCCGCTCGCTCAAGGAAATCGCCGACCGCACCGGCATCCACTTCATCTTCAAGGCGTCGTTCGACAAGGCGAACCGCACGTCGGTCGATTCGTTTCGCGGCCCCGGCCCGGCCGAGGGCTGCCGCATCCTCGGCGAGATCGCCAGGGAACTCGGCGTGCCCGTCACCACCGACATCCACACCGCCGACCAAGCCGAAATCGCCGCCGAACACATCGACCTGCTCCAAATCCCCGCGTTTCTCTGCCGCCAGACCGACCTGCTGGAAGCCGCCGCCCGCACCGGCCGCGCCGTCAATGTCAAGAAAGGCCAGTTCCTCGCGCCCTGGGACACGGTGAACATCGCCGCAAAAATGCGCACGTTCGGATGCACCTCGTTCCTCATCACCGAGCGCGGCACCACCTTCGGATACAACAACCTGGTCACCGACATGCGAGCGCTCCACTGGATCCGCAAGGAGGGCATCCCCGTCATTTTCGACGCGACCCACTCGGTGCAGCGTCCCGGCGGGCTCGGCGGAACCACCGGCGGCGACGGCGAACTCGCTCCGGTGCTCGCCCGCGCCGCCGTCGCCACCGGCATCGAGGGACTCTTTATGGAGGTCCACTCCGATCCTGAGAACGCCCTGTCCGACGGCCCGAACCAGGTTCCGCTCGAATTTATCGAGGATTTGCTCGTCAAACTTATTGCCATCCACCACGCCTCGCACTGACGCACCCGCATGCCCGCCCGCCGTTCCATCCCCGTCCTCGGCCTCGCCATTGCCATGCCGCTCCTGGCGGCTGCCGCGCGGGCGAATGAGGATGCCGGAGAATCTCGGGTCCGCAAAGTGCCGGCCATTTCGTTTTTGCCCGACGGCAGCGAGTTGGAGGGCGTCGTCCTTCCGCGCTACGACGCGAAACTCCGCCTCACCGGCGCGCTCCACGCCGACAAACTCACGCTCATTGGCGACGGATTGATCCGTGGTGACGGCGTGCGCATCGACCTGCTCAATCCCGACCGACCGGGCGACCGCACCCGCATCGAACTCGGCGGCGCCATGCTCGACCAGGCCGGCGGCGTCATCCGCGCCGACGAGAAGGTGACCGTCGCGTCCGCGCGGTTTACCGCCACCGGGGCGGCCCTTCATTTTTCATTCGAGGAAGGGCGCGGATTCGTCTCCGGCCCCGCCACCACAAGGATCCACGCCACACCCCGGACCGCCATGCGAAATCCATCCGCCACCACCCGCCACCCGATGCTCGCCACCACGGCGCTCGGCATGGCCGTCGCCACCGGAGCCGTGGCCCACGCCCGACCACCCGCGGTTTCCCCCGGGGAAGTCGCCGAACTCCGGGAGACCGCCGCCTCCAGTGCCGCGGAAATTCGCGACCACGCCGGGCAATCCCGCGAAATCATCCGCGAGACCCGCGAAACCGCTGAAGCAATCTCGCTCGCCGCCCGCACCTACCTCGTCAACCAGGTGCTCGAACCCGGCGAGTTCCCGCCCGCGGCTCCCGAACGCCCGGATCCCGCACCGCTCGAAATCGAGGCCATGCCGGAAGACACCCGCATCCTGAGCGATGGGGGATTCTACTTCGACGCCTCGGAGGGCGTCCTCGTTTACTTGGAAAACGTCCGGGTCAGCGACCCGCGTTTTACTTTGGAAGGCATTGACGAACTCAAGGTGATTTTTGCGAAGGATTCCGGTGAAGAAAGCGAGGCGGGGGATGTGGATGGGACGGATGGGAGGAATGGGACGGATGAGGATGAAACAGCGCCTGCCCGCCAGGATCCCGCCGATGCCTTTGCCGATGGCATCGGCGAGGTCGAGCGGATCATCGCCACCGGGCGGGTCCGCTTCACCCAGCGCGAGCCACAGGATGGAAAAGCCCCCATCGAAGCCAGCGGCGCGATGTTCAATTATGATGTCGAAAGTGGCGAGATCATCCTCAGCGGCGGCTATCCATGGGTCCGCCAGGGCGGCTACTACGCCCGTGCCCTGGAGCCGGAACTCAACCTGCGCATCCGCCGCGACGGCTCGTTCGTCACCGAGGGCAGTTGGGACACCGGCCAGAACATCCGCCGCTGACCCAGTGTCCCGCAAGATCCCGCCACCGCTCCCGATGCACGACCCCGGCTCCACCTGCGACCACCCCGAATCCGCCGTCCTCTTCGCCAGCAACCTGCGCAAGGTTTATGGCGGCCGCGCCGTCGTCGATGGGGTCTCCATCACCGTGCAGCCGCGCGAAATCGTCGGCCTGCTCGGCCCCAACGGCGCGGGCAAGACCACCTCGTTCTACATGATCGCCGGGCTGGTGCCTCCCGATGCCGGCAGCGTCTGCTTCCGCGGCCACGACATCTCGCGCCTGCCCATGCACCGCCGCGCCCGCCTCGGTCTCGGCTACCTGCCCCAGGAGGAGTCCGTTTTCCGCAAGCTCAGCGTCCGCGACAACCTCCTCGCCATCCTCGAGACCCGCCGCGATCTCGGCCGCGCCGAACGCGCCGAACGAGCCGACGAGCTGCTCGAGCGCTTCAAGATCACCCGCCTCGCCAAATCGCTGGCCATCACCCTTTCCGGCGGCGAGAAGCGCCGCCTCGCCATCGCCCGCTCGCTCTGCACCGATCCCAAGCTCCTCATGCTCGACGAGCCCTTTGCAGGCATCGATCCCATCGCCGTCGAGGACATCCAGCGCATCGTCCGCGACCTCCGGGAAAACGACGGCCTCGCCATCCTCATCACCGACCATTCCGTCCGCGAGACGCTCACCATCACCGACCGCGCCTTCCTCATCCACGACGGCCGCGTCATCCTCGAAGGCAGGTCCGACGAACTCGTCAACGATCCCATCGCCCGCAAACACTACCTCGGCGAGGATTTCCGCATGTGAACCAAGGGGACCACACGCGCCCCCGCGTGTCCCTTCGCGCGCGCCCGCGCGAAGGTTGGCATTCCGTCCGGGTGACGTCCGTGCCGATCTTGTGCGTCACCCGTATCCGGCGCTCCCCATGCGAAACGAGCGGCAGGGACCGATCCTCCGGGCGGTCCGTGTGCGTGCGGGGAGCAAGGGGGACCACACGCGCCCCCGCGTGTTCCTTCGCGCGCCCTCGCGCGAAGGTTGGCAGTTCGGCCGGGTGACGTCCGTGCCGATCTTGGGAGTCACCCGTATCCGACACATTCCTCCGGCGAGGGCGCCGGAGGATGCACGCGGTGGCGCGTGCGCTCCCCCTGAAAACCCCCGTCAGCGCCTCCTGCGCGCCTTCATCTGCGTCGGCTCGCCGCAATACGGGCAGCGGAAAACCCCGGAGAACAACGCAGCGAGCGACACCCGCAGGCGGTAGCTCCCCAGCAGCCGAGCCGCCCTGTGGTTTTTCGAGCATCGCCGCTCCAATAATGGCGGCATCAGGCAAAGCGGGCAGCGCACGCGTTCTGCCACGATCCACTGGGTCAGGATCACAACCGGGAATGCCACCATCACGCCCAATCCCGTCACGAACCATACCTGTTCCTCCGCAATCATCGCCCACAGCAATGTCGGGATGCCGACAACCGGCAACAGGCACCTGAGCAAAAATAGCAGCGCCGCGAAATGGCAGCGTCGGACAATGGAGGTAGTTGGGAATCGATGCATCGCGGGCCGGTGGGGATCAAATGGCTCTCGGATGCCCGAAACTCACTTTTCGAAGGCCCGCCGACAAGCCGTAAATTCCCTCGGATCCATCACGACAGCCGCACGATAGCCGCAGCGTCGATCAACCGGCATGGGAGGAGGCATGCCCGGCCCGGGGTGCTTCTGCGGGCGGAGGGACTCATCCCGGCCTCCACGAAAAAAAGCCCGTCACCCGCCACGCATCACCAATTGTCTGAAAAATCGTGTCCCGACCGCCGGAATCTGCCGGGTTACGCCGCAAAAACCGTTCACATCGCGGAAAATCCCTGTAAAATCAATGGGTAGGCAATATCGAAAAAAAATCAAAAAAAACGCATTTTTCTCTTGCGGGTGACGCCGAAATCCGGTTTTCTACCCACGAAACCAACCGCAATTCGCACCAAAATCGCACCCGGATTCAATCCATGCGGTTCCAATGCGATTTCCAACTCGACCGAAAAAAAACCAAAACCAAACCAAACCAAACCAACCAATCGTCATGAAACGCAAAATTCCATTCTCACTCCTCGCTGCCGCAGCGGCACTGGGGATTTCCTATGCCGAACCGGTCTATACGACTCCGGTTGGCTATGTGACTCAAGAAATCGATACCGGATTCAATTTCCTGTCTCCTACAGTTCATGCGCCCACAATCATGGCCGGAACACTCGATGTGGTGACTGAGACAACAGCCCAAGATGAATCAGCTGACTTTGAGGACGTTCTCGGTGTCTCAGGTGAGTCCGGGACGTACATTCTCGAAATTCTGAACGACGAAGGCGTGATTCAGGAGGTTACCACATGGACAACTGATACTTTGGATGTGGCAAGTTTAGCAGGTGTCGATGCTCCTGTTTCTTACAAAATCCGTCAAGCTGATACATTCGCCAGTGTTTTCGGTGCAAACAACGAAGCAGGTCTCGCATCCGGTAGTTTCAGTTCCGCAGGTGCCGATCAAATTTGGCTCTGGAATGGAGCCGGGTGGGATAAATTCTACTACGATCAATCAGCTCCACCGGAATTCACTGGTCCAGGATGGGTGAATATTGATACAAATACCGCCGTCGATCCTGACACGTTGAATATTGTTTATGCAGACAGTCTTGCTCTATTTTCTGTTTCCGGAAACGATATAGTATTCGCAGGTGAGGTTAAACTTGATCCTACAGAAATTTCATTGAACACCGGTTTCAACTTCGTTGGATCAGTTGTGCCCACTGGTGCCACACTGGCATCTGCTTTTGGTGCTGACAACAGTGCGGGATTGACATCCGGTAGTTTCAGCTCTGCTGGTGCTGACCAGTTGTGGATTTTCAATGGAACTGGATGGGATAAATATTATTATGATTTATCCGCGCCTCCCGAGTTCACCCAACCTGCTTGGGTCAACATCGAATCAAATACTTCCGTTGACGCTGAAGCAATTGATTTGCCCAGTGGGTTTGTAATCAATGCAGCTCAGCCCAAAGCCATCACACAAGGTGTTCCGAACTATTCAAGTGATTGAAAATTAAATACAACTTGAGACTAAAACAATAAACTAACGAATACTAAACTAATGAAAAAACTACTACAAGTATCATCGATTCTCGCAGTGTGCGTAAGCTTCTCTCAAGCGGCAACATCGATTACCATAGCGAATTTAGGTGAAAGATCTCTGCTGGTCACCGATAGGACCGGTCAAGTCTACTCTGGTGGATCTTGGGCTGTTGGAGTGTTTTCCGATGGAGTTGATTTTGCAGGCACACCACAATCCATTTACTCGGCATGGGTGCAAGCCGGCAATACCGCTGCATTCAACCCTACTTTCCCTGGAGTATTTGGTGCCGCAGGTGCTGAAACTGTATCAGTCGACCTGCCCACAACCGTCACCGGTTCCTTTGTTGGTAATGACATGTTCATCATGATTGGTGACGCGGCTACTCTTGAAACCTCAACTGAGTTCATTGTGGCAGACACTGGAATCCAGTTTCAGCCGGAAGTTGAAGGTGTAGGTGGCACATCATCTGCGCTATTCGCTGATGCTACGATCCTCAGGGGTGATTCTACTATCGTTTCTGGTGCTGCTGGTCCCACTGATCCGCAGAATGGAGAACCTGGTATCACTTTCATTCCAGAGCCCTCCGTCGCCCTTCTTGGTGCGTTCGGTATCCTCGGTCTCCTTCGTCGTCGTCGTTGATTTGGCGGTTTAGGAAATTACAATCAAACAACCACAGGAGGCAGGCTGCGAAGCCTGCCTCCTTTTCATTCAGGGATTGCGGGTTTTCGGATTTGCATTGAATCTTCGTCGCCCATCCGAATGATCACCGGGACCGTAGTATCGCTTGCCGCCGACCCCACATTTGTTTCCACTGCTCTGGTATTCGGGTTGTCCGTAGTCACGGTCGTCATTGCCGGGATTTCGCGAGTCTGGGGTGGTCGTGATAGAGCGGGTGATGATGATGCGGGGGCTGGCGCTGGTGAATCCGGTGTGAATTCGGCATCCGCAACACCGCTCAGGTGCCAAGGCGTCGCAGTTTGGCCGTATCGGCCGCTCGATTTGATCGGGGCGGCCTGGGTGGCGGGCATCTACATGTGGCTCGCGCTGGCCCAGGTGGCGGCATTGGCCACCATGGATGCGGACCCGCAACGTGGCATCCGGTTGGCAGACCTGTGGGTGTCAATTTTCTTCCAGGGATTCATGGCCTGCACCGTGATGATCGTCATGTGGCCGCGCATCGCCCCGGGAGCATGGCTCGGGCTCCGGCCCGGGAGCTGGCCCCGGGTGATCCTGCTCGCCCCGCTTTCGGTGGGTCTCATGTGGATGTTTTTCGCCTTGCTCCAGCTCGCCGGATACGTCGAATGGGTGGAATCACTCGGAGCGGAAACCGTACAGGAATCCGTGCAGGTTCTGCGTAGCGGTGACAACCTGCCGCTGATCGGCCTGATGGCCTTCGCTGCGGTCGTCGTCGCGCCCGTGTGTGAGGAAATCGTCTTTCGCGGCTACCTTTACGGGGTCGCGAAGCGTTATTGCGGCGCGTTCGCCGGCGCGCTGGCCACCTCGCTCGCCTTCGCCGCCGCGCACGCCAGCCTGGTCGCGCTGCTTCCGCTCGCCATGTTCGGATTGCTCCTCACCTGGCTCTACGAACGCACCGGCACCATCTGGGCGCCCATCGCGGCCCACGCCTGCTTCAACGCCGCCACCGTCGCCATTCAGCTCGCCATCCGCTGATGCAAGGAATCGGGAGGGGGACCACACGCAGCTTGCCCGCCGTAGTGAACGAAGGCAGGGCCCCCGCGTGTTCCTTCGCGCGCCCCCGCGCGAAGGTTGGCATTCCGTCCGGGTGGCCTCCGTTCCGATCTTGTGCGCCACCCGTATCCGGCGCGTTCC
>SLAV01000202.1 GCA_007126655.1 Haloferula sp. | reverse complement strand
TCGTCCGGTTTGCCCTGGTGCCCGCGGGTAGTGGGTGATGTGCTTTTTCGTGTCATGTTTCTCTTTTTTCGGGGGGGTCAACTTGGGGTTGTTGCGGCCATGACTTCATCGAAGACCTCGATGAAGCGCTGGTTTTCCGCTGCGGTGCCGATTGAAATTCGAACCCATTCCGGGAGTTTGTAGCCGCGCATGGCGCGGACGATCACGCCCTTGCGGAGCATGTCCGCAAAGAGGCGGTCGCCGTCGCCGACGCGGGCGAGGATGAAATTGGCGTGGCTGGGGACGGTCTCGATGCCGCGCGCGGCAAATGCCTGCTCGTAGAACGCGAGGCCCTCGGTGTTGTTGCGGATGGTGCGCGCGATGTGTTCGCCGTCGGCCAACGCGGCGAGCGCCCCGGCTTGTGCGACGGCATTCACGTTGAACGGCTGGCGGGCTTTCTGGAGAATGCCGGCGAGCGGTGCGGGTGCCAGACCGTAGCCAACGCGGAGCGCGGCGAGGCCGTGGATTTTCGAGAACGTGCGCAGGATGCAGACGTTGCGCCCTTCGCGGAGGTGGCGGAGCGTGTCGGGCGGGTTTTCGAGGAATTCGTGGTATGCCTCGTCAAAGACCACGACGACATGGTCGGGCACGCGAGCCATGAAGCGGTTGATCTCCTCTTCACCAACCATGGTGCCGGTGGGGTTGTTCGGGTTGGCGATGAAGACGAGTCGGGTGTCTGGGGTGATGGCATCGGCCATGGCATCGAGGTCGTGTACGAACCCGGGGTCCGGCACCTCGATGTATTTGGCACCGAATAGCGTCGCCATGAGCTTGTAAACGACGAAGGCGTGCTCCGCAGCGACGAGCGACGCGCATGGATTGAGGAATGAGTGACAGAGCAGCTCGATGATCTCGTTCGAGCCGTTGCCGACGACTACGTTGCCGGGATCGAGACGGTGGCGCCCGGCGACGGCGGAGCGCAGGGCGTATGCACCGCCGTCGGGGTAAATATGTGCCTCGCCGATGGACCGGCGCATGGCCTCCGCGGCGAGCGGGGACGGGCCGAGCGGGTTTTCGTTGGAGGCGAGTTTCACGATCTCGTCCGGTTCGAGGCCGAGTTCGCGGGCGGTTTCGGAGATGGGTTTGCCGGGTTCGTAGGCCACAAGGTCGCAGACGAACGGATTTGCGCTGGCGGTGATGCTCATTCGGCTTCGAAGCTAGGGGGAGCGGGGAGATCGGTCAAACCCGCGTTGATCCGCAAGAGCGGGTTTCCGGCAGGTTTCATGAGACTCCGCGTGTTTCCGGATACGGAACCATACATTGTTGCTCCATGCGGATGGAAATTCTGTGGATATTTTGGTTGTCACCTTGAAACAGGCACCTCACTGTCTAGAAGAAATGAGAAAATTCATACTCATTCTTCTTTGTCCGGCAATGGCGTCAGGTGCCGAGCATGCGATGCTCAACCCGATCGGCTTCAACAAGGTGGTCTGCCTCACGAATTCGGACACGATCGTGGGCGTTCCATTCAGGATCCAAGGCAGCATGCGCGATCTGGTGGCGGAGACGCCTGCGGAAGTTCAAGGCGAGCCGGATCTGGCGGAAGTCCAGTTGGAATCGATCACCCTGGAACCGGGCGCACTCGACACGCACTACCTGAAGTTCGATGGCGGCACGCGAGACGGGCGCTGGTATGACATCACGGCGAATTCCGCCACAAGCGTGACGATCGACCTGAACGGCGACACGCTCGACGGGGTCGGGGAGGGCGACGCCTTCGTGATCACCGAATACTGGACGCTCGACACCCTGTTCCCGCCGGACCAGGCGACCAACGGTTGGGAGGAACATCCGGAGAACGCCGGGGAATGGATTCCGAACGGGCATGCGATCATGGCGAGCGAAGGCAGCCTTGCGTTCCAGCGCAAGACGCTTTTGATGCTGACAGATGGATTCGGGGAGGGAATCAACCGGTCGGCCACTAAATTGTTGTACATTCTGGACAATCAGTGGAGGCGAATCGGATCCGCTGCGGAGGATTTCGGGAATACCGTGCTTTATCCCGACGCCGCGTTCACCATACGGCACCCAAGCACGGTGAGCCACCCGACGATATTCAGAAGTTGGGGAGAAGTGGATACTTCCAGCCAAGTGGTTCCACTGCACACGAGCGATTTGGGGCAAAGGGACGCATTCGTTGCGCTGCCGAGGCCGGTGGATCTCACTCTCAGCGATTTGAACCTGTGGGAAAGTGGCGCGTTCATGGAGAGTGCGGGGTCCCTCGCATTCCAGCGCCGCGATCTTCTGTTCATGTATGACAACGGCCTGCAGTCCATCAACAAGTCCGCGGACCGGATATTCTATCACGACGGGTCAAGCTGGCGCGAGGTCGGAGAAGGAGAGGCGAACATGGACGACGCCGAGTTGTCGGCGGGATCCGGCTTCATCATCAGGAAATACGAGGTCGAGGGCGGTGAAACGTTCCTTTGGAATAACACAACTTCATATTGAACCGAACAGCCAGCCCATCATTGAATGCAAATCCCTACACGATGCAATTATACATGAACACTCTCACCATACGGCTCACATCTGCCGCGTGCATTCTTGTTACATGCGGAGTCGTCCACGCCGACGTCACCTATTCCGTGGATTTCGGACAGCTTACGAACAGCGAGTCCACGCCGCTTCCCGCGGGCGCGTTGTGGGCGCTCATCGGCCAGGACAGCCTGGGAAGCCTGCCCGGCGGACTCAGTGCGAACGACGGATTATCCAGCGATCCGAATCTGTCGCTGATCAGTGCGGAGTTCGCAGGATCCATAATCGAAACCGGCGAAATCATTGGAGGTGGAAGGGTTTTGGCCACAGGCCCGATTGATGGCGATGGTTTCGTATCAGATACGGCCAGCAGCATCGACTTCGAAGGACTGGGGTTGAATGTGAATGACCGGTTCGGATTTTATTGGTTTCCCGACCTGACCGAGATTTCCAATGTGCTTCCGCAGGACTCGCCCTTTGAGATCGGCGGGTTTCAACAGGATAGTGTAAGTGAGGATTCCGGCGGCAATATCGGTATGCAGGTGCCAGCCTCGGGAAACTATGCCCTTGCATATTATGATTCGTCAGTGACCGGCGGTGCGACTCCCTACGATCCGATCTTGTTCCGGTCCGTGGTGATTCCCGAGACATCATCCGTGTTGCTGGCGTTCGCAGGCTGCCTATTGATGATGCGACGCCGGAGGTAGCGGACGATGAGAACGGCGCGCGTAAATTCATGGGATTTGCGGGGTGCGCGCTCGACCGCATGCGGCATGATCTTCGCAGCCGCGGGTTTCGCGTGGGCAGATGTGACGATCACATTGGAAATCGGTCGGTTGCGTGACGCCTCGGGTGGCGTTCTTTCGGCGGGTGGCGGCATGTGGGCTGTGTTGGCGGCGGCTCCTGGGGACGCGCTTCCGGGCGGGCTTGTCGGGGGAGCATCGCTATCCGCATCCGATGTGGCGGCCCCGAGGGCGGATTTCGGCGGGGCGACGGTGGAACCGGGATCGATGATCGGAAACGCGGTGGTCATGAACACCGGGCAGGTTGGTGCGGACGGGGTTGTCTCGGAGGTGATCGTGTGGACGAATGCGGACTATCAGCAGCACCTGCAACCTGGCGGGCCGGTCGGTTTGTATTGGTTTCCTGGGATCACGGGGACTTCGATGGTTCTGCCGGAAAGCGGATTTGTGATCGGCGGGATGCGGGAGACCGAGATCGACAGCGCCTCGGGTGGGGACGTGGGCATGACAATACCGGCCAACAGCGGGCAGAATCTCACGATGGCCTACTTCGACCAGCAGGCGACAGGTGATTCCGGCTCGCTGCCTGTGGAGCGGTTCACCGCGATCGAGGTTCCCGCGAGCGGCTATGAGATCTGGCGGGATTTGAATTTCACGGCGGAGCAGATCGCGGCGGGGGAGGGGGATCCGCTGGCGGACCCGGACGGGGACGGGCTGGCGAATTTGTTGGAATACGCGACCGGCAGCTCTCCGCTGGAGGCATCTCCGTCGCCGCTGGCGATTCGTGTCGTGGGGAATGAGGTGGTGCTTGAGTTCCAGCGCACTGGCGATCCGGAATTGCGATACCGCATCGAGGCATCGGATGATCTTTCGCCCGGCTCCCGGGAGGATGTGGTTTTTGAGTCGGGCGGGGAGGATAATGTGGATGGCGAAGTGGAGGTCTTGGTGCCACTTGGTGAAATGCGGCGGTTTTTCCGCCTCGGTGTCGGGTTTGCGGACGAGGCGTGGCCGTGAGGCGTGCGATTATTCGAGGGATATGAACACCCGCATGAATTTGGGCGGGCGCGCATCGCCACCGCCTTCGACGGGCACGGCGGCGGGGAACGGCATGCCGACGACCTCGTAATCGCCGCCTCCGCCTTGCTGCGTGAGGATTTCGGGCTCGCCGGAGCCGACGGTCCATTCCCGGAGGTCGGCGCTGAAGCGGACCGTGTAGATCAGGCCTGTTTCGGCGTGGTCCTTGCGGCGGGCGAAGACGGCGCGTTCGTCATCGGGTGATCCCGGCGGGGCGAGGTTGGCGAGGGTGGGCGTGCCAAGGGCGGTGATTTCGCCCTGGGCGTCGAATTCGAGCGGGTTGAAACTGGGGACGGCGGGGTCGATGCCGTGGGCGAATTTCTGGAGGTTGGTGAGTCCGTCGGGCTGGAGGATCGCGGCAATATCCGCCTCCTCACCCGTGAGGTTGTTTTCTCCTGCCCAGTCGCTGTAAGGAGCGCTGACCACATTGAAGCTGGTGCCGCCGACATGGCCTGCTGCGTCGTCAACCGTGAAAGTCATGTCACTTCCGATCAATGTCGGTGTGATGCTCACATTCTCCAGCACACCGTCCACGAATTCAGCCGAGGTGCCGGTGATGCCCGCCGTTCCGCCGTAGGTGACGGTGCCAGTGAAAGAAGCGGCGATATCTGCCTCCGCATCCAGTGCTTTGATGGTAATGCCGGTGACCGCCGTGTCTACATTCACCTGTGATGGCACACCGGTGATGGCGAAGGAAGCGACCGTGGGCAGAGGTTCGGCTTCCACGGTAATCCGGACTTCATCGTATGCTTGCTGGAAGCCATCATCAGCGGTGAGGCGCAAAGTGTACACGCCTTCACCCCATAATGTCGCCGTGGTATCAAGTGCGGCAGGATCATCAAACTCGACGGTCGCCGGGGGGCCGTCCTCCTTCGTCCACTGGTGGGTCAACGGATCCTCATCAGGATCATTGACCATGCCGGCGAGTTCCACAACCGCCGTCGGACTGCCGGGTGCCCCATCCTTGTAAGGATGGTCGCCAGGGAGGTTTTCCTGAGTCCCCCATTTCCAGGCGAGGTAGCCTTCGATCTTCCGCCGGGTAGCCAGATCCTCGGAGCCATCGGTAAAGATTATTTCACCGACGGCACCATGCTCCCAATATTGCCAAGAACTGGCACCGCCCAGGATACGCCAAACCATGTCGGTATGCGAGGCGGTTCCCCGGGCTGTCCACAGGGTCGGTCCCATCGGCAGGGCGTTGGCATCCGAACTGGCATTCGCACCATCCCTGTATTTATCGAAACCGTTACCCGAGACCCAATCAGAACCGCCGATCACGCCCTGAAGCTTACGGTCGTTCCCGGTATTGCTGAAGAGCACCCGGTGGCTGTCGAAGGTGTCGTCCGGATCATCGTAATAAGTGACAACATAGGCGTTTTGAATGGCGTCGATGGACGGTGTTTGCAGAAACTTGTAACTTTGGTCATAGCCGATGGTCGGCAGATCGTTCAGGCGCGGGTCGCCGGGCCGGTATGTGGGCCTTTGCGAGGCGGTACCCTGGGTGGCGTGATTTCCGTTCCCGCTTTTATCATCCCACTGCGAAACCGCACCACCGCTCTGGGTGATGGAATCGGCATCCGAGGCATCAAACCAAGCGACGATGCTGGAGATGCCGCCCGGTGTCCAGGGAGAACTGCCGCTCAGGTAAACCGTTTGGTCCGGTCCGGCATCCACCTCGGGTGCGGCGTTCCACATGGCGTAGAGTGTGACCGGTTCCGGCGGCATGGTGAAGGCATCGCCGGGTTGGTAGGTGTCCTCGCTGCCATCGGCCGCGGTATTCCATCCGACGAAAGTGAAACCATCCCTGATCAGGGTGCCCGTATTATCCAGCACAGTGACCGTGGAACCTTCGAGATAGGGGCTCTCCGGATCGAGCGGAGCGTTTCCATCGTCTTCGCCGTTCCCGTCGTAGGCCACGGGGAAGGTGCCGGTTGCCGAACCGGTGATCGTCCAGGTGTATGGGTCTCTGTCCTGATCATTGTTGGCGATCGAAACAGTCGCCGACCAACTGCCCGCGGCCGTTGGTATGACGGTGAGAACCAAATCGGTGCTTCCGGAGGCCGCAACCGGACTCGATGGCTGGGTGTTGACGGTGATCGCGCAGTTGGAGACGGCGGTGGCGGTGACCGGAGTGGTCATGCTGAGGTCCGCATTGCCCAGGTTTTCAATCGTGTAGGTGAGTTCGGCACCGGTTTCCTCCTCAGTATCGGGAATTTCATCCGACCCACCATTGGCGACAAATCCACTGTCGCCCGAAACGATCATCAGCGGTGCCTGGAACGATCCTCCCGCCAAGGTTAGAGTGAGCCGCGGATGGTCAGCTTCGGTGGGATGCTCGCGGGAGCGGATGGAAAACCAGTTCTGGCTGTTGCCCATCTCTTCCGCGATGATGCCGAAACCGTGGTTGCCGGACGGGTTGTCCACCCAATCCTGGATTCTGGACAGGCCGGCGGCGTTCAAGCCGATGCTTGGAATCGCGCTGCCCGCGGATTCCGGCATACTCGCCGTGCCGAATACATTTCCACCGAACAAGCCGCTGCTGTTATCCCAAGTGGCTCCGTTTTCCGACCAGGCTCCCGTGACTTCAAAGATTTCGAACGAACCGGACGCGGAGTTGTTCTGCACGAAATCGAGGGTGGCGGATTCGACAGTGGTTCCGCTTGGGATCGACGAGAGATCGAATCGCAGAAGGCCCTGCATATGCAAGCGATTGTTGGGATTCCCTCCTGACTGATTGTTTATCCGAATGTCGGTTGCCGATCCGAAATTTGATCCGGCGTTGGTGTTATCGATGTAGGTATCAGCCTCGGGAGTAAAGGAGACCGCCGCAGACGATCCGGCGAGGCCGGTGACGGTCCAGTGGTATGGATCCTTGTCGGGATCGTTGTTGGCGATGGAGACGTTGAAGCTCCAGGAACCCTCCGTGGCCGGGGTGACGGTGGTGACGAGGTTGATGGAGGCACCGCCGTCCACCGGGGAAGCCGGCTGCGTATTGACGGTGACCGAGCAGTTCTGCTCGCCGCTGATGGCGACCGGGGTGTCGAGTTCGAGTTGCCCGCCGCCGGTGTTGGATATGGCATAGGTGAGCTGGGTGCCGGAGCCGACGGCTGCTCCGCTCACGCCGTCCACTCCTCCGACGCTGATGGCATCTCCGCCGCGCGCGACCTCCATGGAGACCGGGGCGGCGGACAAGCCGCTGGTGACGAGGCTGTAGTGCTGGTGGTTGTTGGTGAGGGCGCCCTTGTGGGTGATGACGATTTGCCAGGTGCCCTGCTGCCCGGGGTCGTCGATGCGGATCTGCTCGACGTTGTCGGTGTGGTTGTCGCCGGTGGTGGCGGGCAGGCTCATGGATTCCACCGTCCAGGTGCCGACGAAGGGCATGACAAACGGGTAATGCTGGGTGCCGTCGGGCGCGATGATCCGCATGTCGAGGTCGTTGACGAGCCGGGAAATCCGCGAGTCGTGCGCGGTGGTCGATTCCCCCGCCGGATCGGTCCAGCAGAGGGTGGCGCGGATCGGGGATTCGCCGTCCCAAGTGAAGGTGTGGGTTTGTGACGGGGTGGAGGTGTCCAACTGGTCTTCGATCATCCGGCTGGCCTCCGGGTTGGCATGGTGGTTGATGATGAGGTCGGCGGCCTTATGGGTGTCCATGAGGCCCCAACCGTAGTGGTAGTCGGGCCCGGGGTTGCCGAGGCCGAACTCCCCGAGGTCGGTGGCGGTGTGGATGATGAGGCCTTTGAGGGTGCTGGCGCGCATGTCGCCGCCAGGGAAGAGATCGCGATAGAGCTGGACGAGCAGCGCGGCGGAGCCGGCGGCGTTCGGCGAGGACATGCTGGTGCCGCTCATTCCGGTGTAGCTGGTATCGGAGCTGGAACTGGTGGAAGAGAGAAGCACCCCATTGGCAACAATGTCAGGCTTGATGCGGCCGTCGTCAGTCGGGCCGCGGGATGAGAAGTTGGCCAAGCTGCTCTTGGAGGGATCACGCATCCCGCTGGTGACGGCATCGTTGGCCGCACCGACGGTCATGATGTTTTTCGAGTTTCCGGCGTGGGAGATGTTTTCGTATCCGTTGGCAGGATTGGACGTGGTGTTGCGGTAGAGTCCGTCGCCTGGCGGGTGGATGGCGGGATCGTAGGTGACCGTCTCACCTCCGATGATGACCTGCGAACCTGGAGACGGGTTGTTGTTGTTGTCGTTGCCGGCGGATTTGAAAATCAGGTAATAGGGCGCGTTGTAAGCGATAGAGTCCCAGGTGGCCGCCTGGCCGGTGTATTGGCCGAACTGGCGGGCGAAGGCGTTCTGGTCGGTGCCGGTGCCAGACCATTTCCATTTTGATCCATCCCGTCTCCATCCGGTGACGAATCCATAGCTATGGTTCGAGATATTGATTTTTCCGGCCTGTTGCGGGGAGTCGGCGGCGGCGGCGGTCATCTCGCTGGTGTCGCTGCCCCAGTGGTAGGAATCGACCAGGACGCCGGGGGCCATGCCCTTGCGCGAGGCGCTGACGCCCGCCGCCGCGATGGTTCCGGTGACGTGGGTGGCGTGGTTGTTGAAACCAACGCCATTTTTGACGGTGACGCGCGAGCCGAATTCCTGGTGGGTGTTGCGGGCGTCCCCTCCGTCCCACACGCCCACGGTGATGCCCGTGCCGTCGAGATCATACGGGGCGGGGTGCAGGAGGTTGGCCGCTGTGGAGATGGCGGCGTTGGCGTTGTGGGTGGTGTAGATGAGGAGTTCGCCGTCATCGTCGATGCCGACGACCTCGGTCACGGTGCCATCGGGCAGTTCCGAACGCATGGGGATTCCCATGGCGTTGGCGCGCTCGCGGGCCTTGGCGAGACCGGCGTTTTCGATGGCGCGGATGCGTTCCACGGCGCGTGCGCGTTCGGCGGGGCGGTCGAAATCCCTGCGGGTATCGGACAGGATTTCGGGAATGGTTTCCACGCGATGTTGTGCGTTGGCAGGGATGCACATGAGCATCAACGCAACTCCCGCGGCAGGGACGTGGGAAAATTTCATTATTTATCGTTGTAGGGATTTTTGCGGGATTTGCAACACACAAATGCTGGGGCAATCAGGATCGCGTCCATTTTGACCGGGTGGATTATTTTATCATGATTCCGGAGGTGTTCGGCGGTCATCGCTCGTGAACCGGTATGGAAACGCCGAGCCTGACAAAAAGGTTGCCGCCGGGTGAGAGGTCGCGGCGGATGCGGACATGGACGTGGTCGATGCCGGGAGCCGCGGCGTTTTCCTCGGTTTGGAAGAAGATATCGTTGCCGTCGTGTTCTGCGGTGGTCCAATCATCGAGGTTGCTGCCGTATTGCACCTTGATATCGGTGTTTTCATCCGCAGCGGCCTCGTGGCTGCGGCGGAAGGTGAAGACGATGAAATCGGGATCCTCCTCGTCCACGTTGAGCGCGGGGAGGATGGACGCGTCGTCCGTGGGATCGGTGGGGTCGCCACCGAGCACCCATTCGAGGGCGTTGGCAAGCTGTCCACCGTCGGAACTGGCGGCAGGCCGCACATCGAGGAAGGGATTCGCGAACTTACCGGCACTCCATTCGGAGTATGGTGTGGGTGCGCTGGCCTGGTAGCGAATGATGACGATTCCCGAGCCACCGGGCGCGCCAGTACGGTTGTTGTTGCCACCGCCACCGCCGCTGCCCGTTCCGGGCCGGCCGGGTGCCGGTGCAAGTCCGTTGTTGCCGCCGTCGCCGCCACCACCATCGCCACCGTCGCCAGGCGTGCTGTCCCGGGAGGCACCCCCGCCACCGCCGCCACCGTAGCGGACTGCGCTGCCGGAAATGCCGATCTCACGACCCGGACCTCCGCTGCCGCCGGCCGTGGAGGTTGAGGGTGGTGGGGCGGGGCCACCGGCACCCCCGCCACCGCCGGCGGCATCGCCTCCGGCGGACGGCCATGCGGCACCCGGGTGACCATGGCCGCCGGAAGTGGACCCTGGCTGTGTGGCGGCGCCTCCGTCATCTCCGCGTCCGCCGCCGCCTGAGCCGCCTGCGCGCCCGGCCGTGTTGCCACCCGCACCCCCGCCGCCGCCATGGGCGATGATGGAGCCGAATACCGAGTCTTCACCGTTGGTGCCTGACGTATTCCCGGAGCCGCCAGCCGCGCCCCCGTTGCCGACGGTGACCTTGGAGGTTCCCTCGACCTCGACTCCCTCCAGATGGACAAGACCGCCCGCACCACCACCACCGGCACCCGCCATGCTGAAAGCGGTGGCGCTGCCGCCGCCACCGCCGCCGCCGATCACCAGGATGTCGGCTTTGATCGACTCTTCGCCGCTGACCACGAACGAACCATCATCGCCGTGGTGGAAGGTATGGACGAAGTATCCATCGATTTCCGTGATTTCGCCGCCGGTGGCGAACTGGACTCCGGTGACAGAGAGGTTGTTGATGCCGAAAGCAGCGATGTATTCATCGCCATCGGGTTCGCCGGGTGTGTCGTTGAAATTCTGGTCCAGCAACCGTCCGTTGCTATCGGGCACGGTGGGTGCCAGCACGAGCGTGTATTTCCCGGTCGCGGATTGTGCCGGAAAATCGACGCGCAGGGTTGTGGAATCGATCCACTCGAAGGAGGTTGGGGTGATGGATCCGTCCGGACCCGTGAATGAGGTGATGTCCTCCAGATCTAATCCGCCGGTGTCCATGGCGTGCGAGAATTCCAGCCAGATTGACTCCCGGTTGCCGGTGATTTGTTCGTGGGGATGATGGGCGACGACCCATGGGGCGGACGGCGGCATTTCCGGGCGGCCCAGGATTTCGATGGCGTCGAGGTGCCAGCCGGCTTCGGTTGGGCTGGCCCTGGTATGCACATCTACGAGTCCCCAGCGCAATTTGAAATCCGGATTTCCCGCTGCGGTGCCATCGAGGGAGATTTCGTGAAGCGTCCAGTCCGAGTCACCCTTGTCGTCCGTGGTGCCGATGAATTCGTGGACGCGCTGCCATGCATGGCCATTCCAGGCGTCGATGTATAAGTGGTCATCCAAGTTGGCGCGGGCCCAGCGGCGGTAGCGGAGGGTCACGTCGGAATGGACGCCACTGTCGATGGTCGGGGTTTCGGCGTATGAGTTTTCGTTCGGATTGTAATTCCCCGCGAGGTTTTGGGCGATAATGGGGCCGCCATCGAATGCGGCGTCGGGTCCGGCGGGCGGGGATAGGGCAGGTATGCCGGTTTCCCAACTTTTATCCACGCCATGGAAAGTCCATCCCGGGTCGGGCGTGTCATTGCCGACGAGGTCCGACCAAATCGTTTCGACGGGATTCCGGGTGGTGACGTCGAACAGGGCGATGTAACGGTCGGCCATGGGTTCACCAGGGATGCCGTTGCCATTCTGGTCGAGAGGGTTTCCGGTGATGTCGGTGATTCCGGAGCTGATGGCCATGCGATAGCCCCCGATGTCCGCCAGCGCGGGGAATGTGAGTCTGAGAACCGTGTCGTTGTCCGACCATGTCGCGGTCACGGATGAAGGGGCGATGACAAGTCCGGCCGGGCCGGTGAACGAAAGGATGCTGCTTTCCGGTGAAAAGGATGCCGGGTCCATCTGTTGGGTGAAAGTGAGCGAGATTTCGGACACAGGTTCCCTGACTTCGGATCCCGCCTCTGGTGACTGCGCGACGACGCGTGGGTTTTCGCCGATGATGGAGAAGACCCCACTGTCGGCCGTCGGGGTGAGGCGGCCATCGGGGTCAAGAGTGACGCGGATCATGTAGTCCTCACCAGGCGGGATGTTTTCCGGGATATCCCAGGTCAGGTCGCGCCCGGTCGCCGGATTGAAGTCGGTTGCGATGTCGGCAAACAGGGCTCCACCCTTATACAGTTGGATGTTTGCGAGATTGCGTCCGTCTCCGCCTGTGAACAGGATGCGACCGCTTTCGCCCGCAATCCATTCGTCTCCGGCTGCTGGGGAGGCGACATTGAAATCGGTGCGGGTATTGCGATTTGAAGCACGGGTTGCTCCGTAGGCACCAACGCCATTGCCGGTGGCGAGCGTATCGAAATTGCGGGCGCCAAGTGTCGGATTGGTGCCGTCGAACCCGGAGCCGGCGTTGCCCGTGAGCCCCCCTTGGAAATAACGCGGATCGGCGGTGGGGTCGCCTTCGACGTTGTAACCTCTGACGGCACCCGTTGCGGCGCCATTGAAGGTGACCGAGGGGTTGGCGAAGTGGGGAATGCGCGACCAGCCCCAATCGTAAGCCATAATGGTGCGCACGCGGGAGCTCCTGGGCGGGTCGAGGCGCCAACCATAGTGGGAATGCAGTCCGGTGTCAGAGCCCGAGGAGGTGTCCCCCCAGCTGTGCGCGGCTCCGAGGTTATGGCCAAATTCGTGGGTGAACGTGAGACGATTGGACGTCATGTAGTTGCGCGCGGTCACGCTGGCAAAGCCTGGACGGTTGGCGACGCCGGCCCCGCCATCGGCCCGTCTGGTGATGAAGGCGATCAGATCGGCCCCGAGCAGGTTGTAGTAATCGGTGACGGCGTCGAGCCGGCCGTTTCCGAAGTTTCTAAGTGCGAGGAGTTCATCGGATAGGGTTCCGCTGCTCCAGCCGGGAAACTCGTAATCGGGATCCTCGATGGTACCGAGGAGGACGAGTTCCGCATCGGAGACCAGACTGTTTTCGAAGGCAAGGTTCGTGCGGTCAACCGAGCCGATGATGCGTGCCTCGATTTGTGGGTAGCCGCCATCGTCGATCCGTGCGCCGCGGTCGTAGCCGACGACGAGGTCGATGACACGCGTTGCCGAGCCATCACCCGCGGCCTCGGCATTGCCTTCCGGCGTGACTTTCGGGACATCTTCGAATTGCTCGTCGATGAAATCGGTGTCCGCTTCGATGGCGGGCGCTTTTTCGCACAGGGCGGTCATGGCGGGGGAGTCGAGATCGCGGACCATCATGTGGCCATCGGCAAGGATGCGGTATTCGAGGTGGTAGTCGATATCGTAGCGGGCGATCTGGCTGTGAATGACGCCGTCGTGATAGACGAGGAGGACGTCGCTGGTCTGCTCTTCTCCGAGGATCCGCCCATGCAGTGTATGGCTGTGCGCGCCACGGGTGCGCAGCGTGTGGAACTGGAGGGTGAGAACCTCGTCGCCGGTGGTAGGAGCGAGGACACGCGAGGTGGCACCCTGGATCACCCGTTGGACGGCATCTGGTTTGAAAGCCAGGCGGCGGGCGGTTTCGGTGTATGTATCGATTTCGCCCGCGACAAGGTGGGTGCGTCCGTCCTTCGGGGTGCCGGCCAACACGGCTGGGTTCCTGTTTGCGAGTTCGCGGGGGATGGCCCGGGTCACAGGATCGGGATGGCGACGGGTGGCGTTGTCCCCGCGAGGAAAACGGAATTGCGGGGCTGGTGCGGCAAGCGTTGCAAAGACATTGGGCGGGGTCCAGCCTTCGGGCGATAATTTCCGGGCGGTCGCCGGGTCCGGCGGGTCGTATGAGGCGGCGGAGTCCGCCTGACCGGGAAATGCCTGGCTGAACGCCGAGGCAGGCGTGTCAGGCGGGTCGGCCTGCGTGGCGATTTCATTTTCCGGTCCGGGGGTGCTGAGGAAAAAGATGGTGGCTCCAAAAAGGGCGATCAGGGCGGTCCAAAGCGCGAGGTTTCTTTTGTTCATTCGATCAGCCGCGGTTTTCCAGTGCCGCTTGGATATTCCTGCATGGATTTATTGCAGCCAATGATTCCCCAGCCGGATGAAGCGCGCAACGAAAAACCGGTGCGGTCCCGTCTCATTATTCTGGATCGGAGCAACTCGAATGGTTGGCTCAAGGTATTTTCCTGGAAGTGGTGCTTGCGTATCCAAGCGGATTCGCATTTTCTTTGGGAATCAAAACGCGGAAGAAAACTGGAAAGACCGGCCTGCGGAAAAAATTATCCGAATTTCAAAAGCGTCTTGGCACATGAATTGCTTAAAAATACCACACCAATCCGCCGAACCATGAAAAAAATTGAAGCGATCATCAAACCATTCAAGCTGGAAGAAGTCAAGGAAGCCCTCGCCGAAGTCGGTGTGCAAGGCATGACGGTGACCGAAGTGAAAGGCTTCGGACGCCAGAAAGGCCACACCGAAATCTACCGCGGCTCGGAATACACCGTTGATTTCCTCCCGAAAGTCAAAATTGAAATCGTGGTGGACGAGGGCCAGTCCGAAGCGGTTGCCAGTGCCATCGTGAAAAGCGCCAACACCGGAAAAATCGGGGATGGGAAAGTGTTCATTTCCGCCGTGGAGGAAGCGATCCGCATCCGCACGGGAGAAACCGGGACATCGGCCGTTGCCGTCAACTGACGCTGCCATATTGATCCACTGAATTCCGTCCCACAGGCCGGCCCCGGATGACGGGTGTCGGCCTTGTATTATTGCCGGATCACATGGCAGTTCCGAATCAGGATTTTGATGCAAGAATCCGGAACTGCCCTGAGTAGTACACGCGATGAAAACAAGCTTGATCACTTCGATGGCCGCATGCGCGCTTGTGTTCGCACAGGTGGTGGGACATGCGGGAGATGGTGCGGGACAGGCGGAGGAGGCCGTGAAGGCGGACGTTCCGCTCAACGTCCTGATGCTGACCGGCGGATGCTGCCACGACTACGACACCCAGAAGGTCATCCTCTCGAACGGAATATCCGAGCGTGCCAATGTGGAATTCAAAATAGTGCGGGAGGGCGGCGAAGGGCACAGCCATCAATTCGAGATGCTTTCCGAGGACGGTTGGGAAAAGGAATTCGACGCGGTGCTCTATAACATCTGCTTCGCACGTGAGGATGATGTGGAATACATCGAACGGATCACAGACACCCACAAGGCCGGCTTGCCTGCCGTGGCCATTCATTGCACACTCCATTCACACCATTGGCGGGCGGACACGGACAGTTGGGTGAGATTCATCGGTGTGACGTCGCCAAACCACGGTCCGCACAAGCCGATCACCATGACGCCGGTTCTGCCGGAGCATCCGGTAATGAAAGGTTTTCCCGAATCCTGGACCACGCCAAAGGGCGAGCTTTACAATATCGACAAAGTCTGGCCGACTGCGACCGTACTCGCTTATGGCGACAACGGCGACCGCAACCAGCCGTGCGTATGGGTCAACCAATTCGGCGAGACGCGCGTATTCGGGACTTCGGTGGGCCACCATAACGAAACCATGGCGGAGCCGGTATATTTGGATCTGGTCACTCGCGGCCTTCTCTGGGCCACCGAAAAGCTGACCGATGATGGCAAGCCGGTCGCTGGCATGGAGCCGGGCGAATGAGGATTTTTCGCATTGTGTCGTTCGGTTTCCGACGTTTGTATCCTAGGCATGACCACGATCCCCAGATTCGCCGCCATGGCGATTGGCGTCCTTTTTGTTTCGTTGAATCCGCTGAAGGCGGATGACGAGGGCTTTTACGACCTTTTCAATGGAAAAGACCTGTCGGGATGGACCGGCGGGGACGCCTCCGTCGAAGATGGAGTGCTGGTTTCCCGTGACGGAAACACGATGACGGAAGCCATTTTCGCGAACTACCAGTTGGAATTCGAGTTTCGTCTGCCAGCGGGTGGCAACAACGGCATCGGCATCCATTACCCGGGCGAGGGCGATGCGGCCTTCACCGGCATGGAGATTCAGATCCTCGACGATTCCCACCCGCGCTATGAAGGGTTGCGGGACGATCAATACCACGGATCACTCTATACGCTGGCTGCGGCGAGGCGAGCGTCCCTCAAACCGGTCGGCGATTGGAACCATCAGAGGATTTCGGTGCTTGGATCCGTCATCCTGGTCGAAGTGAATGGCGAAACCACCCTGCGGGCAAACCTCGACGATCTCAACCGGTTGCATCCCGATCATGAAGGTGCGATGCGCCGCTCCGGCCACATCGCCCTGCTCGGCCACAATTCCGAGGTGGGTTTCCGCAACATCCGCATCCGCGAGATCCCGCCATCGGCAAACGAGTCGAACGTCCGCGCGCAGGGTTACAAGCCGCTGTTTGACGGCAAATCCCTCGACGGCTGGAACCACGATCCCGGGCAGAACCACTGGCATGCGCTGCCCGGTATTCTGCGCCACACGGGCGAGGCCGGGGATCCGCCGCATCTGTGGACCAAGGAAGAATATGGCGATTTCACGATGGTCTTCGACTGGCGATGGGCGCAGCGCGGCGAACTCATGCAGCGCCCGAACATCCTGCCCGACGGCTCAATTGGTGACGAGCGCCACGAGGTGGAGGAACTCGACAGTGGAGTCTTCGTGCGCGGCGAGATCAAAAGCCAGGTGAACCTGTGGAACTGGCCTGCCGGGTCCGGCGAGGTTTGGGGCTACCGCAACGACGAGTCGATGCCTGCGGAGGTGCGCGCCGCGGCAACGCCGCTGCTCAAGGCTGACCGTCCCCTCGGCGAGTGGAACCGCATGATGATCATCATGAAGGGCGATGTGCTCAACGTCGTGCTCAACGGACGCCAGGTGATACGCGATGCGCGGCTTCCCGGAGTGCCGGAAAGCGGTGCGATCGGCCTGCAACATCACGGCGAGGCGATCGATTTCGCCAACCTCTGGATCAAGGAGCATTGAGCCAGGGAGTGGGGTTGTCGCATCTTACGCCGGAAATTCCGCCAGAATGCCGGTGCATCCATCCTCGAGGAGCGCGACGGCATGGTCGAAACCTTTCTGGCCTCCGTAATAGGGGTCCGGCACTTCGGTCGCATCGTACCGGGTGCAGAAGCTGACGAGCGGGCGGATTTTCGCCTCTTGCTCTGGTGATGTGACGAGATCAGCCACATCCTTGGCATTCTCGTCGTCCATTGTCACAATGAGGTCGTAATGATCGAGGTCTTCTTCTCTCAGTTGGCGTGCACCGCCGAAGATTTCGTATCCACGTGCCCGCAACGTGCTGGCCATGCGTGTGTCCGGCGCCTTTCCGGCATGAAAGCCGATGGTGCCGGCCGAATCGATGGTGAAATCATTCTCCCGCCCGGTGTCGCGGATCATCTTGCGGAAAATCATCTCCGCGGCGGGTGAGCGGCAGATGTTTCCCATACATACGAAAAGAATCCGGTGCCTGCGTTCGTTTTTTTTCATGGAGGTGATGATATTTACGGGATTTTTGATCAGAACATACTTGGAAAACGATGCGGGATGCAACTTTCCCGCCGCGCCGGTGTTGCAAAGACATATTTCGACCTGAAAAATCATGAAAGCCCCGTGGATATTACCCGCAGCAGCTTTGGCGGCAGGAGCCGTCGGAGGATTCATCACCGGAAAAAACACCAGCTCGGAGGCCGCGGCGGAGCAGAGGGAAGCGGATTCCCCGATCGTCCAGACGCGACCCGGCACGCGCGCTGCCAATGGCGGGGCGGCCTCCACGCAGCGGCGTGGAACCCGCGCCACCAGTGTGGACGAGATTTACCGGACGCCCGGCAACCTGAGCAGGCTGGATGGATTGATGCGTTATTACGGCGGCCTCGATGCGGACCAACTGCAGGCGGAGGCAGCGAAGCTCGACGATCTGCCCCTCAATGAGCGCATTCCGGCTTCGTTCCTGCTTTTCGCCCGCTGGGCGGAGCTGGATCCTCACGGTGCCATGGCATACAGCAACTCGATGGGAATGCAGGGCGCGTTGGTGCGCCCGACGATCCTGCAGAGCTGGGCAAGTGTGGACCCGGAGAACGCCGCAAGATATTTCAGCGCGAATCCCGGTGAGTTCGCAATGATGCGGATGGGCCGCGGAATGGGGGGGCAGGATGGAGCCAGCGTGATCGCGACCGAATGGGCTCGCCAGGATCCGCAGGGTGCGCTGGCATGGGCGAACACGCTCACCCAGGGCAAGTCCGGAGCCCTTGCCGCCGTGCTCGGCGAAGTGGCCAAGTCCGACCCTCAGGAAGCCGCGCGCATGCTTGACCAGATTCCAGCGGACGAGCGTGGCGAGGCTTATGCTTCCATCGCCAGCCGCTACGGTGCGAGCGACTTTGCCGCCGCCGAGGCATGGATCCGCACCCTACCGCAAGACCGCCAGGCCGAAGCGACTGCCGCCGCCATTGAGGGGCTGGCCTCAAAATCACCATCCGAGGCGCTCGCGCAAATCAACAGCATGCCGGAAGGGGACGCAAAATACGACGCCATACCCGCGCTCGTCGGTCCGCTTGCAAGAACCGACCCGAGGGCCGCGGGCGAGCTGCTGGCCTCCCATCCCGACGAGAACACGCGCCGGGAGGCGATCCGAGAATTGATGCCTGCATGGACCGCGCAGGATCCCGCAGCCGCTCTTGAATATGCGCGTTCCCAGGAACCCGGGCCGATGTATGACCGTGCGGTGGCCAGCTTCGTCGCCAGCAACCATTCGGGAAACCCTCAGGAAATGGTGCGCCTCTCCGAGACGATCGAGAACGAGCGGGAACGAACCTGGTCCGTCGGCTTCGCCGCGCAGCGCTGGATGCAAAGCGATCCGGACGACGCGCGGGCCTATCTCCAGCAGACGGACGCCGTGTCCGATACCGTCCGCGAGCGGTTGATCGAGGGTCAGCCGGTATGGGGCGGCGGCCGCGGTCGGGGCCGTGGCGGTCGCTGACGGGCCGTTTGGGGAAAAGCGGCGGAGGAAGGTGGTTTGCGGCGTTTTATCCGCGCGGCATGCCGCATCCGGGCATGCGGGAGAATTTGTTTCCATGCGGTTTGACAATGCGGCACCACATCCCCTAGGTTCGCCGCCCCCGCTGACGCCGGGGATCCTCACTCCATCATGAACATCGTCGTTGAGAAACAGCCGAAATGCATCGCCATCCTGCGCGCGGAGATCCCCGCCGAAACAGTCGATGAGCGCCGCGAAAAGATCGTCAGCCGCTATGCCTCCAAGGCGCGCCTGCCAGGCTTCCGCCCGGGAAAAGCACCGAAATCCGTGGTCGCCAAGCGCTTTGACAATGAAGTGAGGGAGGAGCTCACCCGCGAATTGTTTTCCGATGCCTGCCGCAAGGCCATGAAACAGGAAAGCCTCAAGGTGCTTGATTTCGGCTCGCCGGAGGACATGCGCTTCGCTGAAACCGGCGGCTGCACGTTCGAGTCGAGGATGATGCTCGCTCCGGACTTTGAACTTCCCGAATACAAGGGCGTGGCCATCACCGTGCCGAAACAGCCGGATGTCGAGGATGAGCTTGCGAAAGCGCTCGAGGAACTCCGCCAGCGCCAGGCCGACTTCAAGAATGTCGAGGGTCGCCCCGCCGCCTTTGGCGACTTCCTGGTCTGCGACTACAGTTCGACACTCGACGGCAAGCCGACCAGCGAGGCTGTCGGCAAGGATGTCGGATATCTCGACGGACGCGAGGACTTCTGGATCAAGATCGACGATGCATCGTTCCTGCCGGGTTTCGCCGGTCAGGTCGAAGGCATCTCGGCCGGTGAGACGCGCGAGTTTCCTTTGGCGTTGCCGGGCGATTTTCCGGTTGCGGACCTCGCTGGCAAAGAGCTTCTCTTCAAGGTGGAGGCCAAGGAAATCAAGGAGGCCGACCTTCCCGAACTGTCGGACGAACTCGCCGAAAAGCTGGTTCCCGGCAAGACGCTCGATGAACTCAAGGAAATGATCCGCGAGAACATCCGCAACGAGCAGGAGCGTCGGGGTGGCGACCTCAGGGTGAGCCGCATCATCGACGCACTCGTCGCCGCGACCCCGTTCGAAGTGCCCGAGGAACTGGTGCGCCAGGAAACCCAGTCGCAGGCCGACAAAATGGTGGACCGCGGAATCCAGCAGGGACTCAGCAACGAGGAGATCGCCGCCCACCAGGCGGATATTTTCAACAAGGCTGCCGAACGTGCGGAATCGCACCTCAAATCGAACTTCATCCTCCAGGAAATCGCCCGTGCCGAGGATATTGCCGTTGGCGACAGCGAATTGCTCGATCACCTCGCTCAAATCGCGACCTCGCGCAACGAGCAGCCCAAGAAGTTCATCAAGCAGCTCGTCAAGGAAGACCGCGTCGAAAGCGTGCGCCGGTCGATGGTCATCGGCAAGACGATTGACTTCCTGCTCGAGCACGCGACCGTCACTGAAACGGACATACCGGCACCCGCCGAAGAGGCACCGCCGGCCACCGCATAACCCCGACCCACCCGATGTTTCCCACCTCCATTCCCCACGCGTCCACCCAGGCGCCCGAGAACAATTATTATGTCCCCGTCGTCATCGAGCAGGACGCCCGCGGCGAACGCTCGTTCGACATTTATTCGCGCCTGCTCAAGGACCGCATCATTTTCATCGGCACGCCCATCGACGATTTCGTGGCCAACTCCGTGATCGCCCAGCTCCTGTTCCTCCAGATGCAGGATCCGAAAAAGGACATCCACATCTACATCAACTCGCCCGGAGGCTCCGTGACCGCCGGGCTGGCGATGTATGACACCATGCAGTTCCTCACCTGCGACGTGAACACCTACTGCATCGGCATCGCCGCCTCGATGGGATCGGTGCTGCTCACCGCCGGCACCAAGGGCAAACGCTTCTGCCTGCCGAACTCCCACGTCATGATCCACCAGGTGTCCGGCGGCGCGCAGGGCACCGCGTCCGACGTCGAGCGCACCATCGGCTTCATGTTCAACCTCAAGAAACGCCTCAACGGCATCCTCGCGAAACACTCCGGCAAGAGTGTCGAGGACGTCGAGAAGGATTCGGACCGGGACAACTACATGACCGGCGAGGAAGCCGTGGCATACGGCCTCGTGGACAAGGTGCTCGAAAACCGCAAGGAACTGCCCGACTCGGTCAAGGACGCCGCCGCCAAGGACAAGAAGAAAGACGCCTGATCCCCCCGCCTCCGCCCGCCCCGGAATTCCGGCGTTTCCGCATCCGATGTTTCGTGCTTAATTGAACAATCCATGGCCCGCGCTTCCAATCTCACCATGTGCTCCTTCTGCGGAAAGAGCCACTCCGAAGTCAAAAAACTCATCGCCGGCCCCGGCGTTTACATCTGCAACGAGTGCGTGGACGTCTGCGCCGGCATCCTTGAGAAGGAGCTGGGCGGCCCAACATCGGCCGGAAACGCACCGATGGAGGCGGACTCGCCCGAATTCCAACTGCCCGCGCCCGCCGAGATCCTCGCCAGGCTCGACCAGTTCGTCATCGGCCAGGAGGACGCCAAAAAGGTGCTCTCCGTCGCCGTTTACAATCACTACCAGCGGCTGCGCCAGGACCATGCCGGCCTCGATGCGGAGTTCGACGACGTGGAGATCGAGAAATCCAACATCATGCTCCTCGGCCCGACCGGTTCGGGCAAGACGCTGCTCGCGCGTACGCTCGCGCGGGTGCTCGACGTTCCGTTCTGCATCGTCGATGCCACCACCCTGACCGAGGCCGGCTACGTTGGCGAGGACGTCGAGAACATCATTCTGCGCCTTCTCCAGTCGGCGGACTTCGACGTCGCCCGCGCCGAGCGCGGCATCATCTACGTCGATGAGATCGACAAGATCGGCCGCAAGACCGAGAATGTCTCGATCACGCGCGACGTTTCCGGCGAGGGCGTCCAGCAGGCGCTTCTGAAAATCCTGGAGGGCACCGTTTGCAACGTGCCCCCGCAGGGCGGGCGCAAACACCCGCAGCAGGAATACATCCAGGTGAACACCGAGAAGGTCCTCTTCATCGTCGGCGGCGCGTTCGTCGGCCTGGAGGATATCATCCGCCGGCGTCTTGGTTCGAACACGCTCGGATTCCACGCCGGTGCCGCGGAAGATTCCGGTGCCGCCGAGGGCGACATCCTCGGCAGGACGCAGCCCGAGGATCTGCTCCATTTCGGCCTCATTCCCGAGTTCATCGGCCGCCTGCCCGTCATCTCCTCGCTGCGCAAGCTCGACGAGGAGGAACTCATGTCCATTCTCACCCGGCCGAAGAACGCGCTCGTCCGCCAGTATTCGAAACAACTCGCGATGAGCGGGGTGAAGCTCAAGGTCACCCGCGACGCCCTCCGGGCACTCGCCGAAGAAGCGGTCCGCCGCGGCACCGGCGCCCGTGCCCTGCGCTCGATCTTCGAGCGCATGATGCTCGATGTGATGTATGACATCCCGTCCCGCACCGACGTGGACACCGTCACCATCAACCGCCAGGTCGTGCTCGGGGAGAAACCCCCGGTCATCCGCCGCCGCGCCGCCGGCGAAAGTGCGGCGTGAATTGCTGATTTTTTGGTTATGCCGGCGATGATGGCAATCGTTACGACCTCAATACCGTCGTCGGACGTGCAAGGGCCACACTCAACGACCGTGCGATCGGCCGGTTTACGGGCGCTACTGCTGCCTATCCGGAGGAATGCGCAGGATCCTTGTGATCTGCGATATGGGAGTGGGGCCAACCGGCAGGTATGCCGGCCTTCGCGAAGGCGTGTGAGGAAATCCGCGGGGCGCGTGTGGTCCCCTTGACCTCAGAGGTTTGGCATCGACAAGGCGAATGGATCGTGCCGACGTTCGGGTGTGCCGACAGTGCAGCTCAAATACCAGACGTTCCACCCGTCCATTTGGCCGAAGATGGTCGGGCCGGTATCGAGCGACGCGAAAGCCGGGGATCTGGTGCGGGTGCTCGGTCGCGAGGGCAGGCCGTTCGGCTGGGGCTTCTGGAACCCGAAGTCGCGCATGCCGCTGCGGGTCTTCAGCCACTCGGAGGTGGAGCTGGACGAATTGTTTTTCATCCGGGCGATCTGGCGGGCGGCTGAACTGAGGCGGGAGATCCACCGGCTGGACGAGACGACGGAGGCCTACCGCGCCATCCATGGCGACGCCGACTTCCTGCCGGGACTGGTAGCCGACAAGTTCGGCGACGTGCTGTCGGTGGAGGTGACGAATCTCGCGTCGTGGCTGCGGCTGCCGGACTGGCTGCCGCATCTGCACGAGGCGTTCGACACGTCGCGTGTGGTGGTGCGGGTTGATCCGAAGCTGGCGGGGATCGAGGGGATTCCGGCGCGCGGCGGCCAGGCGTCGGACGACGTGCGGACGGTGAAGGTGGTGGAAGACGGCGTCCGCTACGAAATCGATTTCCGCGACGGGCACAAGACCGGTTTTTTCTGCGACCAGCGGGACAACCGTGTTGCGTTCGGAAGGCTCGCGCGGGACCGGTCGGTGCTGGATTTGTGCTGCTACACCGGCGGCTTCTCGATTTCCGCCGCGCTGGCGGGCGCGGCGGATGTGACCGCGGTGGACCTGGACGAGACGGCGGTGGCGATGGCGAAGCGCAACGCGAACCTGAACCAGCGGGGGAAAATCCGGTTCACCCACGCCGACGCCTTCAGCTGGATGCGCACGATGATCGGCAACGGGCGCAAGTGGGATCTGGTGATCGCGGATCCGCCGAAGTTCATCCACGGGCGCGACGACGAGACCGGCGTGGCGAAATATGCGGACATGAACAAGCTCGCGCTCCAACTGATGGAGCCGGGCGGGTTGTTCGTGACGTGCTCTTGTTCCGGGCAGCTCGGCGCGGATGCCTTCGAGCGCATCGTGACTGGCGCGGCCCACCGCCGGAACCTGAGAATGCAGGTTTTCGACCGCACCGGGGCCGGGCCGGACCATCCGGTGCTCTCGAACTACCCGGAGTCCCGCTACCTGAAGCTGGTCTGGGCGCGGATTTGGTGAGCTGGTTTCGATGCTGGGTCACGTGAAGATGGCGAGCAGGACGCCGGCGGCGACGGCGGAGCCGATGACTCCGGAGACGTTGGGGCCCATGGCGTGCATGAGGAGGTAGTTGTGGGGGTCGGCCTCCTGGCCCATGCGGTTTGAGACGCGGGCGGCCATGGGGACGGCGGAGACGCCGGCGGAGCCGATGAGCGGGTTGATTTTCCGTTTGGAGACGAGGTTCATGATTTTGGCCAGGATGATGCCGCCCGCGGTGCCGATGGCGAAGGCGAGCAGGCCGAGTGCGATGATGCCGAGGGTGTTGAGGTTGAGGAAGACGCCGGCGGCGAGCTTGGAGCCGACGGCGAGGCCGAGCAGGATGGTGACGATGTTGATGAGTTCGTTGGCTGCGGTTTTCGAAAGCCGCTCGACGACGCCGCATTCGCGGAACAGGTTGCCGAGCATCAGCATGCCGACGAGGGGGGTGGCGGTGGGCAGCAGCAGGATGCAGAGGATGAGAACGAGGATGGGGAAGAGGATCTTCTCGACGCGGCGCACGTGGCGGAGCTGTTCCATGCGGATGGCGCGTTCCTTTTTGGTGGTGAAAAGGCGGATGATGGGTGGCTGGATGATGGGGACGAGCGCCATGTAGGAGTATGCGGCGACGGCGATGGCCCCGAGCAGGTCGGGCGCGAGCTGGCCGGCGAGGAAGATCGCGGTGGGTCCGTCGGCTCCGCCGATGATGCCGATGGAGGCGGCCTCCTGAAGCGAGAATTCGATGAATCCGAACGTGTCGCTGAGCCAGACCGCGCCGATGATGGTTGAGAAGATGCCGATTTGCGCGGCGGCACCGAGCAGGGCGGTTCGCGGGTTGGCGATGAGTGGCCCGAAATCCGTCATCGCGCCGACGCCGAGGAAAATCAGCAGCGGAAAAATGCCGGTGGCGATGCCGGTGTCGAAGACCATGGTGAGGAAGCCGCCGGCCTCGGCGATGCCCGCGAGCGGCGCGTTGGCGAGGATGCCGCCGAAGCCGATGGGGATGAGCAGGAGAGGCTCGTAGCGCTTGGCGATGCCGAGCCAGATGAGGAAGAAGCAGATGCCGATCATGGCGGCCTGGGCGGGGCCCCCACTGTCGAGGAATCCTCGGATGCCGGTGCTGTGCCACAGGTTCCTGAAGTTCTCTCCGATGCCATGGGTCTCGCCAGCGAGGGCGGGGCACAGGGTGGCGGCCAAAACGAAGAGGACGCACCATGCGGCATGTTTGCGGCGGCCGGGTATCATGATTTGATTTTCACGAGGGTTTGCCCGGCGCTCACCGAGTCGCCATTGTGAACGGCGATGGATTCGATCGTGCCCGCATTGCTGACGGTGACGGGCATTTCCATCTTCATCGCCTCGAGCGTCATGATCACGTCGCCGGTGGCCACCTTGTCCCCGGCGTTGCGGTGGATTTTAACGACTACGCCGGGCATCGGGGCTTTGATTTCGGTGGCGGCACCGCCGGGCGCGGGCGCAGCGGAGTCGTCGTGCGCGTCTCCCGCTGTGGTGATTTCGACGTCATACGGGTGGCCGTTGACGAAGGCTCTGCCATCCTCGTCGAAATGGACGGTGTAACTATTGCCACCGACCTTGACTTCGTAATGATCCGGTTTTTCATCGTCAGGTTTCACCTCCGGGCCGGGTTGGTTCCTGCGGACGTTGACCTTGGCCTCACCCTTTAGGAACGCGATGCCCTTGTCGCCGCAGGCTGCGACGATGAAGAGATTCTCCTCGGTGGCTTCGAGCCCGGCGGCGTCGATTTTTTTCCGCGCGGCATCGAGGCCTTTTTCGGGGTTTTCCTCGTCGAGTTCGATGGGCGGCCTGGTATTGACCGGGAGGCGCATTTTTTCCGAGGCGAATCTGACGATCTCCGGGTCGGGCGGGCATGGGGTTTTGCCGAAGTAGCCGAGAATCATTTTGGCGTATCCCTCGGCGAATTTCTCCCATTTCCCAAACATCACGTTGTTGAAGGCCTGCTGGAAGTAGAACTGCGAGACGGGGGTGACCGAGGTGCCGAATCCACCCAGGCGGACGACCTCGCCCATGGCCTGGATGACCTCGCCGTAGCGGTCGAGGATGTTGTGGTCGCGCATCATCTGGGTGTTGGCGGTGAGCGCGCCGCCGGGCATCGGGCTCCACGGGATGAGCGGCTCGACGGCCTTGGCCTCGGGCGGCATGAAATAGTCGGCCATGCATTGCTTGAAGACGTTGGCAGCGACCATGACCTTCTCGATATCGACGTCGAGTTCGTAGCCGGTGCCGCGCAGGGCGTGCCACATGGAGGCGTAATCGGGCTGGCAGGTGCCGCCGGAACACGGCGCGAGCGAGAGGTCGATCTGATCGACTCCGGCTTCGATGGCGGCCATGTAGCAGATGACGCCGGTGCCGGCGGTGTCGTGGGTGTGGAATGCGATGCGGGTGCCTTCGGGCAGGCGCTTGCGCGCGGCCTTGATTGTTTCGTGAACGACGGCGGGGGTGGTGGTGCCGGAGGCGTCCTTGAAGCAAACCGAGTCGAACGGGATTTCGGCGTCGAGGATGTCGTCGAGGGTTTTGGCGTAGAAGGCGGCGTCGTGCGCGCCGTTGCACCCGGGGGGCAGGGCCATGAGGGTGACGCAGACCTCGTGCTTGAGACCGTGTTTGACGATGGAGCGGCCGGAGTCGATCAGGTTGTTGGCGTCGTTGAGGGCGTCGAAGTTGCGGATTGTCGTGATGCCGTGTTTTTTGAACAGCTTGGCGTGGAGGTCGATGACGTCGCGCGGTTGGGAGTCGAGGGCGACGACGTTGATGCCGCGCGCGAGTGTCTGGAGGTTGGCGTCCGGCCCGGCGGTGGTGCGGAACTGGTCCATCATGTCGAAGGCGTCCTCGTTGCAGTAGAAATACAGGCTCTGGTAGCGCGCGCCGCCGCCCGCCTCGAAGTGGCGGATGCCGGCTTCCTTCGCGGCGGCCACGGCGGGCAGGAAGTCGGGCGTGAGGACGCGCGCGCCGTAGGCGCTCTGGAACCCGTCGCGGAACGCGGTGTTCATCACTTCGATTTTCTTCGGCATGGCGGGGTGTTCCGGAGGTTGTTTGGGGTTTCTTTTTTCTGGAAAACGGGCCGGATCAGTGGCGTGCGCGGTGGGCGGCCGCGATGGCGACGGCAAGGGATTCCTCGTCCGCGGCGTCCGGAAAGCTGGTGGTCGGTCGGGAGGGGGGGACGAACCATGCGACGAACCGCCCCATGAGATAGATCACGATCACCAGCAACACGAGAAACGCGAGCACGGTGGACATGCCGATGATGAGAACGGTGATTCCTTCCTGGATCATGACGGGATGGAGGGCGTGGCTGGAGTGCACGCACCTTCGGGAACGGGGGGCGGTTTGTAAATGCAGGAGATTGGGATACGCGGACTTTCGCGATCATCGCGGCGGACACCGCGATTTTCCGGATTCGCGATGGATTCGGCAGCCGCCGCCGTGTCAGTCGCTCCGGGCGGGCCCGAGGATATCGAGGAGCTGGGCCTGAAGGCGGTATTGGACCTCGGCTTCGTGGCTGTTGAGGGCGGGCATTCCGGAAATCGGAAGAAAGATGGTGTCGCGGGCGGCCCACGCCTTTTCCTCGTATTGGGTGAGCAGCGCCCAGCCCGCCAGCAGTGCGAGCGCGAGCAGGCGGGTGTGGGCGGTAAAGAGGCCTGCGGCGAGTCGGCGGGGGGAGGCGGAGAGCGGGTCGCCGCGTTGGAGCCACCAGGTCGCGATACCCGAGAGGGTGAGAACCGCGACGCAGCCGAGCGAAAGCCACCAGAGGAGGATGCCGATGTGCCCGGTATCGGGCAATATCGCGCCGGCTGCGGGAAGCGCGGCGATGATGCAGATGGCGGCGGCGGTCCTCGCCCCGGAGCCTCCCGGCCAGCGCCAGCCGAAGGCCCGCGCGGATTTTTCGAACAGGATCGCGGCGATCAGGCGGGGCAGGCAGAGGATCAGGAATGCGAGCAGCGCCCATTGCAGGAACAGCGCGCGAGCGCCGTGGTGCAGCGACCACTCGTGCCAGCCCAGCGGGGTGAGCCGGGTGATCGCGAGATACCCGAGCAGCGGACCGGCGCCGGCGAGGAAACCGGAGAGCATGAGCCGCAGCCCTGGCACGAGCCGCATGGCCCGTCTTGCGAACGCGCGGCGTGCGCCGCCGGCCCGCATCCAGAAAAACCCGAAGGTGACGATGCCCGCGACCGTGACCAGTGCAACCGGGATGATCATCATGCGCTCGAAATACGCGTGTTCCATGCGGCGTGTCGGGCGGAGTTCCCGGACGGTCGGTGGATCGGGAGGGTCGAGCAGCAACGCCGGCGCCGAACCTGTCATCACCGCACCGAGCAGCGACGCCTTGAGTTCGACTCGCTCTTGGAATCCATCACGTTGTTCCGATGATGTGGATGCCGTGAGGCGGTGCTCCTCAATCTCCCGGACTTTTTCGTGAATGGCTTCGAGCAGCGCCGCCTCCTCCTCCAGCCCGAGTTCCTTTGCGGATTGGTGAAAGAATCCTGCCTGACTCGAAACGGCCCTTTTGATGATGAGCAATTCCACCAAGGTGGATGCGTGCCGGGTGGTTTCCCGGGCAATCCGCAGCCAGTCCTGGATGAGGGTCGCGGCGAGTTCCCGGTCGCCGCGATCGAGCGCGATGCGCATCGCCGCCTCCTGGATATAAACACACTCCCAAAGTTTCATTCTGCCATAGAGGATT
>SLAV01000338.1 GCA_007126655.1 Haloferula sp. | reverse complement strand
CAGGCGATCCGCCGCGCTTCGGATCTGGTGCGAAGTCCTGTAATTCACGCGCAGGACGGCGGAGCGGCCGCGGACGTCGACACCTTGTCTGACCCAGGAAAATGGCTGGCGAAAAATGCGCTGCGCTGTGTCTCCGGCGAAAAAGAGCTGGTTTGCCCCAGTGCCAGCTAACGCAGCGATAAAAACTAACTCCGCAGGGCTTATGTCCTGAGCTTCATCTGCCACAATGTGAGAATACGGCCGGTTTCGTCCTTCATGAAACTCCTGGGCAAGCGTATGCATGGCTGCGCCTTCGGAAACGAGGTTTCGGGAGTCAAGCTCTTCGCGAAGCTGCGTATAGATATTCCAGAGCGCCTGCCTGCGACTTTCGGATAGTCGCGTCTTCCTGCCGAGTCTCCGGAAATCGCGATAGCTGTCCCAATCAGTCACGTTGTACTGATCGACAACGTGGCTCCATTCCGCCTTCACGAACGCACGAGATACGGGAAGATCATCTGTGTGCTCGCATAAGCGATCAAGGATCGAAGCGATCGTAGATTCATCTGCAAGAGATTTCCCGTGCCAGAGCCGACTCGCCACGGTGGACAGAGCGTCTACGTCAATCCTTTCGGCCACTCGTGGTTCATTGCCTATGAGTCGTTTCAGTTGTTCTAATAGATACCTCGCGAGAGTTTCGGAGAATGTAACGAGGAGCACTCGACTCCCGGCATGCTGTCGTGCCAGATACACAGCACGGTGCAAGGCAACGACTGTCTTACCAGTACCGGCCGAGCCTCGGACACGGGCCGGGCCACTCCAGTCTCGTTCTACGAGAGAACGCTGATCCGGATGGAGAAACACGAGCCACTTGTCCCACGGGCGTTCCAGTGCACGCTGTAACTCCTCAACGCCATCGACAACCCGAAAGCGCTGCTGAGCATCTTTATGCTGAAACGACTCTTCCAGCGTAGGTGTAGCCAGCACCTCGGGTTGTGGCACGCTGCCCCCGGCCGCTACCCGCAGCAGCGCTTCGGCAGCTTCGATGGGCAATCGCTCGGCAATCGAGAGCAACTGGTCCTCATCTGCCGTGCGCACGACAGAAAGCCAGTCGTCGGGGACGCCAATACGGAGAAGTTCCTCGTCGGACAAATGTCCGCACGGTGGAGCCTCTACATGACGGGGAATCACGATCTCTTGAACCGTCTCCTGGAACTCAACAAGCTGGGCTGCGCCAGTCACGGGGTGCGCCTCAAGGCGCCGTCGTTCCGCCCAGGCGTAGGCTTTATCGTGATGATCCACGTAGCAGAGAACAAGCGCGGCATTGGTGCGATGCACGATCATCCGCACGTCCCGGCCTACTCGAACGGACCAGAAGCTTTTATCTCGGGCACGATCAAGGCGATGAAACTGCAAACCGGGATGAGACGGATTAACCTGGAGGTCGAAGGCTGTGGTCTTCGCTGCTTTCTGATCAGGGGCGGCAAGGCGAGTTAAACTATCGGTGAAGGTGTCAGAGATAAGGAACTTCATGATTGGATGATGGATAGGCCGTAGGAGGCGAACATGGCATCGCGAGTAACGATCGGTAGACCATGTTCAGCCGCCGTTGCAAGTATAATTCGATCAGCGGGATCCGCATGATGGTCTGGCAGTTCGACGCTTCGTCGAGCGATCGTATCGTTGACTGGAATTATCTCCATGACTGGGTCCTTTCGTGTCTGAGATACATAGGCCGCCGGTGGGACTGAAAGAACCAGACGTCCTTTCTTCACCAGCATGAAAAGCTCCCAGACGCTAATGGCTGAGATACATACAGTACTCCGCCGCTGAACCTCAACGTACGTGTCTATTTCCCGGCGAGCCGTTTCTGACAACTGTCCACGATCCCCGAGCAGCCAGATCCAGGCATGTGTATCGAGTAGAATCACCTGGCAGCATCCCAGTCATCGTCCCCTATGGGCGCAGTCGGATCAGAGTATGACTGTATCGTACCCTCGAGCGAACCGGCCGCGTTATGGGAGTGCGGATCGGCCGGAGACACAATAACGGCAGGGCGTCCGTGGTCGGTTATCTCGAGGGGCTCACCACGGTCCTCGACCTCTCGCAGGTATTCGAACGCTCGCGGTTTGAACTCTGACTTGCTGACAGTTTTCATTCCTATAGTCTATGGCCTATGGACCAATTTTACAACGTCTTTCAAACACTGCAAAGTTGACCATAGTGAGTGATGCGCGCGTGGTCGACGCATCGTCGTGCAGAGAGATTCCGTATGCTGGTTATATCGCCACGGCGGCTGAGCGCCCGTTGAAAGCTTCCCTCGGGTTTCGCGACATCGCTCACAAAGCGAATCGCGTCGAGGAAGTTGGATTTGCCTGAGGCATTCGGCCCCACAAGAAACATTCGACGCTCCAGCCGAACACGGGAAATGTACATGGCACCTGTGATCATCACCTTACGGATGGATGCCGCCAAGGAGATCCCGGTTTTGTCTGCTCGAAATGGTTAGATCTACAAACGGATCCTGGCAACGGCACAATAAGGGGACGGCAAGGTCAGGTGTAACTACGCGCATCAGCTGCGCCCTCGCAGGAGCAAAGCGACGAGAAGGCGTCTGGTGCATGCGCCATGTTATGTGATT
>SLAV01000367.1 GCA_007126655.1 Haloferula sp. | reverse complement strand
GGCGCGCCGCCGTCGGGGTCGCCGCCGTCGTCACCCTGCTCGCCGCTACGGCCGTCTGGATCGCCGGCGCGCGCATGCGCGTGCCCGCCCTCAAACCGGTGGCCGCCGCCATCGCCGGCGCGGCCGTGCTCTCGCTGCATGGCGGCGCGCCCTGGTTCTTCGGCCTGTTCGCGCTGGTCTGCCTCGCCCGCCTCATCCCCGCCGGGGTTGCCGCGCGCGTCCTGCCCGCCGCTTCCATCCTCTGCCTCATGCTCGCCCCCCCCCTCCAGGCCGCCCACAAACCCGCCGAATCCATCACCCAGCAATGGACCCTCTCCGACGGGCGCGCCGACGCCACGCTCGACATCACCGTCCGCGGCGACGCGGGCGACCGCTTCCTGCTCGTCGCCCCGCCCGCCGTGCTCGGCGGGTTCACCCCGCGACACGGCGCGCGCCTGCGCGTCGTCAAGGTGCCCCACGATGGTGCGGAGGCCTATTTCCTCGAACTCGAATCCGACGGGCGCGCCGCGGGCCGCGCCGAATTCCGAATGCCCCTCGCCGACCCCGCCGCCGGTTGGACGATCCCCACCGGCCCCGCCGCCCTGCGCCGCATCGAACTCGCCTGGGACCAGCCCGGATGGGAATTCCACTCCGCCGCCGCCGCGTCCGTCACGCCCGCCCACACCGCCGACGCCAGCGGAGCCACCCTCACCCTCACCCCCGGCGATCCGGTGAAAATCACCGCCCGCCCGCGCCTGCGCGACGCCGCCGCCGAGGAGACCCGCTTTTTCGCCGAAACACACCAGGTCTTCCTCCCCGCCTCCGGGGTGGTCACCGGCAGGCACCGCATCGAGGTCCGCCCCGCCCAGGGCCGCGTCGATTCGCTGCGCGTCCTCGTCCCCGGCGACCTCACCGTGGCCGGCGTCAGCGGCGGGGCCGCCGGGTCCTGGCGCTTCGATGCCGACGCGGGCGAACTCCTCGTCGCCATCGAACCCGCCCGCGAAAGCGCGTTCCACATCCTCGTCGAGACCGAACGCGGCACCGGCGCGCCGCCCGCCGATCTCACCTTCGCCCCCCTCCGCGTGCCCGATGCCGCGGGCGATGTCGGCCTGCTCGCCGTCGCCTTCGGCGGGGACACCCGCCCGGAAAACGTCGTACCTGAGGGCCTCTCCCGCGTCAACCCCGAGGACCCCGGCCCCGACCTCCTGCCCCGCGACGACGGTGCACCCGCCGCCGTCGTCCGCGACGCGTTCCGCTACGGCGAGGGCGAGGCGTCTCTCGCCCTGCGCGTCGCCCCGGTCGCCCCCGAACTCCGCTCGGAAATCCGGCAGTTGGTCTCCCTCGGCGAGGACCGCCTGCTCGTCACCGCCGACGTCGAGGTCGAGATCACCCGCGCCGGCGTCTTCCAGATCGATCTCGAAATCCCCGCCGCGCTGGAAGTCGAATCCGTCACCGGCCCGGCGCTCGGCCACTGGAGCGAAAGCGCCGCCGCCACCGGTGACGACGACGACGACCGCCGCAAAATCCACCTCCACCTCGCCGGCCGCAGCATGGGACGCCAGGTCTTCGCCATCACGCTGGCGGGCCAGCCGCCGACCGGGGAGGCGGCCGACCGGTGGTCAGTCCCCCGCGTCTCCACCGCCGGAGCCGCCCGCGAAACCGGCGTGCTCACCGTGGTGCCCGACCGCGGCTTCCAGATCCGCGTCGAGGATCGCGACAACCTCTCGCAAATCGACCCGCGCGAACTCGCCGGCGCGGATCACGAACCCGCGCGCGCCGCCGCCCGCCCCGGCGCGCTCGCATGGCGCATGCTCCAGGCCGACTGGGCGCTCGAACTCGCCATCGACCGGCTCGACCCGTGGGTCACCGCCACCGTCTTTCAGGACGCCACCCTCCGCGAGGGCCAGATTTCCGAACGCCTCGCCATCATCTGGAACATCGAGAACGCCGCCATCCGCGCCGCGCGCGTCCGCCTGCCCGGCCTCGACGAAGCCGCCGCGTCCACCGTCCGCGCCACCGGCCCGGCCGTGGCCGACCTCGTCCGCATCACCGACGACGGCGAGACCGATCTCTGGGAAATCCGCTTCCAACGCGGTATCGCCGGCGAAACCACCGCCGAGATCGAATTCCAGCGCCTCACCGGCGACGACGCCGCCACCGCCACCCTCTTCCCCGCCCGCCTCCCCGGCGCGCGCCACACCACCACCTACGTCGCCGCCCGCGCCGGCGGCAGGCTCGATCTCGATGCCTCCGACCCGCCAAGCGGCTGGCAGCGCGCCGACTGGGCCGTGATCCGCACCGCGCTCGGCCGGCGCGCCGGCGACACGCCGCCCCGCTTCGCCTTCCGCGTCGCCGATGCCGACGAACCGCTCACCCTCGCCCTGCGCCGTCACGAACTGGCCGGCGTGCGCCGCCTGCGCGTCACCCGCGGCACGCTCACCACCCTGCTCGCCCCCGATGGTGCGTCGCTCACCGCCGTCTCCCTCGAAATGGCCGCGACCTCGCAAAGCACGCTCCGCATGCGCCTGCCCGAGGGCGCGGAATTGTTCAACGTCTCCGTCAACGACGAGGGCGCGCCCCTCGTCCGCGAGGGCGACGCGTGGATGTTCCACGTCTCGCCCCCGCCGGATCCCTCCCAACCCGCCGAAGTGCGCTTCGTCTTCGCCGGCCCGCCCGAAGGCGGCCGCCTCGATGGCCCGGTGCTCGACGTGCCCATGGAAAACCTCCGCTGGCACGTCCGCGTGCCCGACGGCTGGCGGCTCGCCGGCCACCGCGGCGATTTCGACCTGCGCCGCACCCATGAACCCAAGGCCACCCGCGAAAAAGCATACCCCGCCAAACACGCGAAAGCCGACGACGGGGAGGCCATGGAAATGCTCGACCAAGCCGGTCGCTGGATGCAAAGCGGCGAGCAGGACCGCGCCGCGGCCGCACTCTACAACGTGATGCGCAACCGCAGCCTCGACGAGGCCTCCAGCGAGGACGCCCGCGTCCAGCTCCGCGAACTCAAGACCCGCCAGGCCGTCCTCGGCCTCAACACCCGCCGCCAGCGCCTCGTGCTCGACAACCACGCGCTCGACCCCGACGACGGCGACGACCGCCTGCGCCGCGCCGCCGAGGCAAACCCGCTCATGCAGGGCCGCACCAATTACGACCCCGCCGGCTTCGACCGCCTGCTGGAAGGCAACACCGCCGAGGAACTCACCGCGCTCCGCGAAATCGCCGGCCGCATCGTCTCCCAGCAGCTCGCCGCCGATCCCGCCCCCGCCGCCATCGACATCCACCTGCCGGAACGCGGCACCCTGCTCGAATTCGACCGCGGCATCCAGGTCGATGGCGACCGCCCGATGACCCTCCACCTCGATCTCCGCCGCTCCGGCCACCCCGCCCCGTGGCTCGCCGCCGCCCTCCTCATCGCCCTCGGAGCCGCCGCCGGCACCCGCATCAAACCGCCGGAGAAACCGGCGGAAAAATCGCTGGAAAAACCGCCGGAGAAATCACCTGAATGACACCGCACCGGTCCCCATTCCGCATTTTTTCCGCGAATCCTGCGATGCGGCCGATCCGCATTGCATCGCGCCCGCCGCAAAGCTCACATCACATCCGCGCCTGCGTGCGCATCGACCGTGATGAAGGATTTTCTCAGCCGGGAAGCGACGGTGGCGGGGCCGGGATACTCGCGCTGGCTCGTACCGCCCGCCGCCATCGCCGTACACATGTGCATCGGCCAGGTTTACGGGTTCAGCGTCTTCAACGTGCCACTCACCCAGGGCTCCGCTCAGTGGACCATCCCGCAGGTCGGCTGGATCTACTCGATCGCCCTCTTCATACTCGGCCTTTCCGCCGCATTCCTCGGCAAGTGGGTCGAGCGCAGCGGCCCGCGCAAAACCATGCTCGCCAGCGCGCTGTGCTTCTGCGGCGGCCTCGCCATCTCCGCCCTCGGCGTGCGCCTGCAACAACTCTGGCTCATCTACGCCGGATACGGCCTGCTCGGCGGCGTCGGCCTCGGCCTCGGATACATCTCGCCCGTCTCCACCCTCATGAAGTGGTTCCCCGACCGCCCCGGCATGGCCACCGGCATGGCCATCATGGGATTCGGCGGCGGCGCGCTCATCGGCGCGCCCCTCGGCGTCATGCTCATGGATTTCTTCCGTAGCGCGGACTCCACCGGCGTCGCCCAGGCATTCCTCGTCATGGCCGGCCTCTACGCCGTCTCCATGATCTTCGGCGCCATGCTCGTCCGCGTGCCCGCCCCGGGCTGGAAACCCGAAGGCTGGACGCCACCGCCCGCACAAAACAAGGGCATGATCACCACCGCGCAGGTCTCCGTGGACCGCGCCTGGCGCACCCCGCAGTTCTGGCTGCTCTGGATCGTCCTCTGCATGAACGTCAGCGCCGGCATCGGCATCCTCGGCCAGGCCTCGAAAATGAGCGTCGATATGTTCGGCGTCACCGCCGCCGTCGGTGGTGGCTTCGCCGGACTCCTCAGCATCTCGAACATGGGCGGCCGCTTCATCTGGTCGTCCGCGTCCGACTGGCTCGGCCGCAAGCGCGTTTACTGCATCTACTTCATCCTCGGTGCGGTCCTTTACTGCCTCATCCCCTGGACGCGCGACGCCGGAGGCAAGGGGATGTTCCTCGTCGTCACCGCCCTCATCATCAGCATGTATGGCGGCGGCTTCGCCACCATCCCCGCCTACCTGCGCGACCTGTTCGGCACCTATCAGGTCGGCGCGATCCACGGGCGCCTCATCACCGCTTGGTCGGTCGCCGCCGTCATCGGGCCCAGCCTTGTCAACTACCTCTCCACCGCCCGCATCGACGCCGGCGTGCCGCCCGCCGAAGCCTACGACCAGACGATGTATCTCATGGCCGGCCTGCTCGTCATCGGTCTCGTCGCCAACCTCCTCGTCCGCCCCGTCCACCCGAAACACCACATGCCCGCGGGTACCACGGGAAACTGAAACCCAAACGCGCGATATCCGTGAAATCCATCCCGCTCCCCGTCAAACTCGCCGTCGCCTGGCTCTGGGTGGCCGTTCCCCTCGGCTGGGGTGTCTTCCAATCCGCCGTCACCAGCGCCCCCCTCTTCGGCATCGGCGACCCCCCGGAAGAAACGATCATCACGCCATACGACACACCGCCCGCCGAATGACACTGCCTATCACTCAAAACCGCAGCCTGAGCCCCGCCTGATACGACCGCGGCCGCCCTTCCGTGACCAGTCCGTTCCCGGTGATCCCGTCCGCATAACTCCGATCCAGCAGGTTCTCCACCGCCACGAACACGCTGCCGTGGCGGCCGATCTGTTGCTCCATCGACAGATCCACCACCGGATACGACGGCAGGCGGCGGTCGTTCAGATCGTCTTCGAATTGCGCGTCGGTCCAGCGCGCCTGCAACGTCACCGCCGGCCCCGCCTCCCACCACTGGTGCGTCGTCCCCATCGTGATCGCATGGCGCGGCACCTGCGCCAGCCGCTTGCCGACCAGTGCCGGCTGGTCATCCGCGCGCCGCACCCGCGCGTCGGTGAATGCGTACCGCAGATACGCCGACCACTGCTCCCCCGGGCGCACGTTCAGCTCGCTTTCCCATCCATAAACCTGCGTTCTCCCGATGTTCCGCCGCTGGCGCAACTGCCCGCCCGCCGCCGTCTGCCCGGTCGTCACGTTCAGGATCGGGTTTTTCACGCGGTTGAAAAACACCGTGTTCCGCAGGCCGAACCACGACTCCGGCTCGTAATCCAGCCCCGCCTCGATGCCCAGCAACCGCTCGGGATCCAGCTCCGCGTTCGCCTGCGTCACGTCCGCCCCCACCTGGAACGGCCGGTAAAGCTCGTTGAGCGTCGGCACCCGGAACGCCTGATAGACCGACGAGCGCACCGCGAAATCGCCGCCCAGCGCGCGCCCCAGCCCGGCCCGGCCGTTGAACATCACCCGGTCCCGCGAGGCGAAGTCCTCGCGCGCCCCGTTCGGCGGCTTCTCGAATCCGTTGTAACTCCGCCAGTAGTCCGCCCTCGCCCCGGCCTGCCAGTGCCAGCCGCCGGCGGTCTCGAGGTCGTGCTCCGCGTAAATCCCGCCCGTCAACTGCCGCCCGCCCGCGATCCGGTCGTCGCCCGCGAAAACCACCCGTTCCTGCGTGCGCCCGCGGATGCCCGTCCAGTCCGTCCCCAGCGTGACCGACCCCGCCTCATCCGTCCGCCACGTCCCGCGCCATCCGCCACCCAGCGTCCGCGACGGCACCGAGTATTGATCCAGCACCAGCGTCTCGCTCATCCGGTCCGCGCTCACCGAGCTGAACGTGCTCGCATACTCCGAGCGCGTCCCATACCCGTCCAGCCGCCAGGCAAACGCGGCGTTGGGATCACTCTCCAGCTTCAGGTGCAGGCGGCGGGTGTCCGTCGAGTTGCCCGTCAGCGGCGTGCCGTTCCCCCGGTCCTCCCCGAAAATCGTCCCCCGCGCGCTCAACCGCGCCGCGCCCGCGAATTCGTAATCCGCCACCAGGTTCAGCACCTCGTGCCGCGCGTCGCTGCGGATGTCCACCGCCCCGCACTGGTCGGCGCGCACCCGCCGGTATCCATCCGTCGAGAACGCCCGCGCCTCAATGGCCATGCCAAACGGCCCGCTGCGGTCGCTCGCGTAAAAACCCGTCTCCCACGTCCCCTGACTGCCGAACAACAACTGGCTCTCCAGGGTCATCGGCTCCGGATGGCGCGGCACGATCTGGATCACCCCGCCGAGCGCCGTGTTTCCCCACGCCGCCGATCCGCCGCCGCGCACCACCTCCACCCGGTCGGCCTGCCGCAAATTGATCTGGCTCCACGGCACCCAGCCGCCGAACGCATCGTTCAAAGGCACCCCGTCGAACAATACCAGACTCCGCGACGCGCCCGACGGCCCGATGCCCCGCAGCGACGCACCCTGCGTCGTCGGGTTCGCCACCAGGCTGCTGGTGCGGCGGAACAGGCTGAAACCCGGAATCCCCCGCAGGAAATCATCCGCCGTCCAATACGCCCCGCCCTCCAGCTCGTCGCGCCCGAAAATCGACACATCAAACGTGCCGCCCCCGGCCGCAGGCGAAAGCCCGCGCTGCGCCGTGACCGTCAACGGAGCCAGCCCGGAGGTGCCCTCCGCCATCTCATCCTCCGCACCCGCAAAGGACAACGCCGCCAGCGACACCGCCGCCGCATATCGCACGATCAAAAACCTCATCACTCGTCAAACGGCCGCAGCCGTACAATGGAATCCGGACTGTTCAACACCAAATAAAGCAGACCGTCCTGCCCCATGGTCACATCGCGGATGCGCCCGAAGCCTTTCAGAACAATCTCCTCCTCCGCCACTCCGCCGTCACGCGTTTTCAGGCGCCACAATTCCTCAGAGCGCAGCCCCGTCACGAACAGGTCGTTTTTCCAACCGGGGAAATCCCCGCCCGTGTAAAACGCGATCGCGCAGATCGAAATCGACGGCGTCCACTGCCGCACCGGATCAACCATGCCCGGTTTCGAGATATGCTCGGTGATCGGCGTGCCGTTGTAGTTGATCCCGTGCGTCACCACCGGCCACCCGTAGTTGCCGCCCTTTTCGATCAGGTTCACTTCGTCGCCGCCGCGCGGGCCGTGCTCGGCGGACCACAGCTCGCCCGTTTCCGGGTGGAATGCCAGCCCCTGCGGGTTGCGGTGGCCCCACGACCAGATCGTCGGCAGCGCATCCTCGGCATGGTCCACAAAAGGATTGTCCGAAGGCACCCGCCCGTCGTCATGCAAGCGGTGGATGTTTCCCTGCGGCGTGCTCTTGTCCTGCGCGAGGTTCTGCATCCCCCGGTCACCGATAGCGAACCACAGGTAGCCGTCCCGGAAAACCACCCGGCTGCCGAAATGCACTCTGCCGCCGGTAAAGTGTTCGTCATCCGCGCGGTAGATCAGTTCCTCGTCCTTCCACTCCAACCCGTCGATCCGCCCGCGCGCCACCGAAGTGAGCCCGCGCCCGCCCTCGATGCCCTCCGTGAAAACCAGATAAACCCATCCATTCTCATCGTAATCCGGGTGAAACGCCACATCCATCATCCCGCCCTGCCCGAGATGCAGCGAATCCGGAATCCCCCGGATCGGATCGGACAACTCGCCATCCACCAGCCAGCGCAAACGCCCGGGCCGCTCCGTCACCAGCCCCCGGCCCCCGGAATCGAACGCCAGCGCCCACGGAATTTCCAGTGCGCCGGTGACAACCGGCTCCAGAACGAATCGCACGTCCCCCGCCTCCAGCTCCACCCGCTCCCGCAGCGGAGTCTGTTCCACACGGGTCACCGCGTCGCTGCGCACCTCGTTCAGATAAACCACCAGCGAGCGGATCTCGCGGTCCGTCATCGCATCGCCGAACGCCACCAGATCCTTCTCCTTCTTGCCCTCGCGGATGAAGTGAGCCAGCGCCTCGTCGCTCTGCTCGATGATCTCCCACTCGTCCACCAACAGCGACCCGCCCGCCCCGCCACGGTAATCATCCCCATGGCACACCGCACAGTGTTGTGTGTAAAGCTGGGCCGGCGGCCCCTGGCGGATCGACCCCTGCCCGAAAACGGAGGCCGGAAAGAGCAGGGAAAACAAAATCGTGAGCTGGCGGATATACATGGATCTGGGTGGTTTCAAGGTGACTCGGCTTGCTAAGGCACGGTCCGGAGGAATTGCGGAACGCCCCATTCAACATGCGCCCCCCGGACTTGTCCACGATATAAAATTCACCCGGTGGCATCGCGGTGATCCAAACCTCCAATCGCCTCGATCATCCGGATCGCCTCCACATTCGGCCGCACCGCGTGAACCCGGTGCAACATCACACCCTGATCGCGCGCCCGCGCCGTAATCGCCACCGTCGGCCAGTCCCGCTTTTCCAGTTGCGGCTCGCCGAGCATCCCCGCGATGCACGACTTCCGCGAAACCCCCAGAAGCAAGGGACGCCCCGCCGGCGCGATCACCGGCAACGCCCGCAACAAAGCCAGATTGTGCTCCAGCGTCTTGCCGAAACCGATGCCCGGATCGTAGCACAAGGCCTCCGGCGCAATGCCCTGATCACAGAGCGCTTCGTGCCGGCCCGCCAGCCACGCCACCACCTCCGCCACCACATCCTCATACGAAGGATTCCGCTGCATCGTCCGCGGAGTGCCCCGCATGTGCATCACCACCACCCCGCAGCACGCCTCCGCGCACAGCGGCGTCATCGCCTCGTCAGCCGTCAATCCGCTCACGTCGTTCACGATGTCCGCCCCGGCGGCCAGCGCCGCTTCCGCCACCGCCGCCTTCATCGTGTCGATGGAAATCAACCCGTCCCACTCCGCCCGCAGCGCCCGCACCACCGGAGCCGTCCGTCGGATCTCCTCGTCCGCCTCCACCGGCTCCGCACCCGGCCGCGTCGATTCCCCGCCGATGTCGATGATCTCCGCCCCCTCCGCGATCATCGCCCGCGCATGCGCAAGCGCCCGATCCAGCTCCGCATGCCGCCCGCCGTCCGAAAACGAATCCGGTGTCGCGTTCAAAATCCCCATCACCCGCGCGCGGCAGGTGAGATCAAGCTCCCGGTCGCGGATTCTCCAAATCATCTCCGGCATCACGGCAGAAGATCCCCGTAAACCCCCGGATCGCTACCCGGAATCTCGATCGCCCCGCAGGCCTTCTCATAAAAGTCGCGTGGCCCCACCCCGCCGATGATCCCATACGCGTATCCCTCATCCCTCAGCGCCTCCAGGGAACGCATCAGAAGCAAACGCCCGATTCCAAGCCCGCGCGCCTCCTCACACACCCCGGTCGGACCGAAAAAACCCCGCATCGTCGTGTCGTAACACGCGAAACCAATCACCCGTTGCTCCCGCGTCGCGATGAAACACGCCACCGGCTGCCGCGCCAGCGCCACCTCCACCTCGCTCGCCCACTTCTCCGAGAACCGCCCGCGCGCGAACCCCGCCACCGTGTGCTTCTCGAATGCCCGCGCCCGCCGCACCGTGACCCCGGCGTCCGCCACCTCCCGGGCCAGTCCCCCGCAATCCGGCAGATCATAAAGCCGCACCAGCATGTCGATCATGCCCGTCATGCTGGCCGCCCCGCCACGCCCCGTCAACCATCCCGCCCGTTCCCGCTTCCCGCGAGGAAAGTTCGACCAAACGGAATCCGTATCATCCGGCGTGATGACTCCCTTTCACCAGTGGATCGT
>SLAV01000020.1 GCA_007126655.1 Haloferula sp. | reverse complement strand
CCGCGCACGCTCCAGGCTGGTCTTGTGGCGGGCGTTGATGGCGACGGCGTGTTCGCCCCAGTCGGCGCGGCCGAGGTGGAGGCGCTCGCGGACGGTGGCGGCGAGCGAGTCGAAGCCCGCGCCATCGAGGCACGAGATGCGGACGGCGGCGGGAGTGGCGCTCCAGTCGGGGTGTTCGCCGAGGTCGGCCTTGTTGAGGGCGAGGAGGTGGTTGGCCTCGGTGTGGGGGAGGATCTGGCGGGCGGGGCGGGGGAGGCTGGCGTCGGCCACCTCGATGAGGAGGTCGGCGTCCTCAATCTGGCGGACGGTGCGCTGGATGCCGGCGGCCTCGATGGTGTCGCCCGCGTCGCGGACTCCGGCGGTATCGATGAGGCGGAGCGGGATGCCGTGGAAGTTGATGGTTTCCTCGATGGTGTCGCGGGTGGTGCCGGCGATGTCGCTGACGATGGCGCGCTCGTAGCCGAGGAGGCGGTTGAGGAGGCTGGATTTCCCGACGTTCGGTTCTCCGAAGATGACGGTGCGCACGCCCTCGCGGAGGACGCGGCCCTGGTCGGCGGTGGCGAGCAGCGAGTCGATGGTGTCGAGGACGCGGCCGACGCCGCCGCGCAGGGCCTCGCCGGTGCGCGGGTCGATGTCCTCCTCCGGGAAATCGATCCAGGCTTCGAGGTGGGCGAGGGTGTCGAGCAGGGTGTCGCGGGCCTCGAGGGTGCGGCGGGCGAGGGTGCCCTCGAGCTGGCTGCGCGCGGCGCGCAGGGAGAGGCGGGTCTGCGCGGAGATGAGGTCCATGACGCCCTCGGCCTGGGTGAGGTCGAGTTTGCCGTTGAGGAACGCGCGCTGGGTGAACTCGCCGGGGCCGGCGTGGGCGGCCCCGCATTGGATGACGCGGGCGAGGACCTCGGAGGTGACGAGCATGCCGCCGTGGCCGGTGAATTCCACGGTGTCCTCGCCGGTGAAGCTGCGCGGGCCGTGGAAGACGGCGAGCATGCCGTCGTCGATGACGGAGCCGTTTTCATCGAGGACGCGGGCGTGGCGGGTGGTGTTGGCGGCGCGATCCGAGGCCGCGCCGCCGGTGGCGAGATCGGCGACGGCGATGGCGCGCGGGCCGGAGATGCGGATCATCGAGACGCCGCCGGTGCCGGGCGGGGTGGCGACGGCGGCGATGGTGGGGCGCTGGGATTCGCGGGTGGCGACCATGAGGACGCGTGCATTCTACTCGACGATCCGCTCGCCTCCAAGCCCGAGGAACTCCCAGCAGATGAATTTCGAGAGTTCGATGGCGGAGTTCACGGGCTGGTCGGTCCAGCGGAGTTCGACGGTGGCGTTGCGCATGATGCGCGCGCCGGTATCCTCGTCGGCGAACTCGATTTCGCCAAGGATGCGCCCGGCGGGCGATCCGGTGGTGACGCGGACGCGTGTTGCGGCCTGGAAGTCGGCGACGTCGGCGATGTGGTAGGCGCGGTGGCCGCGGCCTTCGATGGCGGCGGAGGACGGTTCTTCGGTAATGAAGACGCGGAAAACCCGTGACACACCGGGCTGGGGACGGCTGATGAAATCGGAGAACATGCTGTGGCGGGTCTGCCGGAAAGTCTCCCAATCAAGTTTGAGGCCGTCCTCGGTTTCCTTGAAGTAGGCGTAGGTGCGGTGGGGAGGTGCCGCGTGGCCACCGGATTCGTCTTCGTGGATCATGAGGAAGATGCCGTTGTCATGGTCCGTTCCTGGAAGTTCCGCGTGGGTGAAATCCGCGGCGGTGACGCCATGGATGGCAGCGCTTTCGTCATCTTCCTCCCCGCGATGATGGGCGGCGAGCTGTGCTCCGAGGCGCTCTGGTTCGAGTATCAGGTCGAGGCGTTCCTCGTGGCTGGAGGCGTTCAGAAACGCGTCGAGGGCTTCGGATACATCCTTTTTCCAGCCAGGCAGCTGGATTTCATCCTCGTCCGCCGATCCGGCGGGTTCTTCATTTGCCTCATCGTTGGCGGGGTTGTCTCCGGCGGTGGCGAGTATCAGTTCGGTTTCCTGGACGGGATCCGGCTCGAGGTCTTCCATGGGTTCGGCAAGGGCGGATTCCAGGGTTTCGGGCGGTGAGTCGATGCCCGCGATGGCATCGGGCGGACCGGCGGACGGATCGATTGATGTTTCGGCCGGAATTTCCACTGGTTCGCTGGAAGCGGTTTGTTCGGGCGTTTCATCGGCGGGGCCGGATGGTGTGGATTCGGCCAGGGACGGATCGTCGGCTCCGGGTGTTTCCACCAGCGCCGGGGTTTCATCTGTCAGCGGCGGGGTATCTTCCACGAGCGGTGGGGTATCGGCCTCCGGCTGATCGATTTCGGATGGGGGCGCCGGGGTTTCCACGGGCGGGGTTTCAGCCACGGGTTGTTCCACCGCCGGGAGATCCCGGGCTGAAGGCTCTGCGGCGGCGGTTGTGCCGGGTTCGTCGCCGGAGCCGGTGAGGATGTTGATTGCAAAGATGACGACGATCACGAATGCGGATCCACCAAGGGCGGCGATGGTCCAGAAGCGCTCGTTTTTCGGCAATTTCCATGGTGTGCGGGCGGAGGGCTCATTTTCGTTTTCCGTGTCGCCGTCCGGGCCTGCGGCATCGGTCGTTCCGGGGTTTTCTTTTGGTTGGGT
>SLAV01000057.1 GCA_007126655.1 Haloferula sp. | reverse complement strand
GTCGTCGTCGTGACCATGCCACCAGCACTGCCCATCACCGTCACCGTCGCACCTTCCAGCGCCGACGGATCCGCCGAGCAGTAACCCTGGCTCAGAACCGTCCCGGACAGCGTGCCCAGGGTGGAATCGTCAACTTCCAGCGTAACCGGCACTTCAATCAGCGGCGTTGCAGGATCGTTGCTCGAAATACACAGTAGTGCTTCGTAAATGCCCACGGCCAGGCCGGTCGAATCCACCGAGACAGTGACATCTTCATCGTCACCCGCCGGTGTGGTACCCGCTGCCGGGGTCACGTCAAGCCAGCTCACAGCGCTCGGGGTGTCACAGGCTGACGGCGGGACATCTTCAACGAAACTGAAGTTTGTCACCCCCAATTCGCCCGCACCGAACAAACCGTCATCGGTACGTACACGGAAGGCGAAAATATCACCTGCGCTGACCTCGACGGTCTCGGTTTCGGCGAAGAACGGGACTTGCGAAGCGTTATCCGCCAACTCCGTAAAGTCGCCGTTGAGCACGTAGCCAGCGCCGTCAAAGTCTCCAATATCTACGGACTGGTAACCCCAGTCGAAGGTAATGGTGCCATCCATCGGGATCTCGATGAACAAGTCGGAGGTGCCACCCACACCATCGTCACCACCGGTAATGAACACCTCAACCGGCGGGCCAGGTTCGACATTCAGGCTGCCGTTGACACCGGCCGGGCTGTTCTCGAACGTCCAGTTGGAGACGTCGAAATCACCCTCGAAGTCGTTGGCGCTGAGCAAACCTGAAAGCCCTTGGGCGGTTTCGATGCTCCAGTTCAATGGCGTACCACCGCCGGTATTGGCAATGTTCAAGGTGCCACTATCCGAATCGCCAGCATCGAGACTGAAATCAAAGTCGCCCGGCGTTACATCAATGGCAGGCAAAGTGCCTTCAGCAACCACTTCAACACTTACCGGAATGAACTGCAGGGGGTTGTTTACATCATTGCTGGCGAGGCAGATGGTGGTCTCGTAGAAGCCCGGCGCCAGCGATTCTGCATCAATCCAGACATCAACGGTAAACGAGCTCTGTCCGGGCACCGAACCCGAGGTCGGATTCACGGACAACCAACCCGGCGAGGTTGATTCGCAGTTGATCGAACCGCTCAGCGTGAAGGCCGTGTCCGGCCAGGCAACGCCAATCGCTGTTTGCGGCGTCCAGTCCGTTGCGCCCGCGCCGAACAAATCGTTCGGATCAACCAGATGCGACGTACCAAGCGCCGCTTCGCCCTGCGACCAGTTCCAACGAACATCGAAGTCCGCGCCAAAGTTGATCGTCGGGTAGAAAGCCAGCCAATAACGCCCAGCAGGCAAATCAATTTCCGGCTCACCCGCTTCGGTCAGGTCAAGCGTGATGTTGTTATCGACAATGGTCACGCCCGGATCGCCCGGCGCTGCGGTATAACTCCATACCGGGGCAGACGTCGCAGCGTCATTGGGAATACCGGCTGGCGCTCCGCCATCATCCGCGTAAATTGCCCAGTCAAGGGCAACCGCAGTGTTGACATTGCCGCCGTTCCAGAATCCAGGAATGAAGATCTCGGAAACACTTTGTGGAGCGGCAATGTCAAAGTCGTTTGCCGAGTAGACACCCACATCACCCAGAGGCGTTCCGAGGAAAAAGTCGCTGATGATTCCGCCGGTACCGCTAGCGGGCTGATCCCAGATTACCACTGGGTCGTTGCGAACCGAGCCTTCATACTCCAGATCAAACGTCAGGTCCAGATCACCCAGATTCTGAATGACCAGCGCCAGGGTGGTCTCTGTGCCTTCTTCGATCAGAAGCCCTTCAAGGTCGGCTTCAACGGCGATTTCGGGCTCACTCAAATCCCTGCCCCTGATGGCCACGGTGAAGTGCTGATCCGGTGCAAGACCTCCCGTTTCGGTGAAGTCAATGGCACCAAAATTGATCGCACCGGACAGATCAGACTGAGGGGTAACGGTGATGGTCACCGTGACGGTCTCATTGGTGTCACCAGTAAACGAGAAGCTCGACGGGCTGATGTCAATTGAGTAATCCGCACCGAAGTTGTCACCACTGACTGTCCAATTGCTCGGGTCATCCAGCGTGTTGCGCAGGGTCCGCTCCCAAGAGCAGCTTGGCGTGCAGTCAAGATTGCGCACCGCCGGCAAATTGAGCGTCTTGACGTCACCACCGGTAGCCGGGTTGGCGGCAAGGAAGTTGGCAAACGTTTCGTGCATGACCAGGCCGGCCAACGCGGCGTTACTTAGGTCGACGCGGCCGCTGCCGACGTCATCCCAGTCCCAGGGCGTGCTGCCGTCAGGCTTGGCGCCGTCGCGAGACGCAGTCGTCCGCATCGCGGTCATGATTTCAATCGGTGTCCAGTCCGGGTTGGCCTGTGCCACCAGAAGACCGGCGCCCGCGATATGGGGGCCGGACATGGACGTACCCGTCAGGAAGTTGTAGCCGCTTGGGCCAATCCCGGCGGAATAGATGTTGGTACCGGGTCCGGTGATGTCCGGCTTTTGCAGATCTTGCAGCGGCGACGCGGTCGGGCCGCGCAGGCTGCCTGCGTTCAGGATGTCACCAAACTGCGGCTCCTGGAAGGCCTGCGTGACCGGAATCACGGTTACCTCAGCGGTTCCGCCATCCAGCGTCGCGATC
>SLAV01000131.1 GCA_007126655.1 Haloferula sp. | reverse complement strand
GATCAGCGGCGTCGCGCTATCGAGCAGGGTGTCGGCGTGGTAGAGCCAACTGCGGGCGTGGAACGGCTCGACGCCGCGCAGGACGGGGTGGTCCGCGTTTTCCCCGACGATGAGGGCATCGGTTGAATTGGCACCGCCATGGTGGCGGATCCATGGCAGGCCGAAGACCTGTTGCGGCCATTCGCGGTCCATGACGTTGCCGCCGCCGTAGCGGAAGGCGTGGGTGGCGGTGCGGAAGCCGGCCATGGGTTTGCCTGATTCGGCAAAGGTGGTGATGTGCTCGAGCTGGTCGTCGGGCAATCGGCGGAAACGGGTGTTGACGACCATCATGTCGGCGTCAGCGAGGATTTCGAGCCCTTCGATGTTGTCGCTGCGGTTCGGATCGATGATGCCGTCGCTAAGCGCGAAACAGACGGACACGGTGAATCCATGGTCGCGGTGGAGAATCCGCGCGAGCATGGGCATCGTTTCTTCGGAGCGGTATTCCTCGTCGCCGGTGACGAAGACGACGTGGGGTTTGCCTTCGAGGCCTTCGAGGTGTGCGATGTTCGGCGAGTTATCCGAGGCGTGCGCTGCGGTGGCTGCGGAGAGGGCGACAGCGGCTGCGGCGGTGAGATGGAGTTTGTTTTTCATAATGATACGGGGTGATGGAATGGGGTGGCCGTTCAGCGGAGCTGGTCGCGGATCTTCATGGTCCACGACAAGGCCGATGCGGCGTTTACTGGCTCGGTGCGGATTTTTTTTCAACGCGAGGACGATTCGCAAGCGTTATCATGAAAGGAGACACGCAGGCGTCGCCGGACGCGAAGGTGTCGATTCCGCCTTTCCAAGCGGCTCGGCGTCGTGCAAACTGCCTGCAGCAACATTGATTTCGTTTTGATCCAGCTCAACCCAACCCCTGTAACACTGGCCATCGGTATTGCGGTGCTCTTGTTCGTCGCGTTTTTCTCATTTGTCTTATGGCGTCGCAGCCCGCATCCGCGGCGCACGGCCGTGCTCGAGATTCTGCGGTTCACCTGTGTGGTGATCGTGGTGATGCTGCTGTGGCAGCCGGAGTGGCGGACGACGGTGAACCCGGAAACCAAGCCGCGGATCGTGATCCTGTGGGACGATTCCGGCTCGATGGCGACCCTCGACGCGGAATTGCCGCCGGTATTGGGCGGGGAGGGCGAGATCGTGACGCGCCGCGAGTTTGTCGAGCGCGCTCTGGCATCGGACCTGTGGCTCCCGCTGGAGGATGACGGCGCGAACGAGGTGGTGTTGCGGTCGTTCGACACGCCGCCCGAGGATGAGGCATTGGCGATGGTTGCGGGTACCGACATCGGCGGCGCGATCGAATCTTTGCTGGATGACGAGACCAACCTGCGGTCGGTGGTGCTTCTCAGCGACGGCGACTCGAATACCGGGCCGCCGCCGGTCGCGGCAGCCCAGCAAATGCGGCTGCGAGGCGTGCCTTTGTTCACCGTGCCGGTGGGCAGCGAGACGCGGCTGCCAGACCTCGACCTGCTGTCCGTTAGCGCGCCGACCTACGGGATCGTGGGTGAAAACGTGCAGATTCCATTCACCATTCGCTCGTCGCTGGACCGCCAGGTGCGCACGGTGGTGAGGTTGACGGACGAGGAAAGCGGCGTGGAGCGCACCAAGGACATTTTGCTGCCGCCGCACAGCGAGACGCACGATTCGATTCTCTGGAGGCTGGAACACGAGGGCACCCGCACGCTGACGCTCTCGGTGCCGGTGGCCGATGGTGAGGTGATCGAGGAAAACAACAGCCGGCGGTTCAACATCAGCGGGAGGCCGGAGCAAATCCGCGCACTGGTGGTCGAGACGTTGCCACGCTGGGAATACCGCTTCCTGCGCAACGCCTTGTCGCGCGATCCGGGCGTGGAGCTTTCCTGCCTGCTGCTTCATCCTGATCTCGGGCCGGGCGACGGGCCGGATTACATCCAGGAGTTTCCCGAGGACATGGAGGAGCTGGCCGAGTTCGACGTTATTTTCATTGGGGACATCGGCATTGGCGAGAACCAGTTGACGCTCGACCAGGCCACCCTGATCCGCGGTCTGGTTGAGAACCAGGCCAGTGGCGTGGTTTTCCTGCCGGGACCACAGGGCAACCAGTTTTCGCTGCTGGAGAGCGATCTTTCGGATTTGATTCCGGTGCGGCTCGATGACAGGGCACGCGAAGGCATGCCGGAGTCGATCGCCGCGCCACTCAACCTGACGAGCGAGGGCCGGTCCTCGCTGCTCACGATGCTCGGCGATAGCGAGGAGGAGAATCCCGAAATCTGGCGGCGCCTCCCGGGATTTTATTGGTATGCGCCCGTCACACGCGCGAAGGCGGGCACGGAAGTGCTCGCGGTGCATGGCAACCGACGCGGGCCATACGGACAGATTCCGTTGCTGGTGACATCCGCGGCCGGAAACGGCAAGGTGCTTTTCATGGGTATTGATTCGGCATGGCGATGGCGGCGCGGGGTGGAGGACCTGTATCACTACCGGTTCTGGGGCCAAGTGGCGCGCTGGATGTCTTACCAGCGCAACATGGCGGCCGGCGAGCGGGTGCGGCTCTTTTACACGCCGGAGCGCCCTGAACCGGGTGCGAACGTGACGGTGCATGCCAATGCCTTCGATGCGAACGGCGCGCCACTTCAGGATGGCTCGGTCAGGCTGGACCTGACGGCTCCGGATGGCGAAACGCGACGCATCGAACTACAGACGGATGACGCGGCTTGGGGGGCGTTCAGCGGGCGCTTCCGCGTCGAAATTCCTGGCACTTGGCAGATCCGCGCCACGGTTGCGGGCGCGGAGGAGGCTCCGGTGGAAACGACGCTGCTGGTGCAGAACGTGCCGGTGGAAAAGATCGGCCAGCCGGCGAGGCCCGACGTGCTCGAGGAGATGTCGCGCATTGCACGCGGGCGGATGATCCAGCCGGCAGACCTGGACGGCATTGTGCGTGAGATCCACGCGCTGCCCGAGCCACGGCCGTTGGAGACCCGGGTGGCGCTCGGCTCGCACTGGGGCACACTGGTGGTGCTCTGCGTCCTGTTCTCCGCATTCTGGGTGGGGCGCAAATTGAACGGGATGTTCTGACAACGGTCGGCGCGACGCGCGTTTGAATGAAAATTTGTGAAATTTTCCAATAAAACATCGGCAGGCGTGTCATAACAACGGATGATGATTCTCGTTCGTCCGCCACAAACCCCGTCAAGCACAATGAAATCCATATTTCATCAAATCGCCGCGGCTTCGGTCGCATTTGGAATCACAACTGCGAGCGCTCACGCCCTCAGCCGTATGCCGGTGCCGCCGCTATCCGATCGGGTGGAACAGGCGGAGCTGGTTTTTTTAGGGACCCTGATCGAACGTGCAGAGGACGGGGAGTGGGTGCGCGCGGTGCTGCGCGTGGACGAATCGCTGCGGGTGCCCGAGGGGATGAGGCGCGTGGAGGTGATCTGGCGCGTCCGCGTCGGCGACCGTGAGGTTTACGATGCCGCGGAAGGCCAGCGCGGAGTCGCAATCCTGGACGACAAACACGAAGGGCGTTACTGGCTTCGGACCGATAAATTCGAACCAGCCAAGCGCCTTGGCGAAGTGCGCGAGCTGGTCTCGGAAGCTCCGCGAAAGGACGTCCCGACATTCGAACAATGGGTGGCGGATGAGATGCCGATCCCGGAGGATATGGTGTTCACTGGCGGGACGCCATGGTTCGACGAAACCACCGGGCAGCGCCGCAATCCGAGGGAGGTATACGAGATGGTCCATGGAGTCGAAGCTCAGCAGGAAAAACGCCGCGAGAGACGGTTCCCGGAACATTGGGGCGAGCCTCCATCCCGCCAGACCCGTGACCTGCGCCCGCTGCCTGGCGGCTACGGCATGGGCAGCGGCACGCTTGCCAGATGGATCCAGGAGAACATGGAAAGAGACGCCGAAGCCGGGAACTCCGAACCCAGCGGGGAACCTTGAGCACGGGTGTCGTCTTCCCGGAACACCATGTCGAGCGACCGGTGGCATGAGCCCTGAGTCCCCAAGCGGTAAATTCATCGAACGGACGGTCGCCGTGATCATTCCCGCCCGCTTGCTCTAACCGCTTTTCAGACAAGCGGGGCCGGTCTACGCTGCACACATGAAGCAGGCACGTGGCATCATTTTTGTGTTTTTCGTCCTCGCCTCGCTGGTTGCGGCGGAGCACGTGATCGTGGCAGGCGGCCCGAGCCTGCGGCGATGGGAGGATCTCAGGGTGCCGGAGGATCAGCACGACCGCTGGTGGGCGAACTTCATCCGGGCCTCCACCTTGCGCATGATCGAAATCCGCCGTGCCTACGGGCGGGAGGCGGAGATTGTCTGGTTCGTGCACCGGAATTCTTATGTGGCCCGGGGCCGCGAGGACGATAAGCCTTACACTGATTGGATCCAGATGCAGGCCGACCGGCGGAATGTGAAGCTGATCTGGTTCAATACGTCGGAGGAGTTCCTCAACGGTTTGAACGACCGGCCAAACGGCTCGATCAAGACGTTCGATTTCTTCGGCCACTCGAACAAATACGCATTCATGTTCGACTACGGAAGCGACATAATGGCCGCATCGACATCCTGGCTGCACGAGCGCGACATCCCCCGGATTCGCTCGTCGATCTTCGACCGGAATGCCTATTGCAAGAGTTGGGGATGCCATACCGGCGAAAGCATGAGCCAAGTGTGGAGACGCCACCTCGGGATCCCGCTTGAGGGCAACACAGGAGCGACAACCTACGTGCCGGTCGGCCAAGGAGACATGCCGCTTGGCCGGGGACGCTGGGTGCGTTAATACCTTGATGCATTTTGGTCTTGATCCCCGCCGGCCAATTGCTACCCAATCGCCGTCCAAGGCCGCTGTAGCTCAGGGGTAGAGCAGTTCATTCGTAATGATCAGGCCGTCGGTTCAAATCCGACCAGCGGCTCCAATCCACAGCAAGGGTTTGCAAAGGTTCACGTTATAGCGGATTTTTAACGAAACCGCCTTGTCCCTGCCTTCAAGCCATCATCGGCATCCGCCAGATGTGGGAGCTTCGAGAACCTCGTTTTTTCCCGGGACCATGCCGATGTCCGGGTGACATCACAAACGGTTGATTTTAAACCGCAGGCAGACGACGAAGACGGAGCGGCCGCGGTCGTAGCGGCCGGAGGCGTCGACAAGGGTGTGGGGTTGGAGGGCGATGTCGGAATGAGGGAAAGCCATCGCCAGCAAGCGGCGGGCGATGCGCGAGGTCATGGGCGGGTGGTTGGTGAGAGGCGGCGGTCTCAGCCCCGCCTGCGCCGGAGTGCAAGCGCCAACACGCCCAGCGCGGCGAGGCCGGCGGTGGACGGCTCGGGGATGAGTGCGGTGATTTCCAGGCGCGGGGCGAGGAAGCCGTTGTTTACGGAAGCCCCGGCGGGGATGGAGATGGGGCGCATGTTGAAGCCGATGTAATCGAAGCCGCCGTCGAGTAGCGACATGAAGAACGAGGTGACGTCGATTTTTGAATCCGGATGCGGCCAGGGCGTGCGCTGACTGTTGTAGATGGTGAAGGTGCCGAGCTGCCGGCCCACGCGGAAATCGCCGGTGTCGAAGACGCCGTCGCCGATGTATCCGGCCACCTCCGCATTCAGGTCCGGCGAGCTGGTGAGCGTGGTGAGGAAGCCGGATCGCTCGATGGTAAGGAAGACCGAAACGATCTGGTCGGCCCCGAGCACCATGATCGAGGGATCGCGGAGGTCGAACTCGTATGAGCCCTGGATATCGCGCTGGCCTGTGAATGTGGTGTCCGCTCCTCCGACCAGGTAATCTCCCAGCGACGGCTCGAATATGTTGAAGTCTCCGTCGACCTTGCTGATCGAGCCGCCCACGCTGTGCAACAGATCGAACTCGATCTGGACGAGGGCGGCGTTGGAGATGGCGGCGGAAGTGGCCAGGCAGAGGGTGAATGCGTGAAAGGTGTTGGTTTTCATATCTTTTTATCGGTCTTCGGCTTTGCTGAGGCAGATGGGTCGGACAGGGCTGCGGGCTTCGGCGAGGCGGACTTCTTCGATGAATTTGCTACCCGCGGGGGGCTGGCAGAGCCATTGAGCTGGCAAGGAGGGCGGGGAAATGGGGTTGCGGGGGAAAAGGGGGCGGGAGAGGTGTTCCGGTGCGGCGGTGGGCGGTGTTTCGGCACGAAAAATCCTTGGTTCGCGCCGGAATGTGGCGTGATTGGGAGATTCCACGGTTATTTCCATTTGCCGCGAGCGTAGCTCTGTAGAGCGCCGTGCCTAGGATTTTTTTGACAGCGGGAGCATGTTTTGCTGACGGGCGGGGTTAGGATCGTCAGCTTGGCAGGAATCCCGGCCACTGCGGGGATCAGGGGAAGTTGGTGGCGGAGGTGGGGATGGAGTTTGGTGGGGAGAGGATGCTTGGATCAAAGGACACACTCCGGACACACCTCCGCGCAGGCCCGATCATGCCATCCATTGAGGCGGCATTCATGGTTCTCGCGCCCATTCGGGCCGGGCGTTGGCCAGGCGTTCGACGATGTCCGGGTGTTTTGCCGCGAGGTTGTTTCGCTCACCCGGATCCTCCTCCAGGTTGCTGAGGAACCATGGCTGGTCACTTGCGGCCAGGCCGTCGCCCCGCACCGGGTTGCGCGGGTTGCGGATCAGTTTCCATGGCCCCTGGCGCACCGCCCATTGGTTTTGATACGCCCAGTAGAGCGTCTCGTGGATTTCCTTTGCCTCGCTCGATTCGAGGATCGCAACCATCGACCGTCCATCGAGCCGATCATCGACCGGCTCAATGCCGCACAGCTCGGCAAGCGTCGGCAGCCAGTCCATGGCATGGACGATCTGGTGGCGCACGGCATTCTGTGGCAGGCGTTTGGGAAAACTGATGATCGATGGCACGCGAAGGCCGCCCTCGAACAAACTTTGCTTCGCGCCGCGGAACGGCCCGGCATTGCCGCCGCCGAAATGCGCGCGTTCCTCCACACTGTGGCCGTGGTCCGATTGGAAAACCAGGATCGTCTCGTCGAGCAGCCCGCGTTGTTCGAGAAACGCAACGAGACGCCCGATGCGCTCGTCCTGGGACGAAACGAAGGCGTTGTATAAATCCCTCGGATGGGCGACTCCGGCGTCGCGGTAATGTTGCAGCCACTTCTCCTCGCCCTGATAGGGGTAGTGTGGCGTGTTCATCGCGAGGTAGATGAAGAACGGTTTGCCTTGGCTGCGGACGATGAATTCCTCCGCCTCCCCAATCACCAGGTCGGGAAAATAGCGACCATCGTAAGCCACCCGTGAGCCGTTGCGCCACAGGTCATGCTCGTTGGGGCCGTCCCAGTAGAAGAAGTGCGAATAATTGTCGATGCAGCCGCCGAGATGGCCGAACGAGTGATCGAAGCCGTTCGCTTGCGGGCTGTTGTTTTCACCATGGCCGAGGTGCCACTTGCCGATAAGGGCCGTGGCGTAACCGGCTCGCTGGAACATGTGCGCCATCGTCGCGGTGCCGGACAATCCACCACCGCCACCGCGCCCGACATTGCCGGGCACGCCGACGGTGGCCGGATAACGGCCGGTCAGCAGGCCGGCCCGCGATGGCGAACAGATCGGCGCGGGCGCATACATCGTGGTGAAGCGCACGCCGGTTTCAGCCAGCCGGTCGGTGTGCGGGGTAAGCAGATCCTCGGATCCATAACAACCGAGATCCAGCGCGCCCTGATCATCGGTGTAAATGAGCACCACATTGGGAGGCCGCGACAGCTCCGCGGTCTCCGCAAGCACTGCGGACGGCAAAAACAGGGCGAGAACGAGGGCAAGGGTGGTTTTGGATTTCATGGATTTTTGCAAGTGGCTATGGATGGTGATGTTTATCGCATGGAGGTCAACAGCCTAGGAGACGCAGGAGCAGGGGAGGGAGCCAGGCGGCGAAGTCCTCCAGCGACAGACCGTCGAATCGGTTGCAGGCATCGCGGGAGCGAGCTCGCATTTCGCGACCGTGCCAGCCCTTGCGCCCGGTCGGAAACTGCGGGTCGAATTCCTGCATGTAGTTCCTGATGGAACCCGGCTTGCCAGCGGGCGCATGGCCAATCGCGTTGTAAGCCTCCGAGAAGCTCTTGAACCCAAGCTTGTCGAGTCCCTCACGGCTGTGTCCTTATTCGCGTATGGTTCGCAGGGACGCTGGAGATGTCGGGCGGTTGCGCGGTATGGAAGACCTGTCCCGAATGGTGCTTCCAACACCTCTGAGAGCCCATTCTGCAGCTGCAGAATGTCCAGGTTTTTTCCATTCATGATGCGCCGAACAAAGCACCCCCGCGGCGCCCATCAAACCTTGAGATCCAGCGCCTTGCACATCACGTCGAACATGTCGGTGTTGTCGAGGAACGGCTGGACCAGTTCGCTGCCCGGGCCGAGGGCGGCCAGTTCCACGTAATCCGATGTGTGCGTGTTGCCGATCCAGCCGATGTTGGTGTAGTTGGCGAGGATCTGGCCAAGCACGGCGCCACCGCCATTCATCCTCCGATACGGAGCCTGCCATTCTCCGGCGCGGAAGTCGACGAACAACTGCGCGTGCTCTTTCGAGATGCCGATGCCCGAAACCGCCTCGACCGTCTCGCGGACTCGATCCACGTTCTGGCGGGAGCTGCGCCCCAGACTCCTAATGATCGAGCTGCACGATCCTTTGAAATCCCTCAGCCGCCCGAGAAACCGCTCCGCCATGCCGCCGCCCATGTTCAGTCCCGGGTTGGCATTGCCGTGGTCCGTGGTGACGATCACCAGCGTGTCGGGATTGTGGTTGTAAAACTGAAGAGCCGCTTGCACCGCGTCATCAAAGGCCAATTGGTCGTAGATCAAGGCGCTGATGTCATTGGCGTGCGCCGCGTGGTCCACGCGGGCGCCTTCGATTTGGAGGATGAATCCCTCATCCCCAGCGGAAAGCGCCTTGAGCGCGGCGATCGACATCTCCGCGAGGCTGGGTGTCGATTCACTCTGCTCCTCGCTGTTCAGGCGGTCGATTTCGTAGGGCATGTGTCTGCCGGAATAGAGGCCGATCAATCGATGTGCGCCATCCGGCAGGGCGAGCAACGCGTCGCGATCATGCACCGCCTTGTAGCCTTTTTTCGCATACTGCCCGACGAGATCCACATCGTCGCGGCGACCGCTGGAGGAGAAAAACTGCATGCCGCCGCCGAGCATGACGTCCACATCACGTTCGAGATACTGCTCCGCGAACAACGCCTCATTCTGGCGGCCCGGGGCGTTGGCGATGAATCCGGCGGGCGTCGCATGCGTGACCGAGGCGGTCGTGACTACGCCGGTGCGCAGACCATTGCGTTTGGCGATTTGCATGATCGGCTCATGAGGGGTTCCGTCACGGGATGTGTTGATGCGCCCGTTCGGCACCCGGTGGCCACATCCCCACGATGAGGAGGCTGCCGCCGAGTCGGTGACAAGGGCGCTGGCGGAACTCATGTCCATCATGCCGCGCGTGACCGGGTGATCGTGATACATTTGCATCCAGTGGGATTTGCGGCTGTCACGCATCTGGATGAACTGATCCGCCATCGTCAGCGTTCCCTGGCTCATGCCGTCGCTCACCAGGAAAATAATGTTTTTCGCCTTGCCGGAGCGTGGCGTGCGCGCGACCGCCACCTCGCCAGCCTTGGCGAGGCCGCCGGCTGCGGTGAGTCCGAATGCGGCGAGGCCGCTTTTTTTGAAAAAGCCACGACGCGAGGTGGCGGCTGGATTGTTGGCAGGAGCTGTCATTTTTTAGAGTAGTTCTGCGGTTGGGTGTTGTGGAGTGTGTCTGACCTACGGCTGGTACGTCCGCTTCTTTCACCTCAGCTGTCAACTCCCGGAGGTGATTGCCTGCGCATTCAAAAAGTGGGTTCAGAAATTCACGACAAACCACGTTGAAGCGAATGAAGCGCATGGCTGAAAGCCTGTCGGAGAGGGACCGCCGGGCCTACGCCGCCGTGGAAGCTTACAAAATCGGATACGGCGGAGTTCGGGCGATTGCCCGTTTGTTTGAGATGAGCACCGAGACCATCAAGCGCGGAAGGGAAGCTTGATTCACATGATGGGGTGCCACTTCGGCGGTTCGACCACGACTTTCCGCACCTTGCCGACGGTCGGGTGACGCCCCACCGGATTCTTGACCTGGCGTTGAACAAGGGATTCATGACCTTGGGCACGAGTGCTGAAACTCCGGCTTTCGTCGCGGAAAGTCTGGGATTGTGGTGGAAATACCGGGGGCGTCATGACCATCTACAGGCGAACCGTGTGTTG
>SLAV01000066.1 GCA_007126655.1 Haloferula sp. | reverse complement strand
TATTCGCTGTCAAAGTATGCAAAGCCCTGTTAAACTTAGAGCACATGCGAAGCTCAACTAATAAGCACCAACTGCAGTCGGACAGGACCTACCGTTCGATCGTTGACACTGCCTATCGGCTCTACCTGGAAAACGGTATTGAAGCCACGACAATCCAGCGGATTGCCCAGGAAATCGGGGCCCACAGAACAACGGTGTACCGGTACTTCGGCTCTCAGGTCGATATCGGCTTTGCGGTAGCCGAACAGCTCAATGACGAGCTTCTTGAGCGCTATTTCAGCAGGGTTGAGTTAGAGATACAGGAAGGCGGCACCGCTTGGGAAAAGCTGTCTATAGTGATACGCGTTGGGAACCAGGTGTGTCGCGAAACGCCCGACAGCATGAAATTCTTTGCACTCTTTGATGCATATCTGGACATTCTTCCGGAGAATGCAAAGCTTGGTATGGAACTTGACGAACTGCTTGCCGAGACGAAAGTGATTAGCTGGATGACGGATCTCATTGAGGAGGGCCGGCAAGATGGATCTATCCGGGCGGATATAGATCCAAAACTCATGGCCGTTGCGCTGAGACAGAGTTTCATGACCCTTTGGAATCGTATCGTTCTCTGGCGTGAAGGTTTAAGCCAAGCTTACGATATTGCAAATCCGGAAGACCTGGCCGATGTATTGCTTGGCGCAACCCTTGACGGAATTCGCGCCCGGAACTAACAAGTAGCAGTTACACGTCTCCATGCTCGGGTTGGCGGGAACACAGGAACCTCGTTCCGAGAGTCAAGTTGTGCATGGGCGCACACGCACGTGCGCTACACAGATTGTCGAGACTATCCGGCAATCCGCAAAGGCTCGGGACGTGGCAATCATTAGCTGACTCAGGGAAATCTTCACACAATCTGAGAATTTTCCTCCGCAGCACAAGCACCATGCATATTTTCCGGTAAGTATAGGTATGCGAATAGATGAACTTCACGAGAGCCGTAAAATTCTGGATGTTGCACCCGATGACCGTCCGCGGGAGCGGCTGTTTGCCGGCGGTGCCGAGGGCCTCTCAGATACTGAGCTGATAACGGTATTGCTTGGTTCGGGTGTAAAAGGGCGGCCGGTGCATGCCGTAGCAGCCGAGGTGGTTGCACTGTTTGACCGGGGTGGAGTTCCAAGCATTCCCGACCTTGAGCTTATTCCCGGTATGGGGCCAGCAAAGGCGGCGGTTGTGGCCGCGGCGCTTGAGTTCTCACGCCGGGTCTACTCTCCCCTCCCGCACCGCATACGCTTTCCCTCGGACGTGTATCCGCTCATTCGCCACTACGGCGACCGCAAGCAGGAGCTCTTTCTTGTGCTGTCCATGAACGGCGCACACGAGGTAACGGCCACCCGAATTGTGTCTATGGGACTGGTGAACCGCACCCTGGTGCACCCGCGCGAAGTGTTTGCAGAGGCAATTGTAGACCGTGCGACCGCGGTGATTGTGGCCCACAACCACCCCTCGGGCCGCACCGAACCGAGCCCGGAAGACCGCGAGGTGACCGAGCGTCTGCGCCGCGCCGGTGAGACCCTGGGAATACGGCTGCTTGACCACATTGTGTTTGGCCCGGAGCGTTACTACAGCTTCTTAGAGAATGGGGATATGTAGCCGGGCTCACCGGGTCTTCGGGGCTTGTGAGCTACTCGGCCTCGTCGGGCTGTTCCGGCCCGTCCGGCCCAAACAGCGCAGATATCTGCTCCCAGGCCAGACCGCGGTAGTGCTGGAACTCACTGCCGGTGTCGAGCTCGTCTATCAGGTCTATGAGTCCATAGCCCTGGGCAATGAGCAGCTCATGCGCACGAACCATTTCCTCTACTACCCGCCGGTCGGCGCCTTCAAGCATGTCACTTGCAAGCAGCTCGTTGAGCGCGTCACGGGAGTTGGCGTTGAGCCCAACGCTTTCCTCGGCAAGCGTACGCGCGGTCTCGGCAGTGTAGCGCTCCGAGGCGTAACTGTCGGCTACCGTACCCAGCACGAGGTAGGAAAAGTACAGGTTAGAAGCGCCAACCGAACCTAAGGCAAAGAGCCGTGCATCGGGCTGCTCGGCCGCTGGCATAACAAGCCCGGTCAGTGCCATAAGCACCACGAAAATTACTGCTTTTCTCATACCTCGTACTCCTTCATGCGCACCCCGCGCCAACATGGCTCAACAATAGCCGCATTACAGGGGGATATCAACTCGATTCCGTGACAGCTCCGGCATTTGTTGCTCGGCCGCCTGCAAGGCAGCTCTGCCAGCAAGCACACTGACCCGTACATCGCCCCAGTTGTCACGCAAACGCTCTGCTGCGCGGCGAATCTCGGCTGAGCTCATTCCCAGGATCCAGTCGCGCTTGCGCTGTCTATACTCATCCTCGATACCAAACAGCGATCGCTTGAGTCCTATTACACCTTTTTGACCGGGAGACAGGGGCCTCAGGTCGGAACTGACCGTTCCAATGACCGCAAGATCCATTTCGCGCACCGGTACATCCAGTCCGGCATGGTACTCAAGCCCCCGGCGGAAGCGCTCAAGCGTCTCTACAATGTGCGGATCCCGGTAGGAGCCAAAGCTAAAGGCGCGATCCATACCACGGGCCGAGGCAAAGGCGCCATAGGCCCCACCCTTCATGCGAATTTCCTCCCAGAGAAAGCCGGT
>SLAV01000155.1 GCA_007126655.1 Haloferula sp. | reverse complement strand
GCCAGAGCACGTGCCCGGCAGGGCGTCCGGCTTTCAGATAATGCCCTTGGTTGAGGGCCTGGCGGATGTGGTCGATCTCGGCTTGCCCGGTGGCGGTGCGCAGGATGAGGCTGCCGTCCGCCAGTGCGGGTTTGGTCATCGGTAATTCCATGGCAGGCTGGCTTTGCCGAAATGGTGGCGAATGTTCAGCGATTTTTCATTTCGCGTTTGAAATGAATGAATTGGGGATTTCTGGGCAATCGCCCTGCTGTGCGGCAGCCCGCTGCGATTCGCGGCTTGATGCCCTGGCCACATCGCAACAGCCTTCCGCCATGTCTTTCGACCAAGGGGAATTTGACTTCAACGCGCGCGGGGACGAGGGCGGTTGGCGGCGCTGGCGCGAGGAACTCGAGGAAAAACAACGCGCCTTCGAGGCGCGCTGGGGCGTCGCCCTCGGCAAGCCGGTGGTCGTGCAACTGAGGGACCACGCCAAGCCGCTCACCGGCATGCTCGAATGGATCTCCGAGGGCGGCCGGGCGGACGATTCCCGCCCGCCGAGATTCCGCCTGCGCGGCCTGGAATTCGGCCACGAGGAAATCGCGAGCCTGTCGCGGGCGGAGCCGGAGGATTGATGCGGTGTCCGGGCTTCTCGGGACGGGTGATCAGCGTTCCCCGCCGGCCTGCAATTCGAGCAGCGAGCGCATTGTCACGCGGCCCCGGTTGTTGCCGATGAAGAGCAGCTCGCGGCGTCCCTCCGCGATCCGCCATGTTGAGGAGAAAACCGCCCTGCGTTCCGGCTCGAGCTGGTAGATTCTCACGGGGAATCCCTCGCGGTCGAAGTCGCGTGCATGGAGATCCGCCGATCCACCCGGATCAATGCGGAGGTTTCGGTCTTCCGCGACGATGCCGAGTGGTGTATCACGGGAATTGAAGACCTTCAGGCTTCCCGCCCGCCAGTCGTTGGCACTCAGCATGTTGCCGCGCCATCGCGGGTTTCCATCTTCGCCCTCATCACTGGAGAGAACGATGTAAACAAGCCTCTGCCCTTCGGGGATTCTCATTCTGAGCATGGGTTCCGGACCGGCTTCACCGGTCTCAGGATCCATGGGTTCCGCATAGAACTCGATCAGGTTGCTTTCCAGGGAGACGCGCTCCGAGAAATACCGGATGCTCAATTGCAGCGGTTCGGTGGCTTGATTCGTCGAGCGCCAGTGGACGGCGCCGGTTGATTCGTCCGGCAGGGTGAGCGCCGCGACGGACACCTCGATGTCCGCCGCCACCGCAATGGTGTGGCAGAGGGCCGCGGCGGAAAGCATGCGAATGCATGCACGGAGTTTGGATCGGGATTCAGACTTCATCGGGATTGAGCCAGCGGAACGTGGTGATTTCGAATTTGCGGCCAAACCTGCGGTTGGTTTCCCCGAGTGGTGGCTCCGCGCCGGACAACATGCCGGGTGTGCGGATTTTCACGTCCGCGGGATCGGAGGGATCGAGGTATTCGGGCATCCTTTGTACGACGGCCTCGCACCATGCCCTTGCGACAATGCCGCCGTCCGGGGCGAGGCTTTCGCCGTAGGCCCGGATCAGGAACGTGTCCCCCCGGACGGTGAGCGAAGAGGATATGCCCTGGAGGATGTCGGATTGCATGACGTAGCCCGGGATGCCCGCGAACCGGGAACCGGTGGCGGCCAGGCTGTTCGGGTAGCTTGAGATGGTCCGGTTCGGCCGGATCATGTCGTCGCCGGTCTTGTAGGCCGCGTTGATGGATGGTCCGCTGCCGGACAGGGTGCCGTTGAAGCCGGCGTTGAACTCATCCCAATCGATGGCGGCCTGGAGCGCGCCGGTGACTCCGGTGGCGTCCGGGGTGAGCCTGCGGTTGATGAACTCGGACATGTTCAGAAACGGCCCCCTGATTTTCACCTGGCGCACGATTTCCTCAGCCAGCCTGTCGATTTCCGCTTCATTGAGTTTGCGGATCCCGCGCCAGGCATCGCCGTCCAGCGGGCCGTTGGCATCCCCGGCACTGTTGGCCATCGGATAGCGCGACAGGGTGACGGCGGATGCATCCCGTCCCGACACCCTGACGCCGCCGACAGGCTCGTTCACCACGACCGGGCGGTCGGACATGCTCATGAGCAGTGCCTTCCACGCATCCTTGGAGGTGCTGTTCACATTGAACTGCCCCTTGTTGAAGATGTATGCGGCGATGCGTTCCCACCCGTTTTCACCGTGGTTTTGGTTGGTCATTTCCGCGATTGAGGCGATCTGGCCGGGCATCATGCCACGGGTATCCGGCTCGAAGTGCGCCGCAACATGGGTGTGCCGTCCGGAGAAAAAATCCTCCGCGACCTGGCGTTTGGACTGCGTCACGCGACCGTTGGCGACCGCCGGGGCAATGCCGGAACAGAACCAACTGTCCCAGAGTTCCTCGTTCGCGAGAAAAAGGTGGTCCCAGTAATCATCCGTGACGGGTAGATTCGTTGCCTGCTGGGCGTTGCCTCCGAATCCGCGATCGATGCCGAAGTCATGCCGTCGGTAAACCTCGCCGCCCCCGACCATCGGATGGGCATAACCGTTTCCAATGCCGACGCCGCACGCGCCCGCCGCGTGGCCGAGGTGTTTGAGGCTTTCGTATTCACGGGTGGTCGAGCGCATGGTCCTGCCCGGGTCCATCCTCATCCCCGCGAAAGTGGCGATGGATGTGGCGGGCGACGTGGGAATCGTGTGTGCGACGACATGGGTTTGTCCCGCGAACCGGGTGTACCCGCCGCCGAAGAACCCGTTCCTGCCTTCCGCCTCGAGATACGCGGCGACTTCCTGGTCGCTGTTCACCGGCCGGAAGTGAACCTGATAGGCGCTGGTCGCGCGGTTCAGGTCCTGCGGGTTCATCAGGAATGTCGAAATCCGGGTGGGCAGCGCGTGCAGCCAGGTGCGGTTGCGGAAATCCGCGCCGAATTGCGAATTGGTCCCGTGAAAATCCATGATTTCCGGCGACTTCGCGACGATGCTGAAGATACCGACCGGAAGCGGCGGACTCCCGGGTTCGCCCCAGCGCGCGCGTTCCGCCGGCGAGTCCCCGATGATCCAGGCATTCGGCAGCTCATTCTCCCTCACCCAGTCGATCACGGTGGCGCCTGTGCGCGCCACATCGTGCCATTCACCGGTCTCCTGCCGACTCACAATCCCGCCATTCTCGAACCGGGCGCCGTGTTGCGCGACGAGGACTTCCTGGAAATTCCAGACCAGCGCGGAGGTCGTCGAGGATCCGTAATAAATATTGTCGTTGTGGCGGCCGGTTGGCGCGAGGTACAGCGACATGTTGAGCGATTCATCCAGATTGTCGGTGCCAGGGAAAACCTCGTATTTCAGACCGCTGAGCGGGTTGCGCCCGTCGTCCTGCACCGGGATGTATTCGGGGCTGGCGAAAAAGAACCGGTTGTACATCGCGTCCGTGCTCGCATCGCCCGACGTCTGCCTCACGATCTCCGCATCGGTGCTGAAGATCCGGACCTCACCGGGCTGAAACTCGATCTGCGAGCCGCCGCCGGACTCCGTGGTGATCATGCGGTAGCCGTATTGGTTGGCCGTCAGGTTGTGGTTGCTATCGTTTCTCGATGGCCATGATTCGACGTCGGGAAACGACGTGTCGCGAATCAGCGTGTTGCCCCGGTATGTTCTCTGGCGCATCGCGACCGACCAGTACATCGCGCCGAGATAGGACACTTCCGACGCATCAAGCCGCAGTGTCACATTGTAGGGGTTCCAGAGCGTGATGACCGGGATTGCCAGCACGAAGTAGTCCCTGCCGTCGGGAGCATCGGGATTGCTCCGGGTCTGCGTGGCGATGATCCATGACTGCCGCAGCATCACGAGGTCCCTTGCGTATCCGGCGGTGTCGCGCTCGCGCCACGGCCCGCCCGCGGCGCCTTGTGCCCTGCCCATGATGAATCTTCTTGTGACAGGATTGCCCCTTGTCCACGTGGCGGGGGTCATGATGTCGCTATCCGGAAAACCGTCCCGGTAAATGCGATAGAATTCCCGCATCCGCCGCCATGAAACCGGGCCGATATAGTCGTTGGCGGGCCGGATGGAGGACAGTGCGCCTTCCATCGGGCGGACGGGCGCTTCGAACTCGCGACCACCGAAGAGACTCGCCCCGCCCATTTTTTCCGGGACGGTGTCCGATTCGAACGCCAGATTGAGGTCGCTCTTGAAGCCGCCGAAACGGACGTCGGTGAACAGGCCCCTGCTGTGTGCCGTGATATCGTGAAAATGCTCGAAGGCCCGTTCCGCGCTGATGCCGGCCTGACGGGTCGAAATCATTTTGGGCAGTGATTCGCGACGGGTGTCGAAATCCTCCATGTGCTCCATCATTTCGATGCCCATGCGACCGGTGTGGGTGGCGAGGATCTGTGCGTCGATGGCGGAGCTGGTTTCGTCCCGCGGCGCAAGGTCGATCCGTGCCTTCTGGGATTCATCCGAGATCCACCACGCGTGGTTTCCGGTATGCCGGACTCCATCCCGCACCGGCACGCGGGCCGCGTTCACATGCTTCGAAGGATCCGGTCCGGCACCGCCCTCCCCGAGCATCACGACGGGGTCCGGGCCCGGTGTCCCGGACCGGGCGGCCTCGAGATTACCCGCGTCGGGGTGGCTGACCAGCCAGCGGCGGAACAGCGATGGATGGCGGCCGGGGACGCCATAAGTGTCCTGGATCGATAGGGGACCGCGGTTGTCCGTCAGCCAGGTGTCCCATGAATCCCAAACCCCGAGGTAATGCGGGTGCGCCACACCCTCGACCTCCGGGGTGTCCGGATTGGTGTCCAGAATTTCCGCACGGGCGGAGACCCGCTGGTCCGGCCCGAGGGCTTCCTGCAATTCACCGATTGCGATCATCAGCGCCATGCGCGCGTTGGCCTGCGCCTCGGCCATTGCAGCGGTCTGGCTGGTCGTCCGCAGCGTGATCGCGGACAGGCCCAGCAGGCCGACAGCGACGATGGTCAACAGCACCAGCATGGTCAGCGACACGACGAGCGCGAAGGCTCTTGGCTCGGTTTTGCTGGATGTTTTCATGATCGTCGGGTGGGTGGTAACGAAGCCGGAATCAATGGTATAATTCCGATCAATCGATTCACCATAGGAATCTGATTTCACCATGCAATGACAAAAAAGGCCCATGGTGTACCTGTTTGCGGCGTTTCTACTTTTTCGCCACGCCCTCTGACCCTTCCGTGCGGTGGGCATTCGTTCCCGGATGCGTCCGGGCGAAATGCATGCAACCGTGGAAGGATTTTATTGCCGCGGTGGTAGCAGCGCCGCTTCGCCCATCAAGGTGGCCAGGATTGCAGGATTGCAGCGCCGGAGGCGGTTACATGCCGGTCATGGTAATCCCGCGGTAGCGGACCCGCTGCATCTCGTGGTCCCACGTGAATATGCAGATCTCGCGCCGGGTCGGCATCATGACAACGGTTGAAGCCGATATGAGATCCCACTCGTTGCTTTCAGGGTTCATGAAGTGATATCGGATGGGAATCACCTGCCGCTCATTCCTGGCATTCCGGTTGTGGACCTCCATCTGACCCGGCTGCACGACGATCCTGTCGTCGCCCAATTCCACGCCGACCTGGAGGCGAGTCATGTTCAGATACATGGCTTCGCCGCCGTTGAAGTCCGCGAGATCACGCACCATCATCTGCACCAACATGCCCCGGTTGTTCCGGGGCGCGGGTGCCAATATGACGAGTGCCCTCCGCACTCCCTCGGGGATCGTGCCCCTGCCAATCACTTCGTAAGGGTCCTCGCCGTCCGCTGGTGGATTTTCCAGCGCTCGCACCACCTCGAATCTGCCCTCCCTGTGGATTCGCGCAGGTTGGCTGGGAGAACGCGACGACAGCAGCACTTCGTTCACATCACCCCCGGTTCGCAGCATGATCGGGTTGTCAACTTCCGATGGCAGGTCGGTGAAGACGAACCATGCCTGCCGTTGGCCCGCGCCACCTCCTCCCGTAGCGGCCTGAAGGAAACCGGTCGCGGCGAACAGGCAAATGATCGCAAGACACAATTGATTCATGATGGGATTCATATTTCGTTAAATTTCGTTTCTACTCAGCCAACGGAAGCTTTCAATCTGGAATTGTCGTCCGAATCTTCGGTTCATTTCGGAAAGTTCCGGGTTGTCCTCGAACGCGCCTTCACCCCTGCCGCCTTCGATCATGACACGGGCGGGTTCGTGCGCGCCATTGGCGGAGGAATCGTAATACTCGGGCACGCGCTGGACAATGGCCTCGCACCAGGCGCGTGCAAGCACGTTTCCGGCCGCGTCGCGGGATTCGCCATAAGCGCGGATGCGGAAGGTGTCGTCGCGTACCGAGAGCGTGTTGGCGATCGGCTTGAGCAGGTCCGACTGGACGACGTATCCCGGGATGCCCGCGAGGCGCGAACCATTGGCAGCCTCCCTGGTTTGGAAAAGGGAGCGGCGCGGGCTGCCGAAGCCATCGGCGGCATCCATCCAGGCGGAATTGCGCTTGAAAGCGTAGTTGATCGAGGATGGATCCGGGGATGCGTCGTCAAAATCGATGGCGCTCTGGAGAGCGCCCATCAATCCGAGTTCGTCGTTGGACAGGCGGCGGTTGATGAATTCGGAGAAGTTCAGGAACGGCCCGCGCAATTTCACCTGGCGCACGCATTGCTCGGCGAGCAGTCGCAGTTGATCGTCGCTCAGGAACCGGACGTCGGACCAGCCCGGGCCTCCATCCGGCATGGACACGCCGACCGTCGGGTCGGTCATCTCCTGGTCGCTGACCGCTGTATTGAATCTGGAGATGGCAATCCTGCGGTCCGCCGGCACTTGGACCGGCAGCAGCCTGCCGCCGGCATTCCTGTAAACGAGCGTCCGTTCGCGGATTCCGGCGAACAATGCATACCAGGCGTCCACCGACGTGCTGTTCACATTGAACATGCCCTCCACCATCAGATGGCGCGCCGCATGCAGGTAACCGTCAGCCGCTTCGAGGGTGCCGCGCACATCCGAGGCATCCAGTCCGGAGCTGTGGTAGGTGAACCTCGAATTCGCGATTTCCCCGTCGTTGATGAACCGGTCGATGTTCTGGCGCAGCGAGTTTGCACCGCGATCCGACCCACGCGTATGTTCCGCCAGGGAGGAGACGAAGTAATCGTCCCAAAGGGCGTCGTTGAGGAGGAACGCATGATCCCAGAAATCGCTGAACACCATGTTGTCGTTGGCCTGGGTGCGGGTTGGATCCGACCGGTTGATGTTGTCGTGGCTGACCGAATTGTTCAGATATTGATACACATTGGTCCGGCCGATCATCGGGTGGACGAACGAGTTTCCGATGCCCACGCCGATGACACCGCTCTGATACGCGGCTTCCTTCATTTCCGCGCGGTAGAGCGAGGCTTCGTTGGTCTGTCTCGTGATTCCACCAAATCCGCCCAATCTCAAATTCGGATTCAGGCTTTGTGGTTCGGTCCATCCCGGGTTGATCCTCATGCCCGCGTAGCCCGCCAGGCTGCCGACCGGTGCGGTGGGCAACTCCAGCAACGGAACCCGCGAAACCCGCTCAACCGGATTGGAACCCGAACCGAGGAAGGCCTGCTCCCCGTCCTGGAAGACGATTTGCGGCATTTCGAACATCGAAAGCGGACCAAAATTCATGATATATGGGGATTCCAGGCGCTGCGTGTGCGCGATCGCGCTGTTATCCGACATGTAAAGAGCGCTTCCGAAGTAGGACGGCGGAGCGTGCAGCCAGTTGCGGGACCGCCAGTCCTCCGCCCAATTGATGGTCGGATGGTCGAATTCCGACAACCCCTTGATGACAAGCTGGGCGAACGCGACCGGTACCGGCTCGGTGTCTCCGAACTGAAACCGGAAAACCCCGCCCGGCCCCGGTTCGTTGAGGGGGGTGAAAACCTGGTTCTTGTCGAACCAGTCGATGTTGTAACGTGTGGGTAGTGACCCTCCATCGTCCCAGTGCTGGGTCAACACCAACGATCCGGGTGTATTGCCGTGGTTGATATTGAAGAACGCGTTCGGCGGTCCGAATGTGATGCTGAGGCCGGGTTGTTGATCCGCCCGGTATGTTCCGTTGCCGACCGGGATCCTGTTGCCTCCGTCGATTGCCACCGGATTGAAGCCCGGCACCATGTTTTCCATGATGTCGGTCACGTAATCGGGGTACGAGAACACTTTCATTTCACCCGGCTGGAAGACGAGGTCGCTTCCACCCCCGGAGCTGATCACGCTGTGCGTGTTTCTCCGGTAGGTTGCTCCATCATGTCCCGTGGGATTTCCCTCGGTGTCCAGGCCCAGCCACATCTGCCAGCGGATGGGGCGGGCGAGCCATGCCGTGGCACGGGCCCGCAGTGCCTCGGAAGGCAGCCGCATTTGCGTGTTGTACGGATTCCAGTAGGTCAATACCGGCGTATAGACCAGGTATAGCTGGTATTCACGCTCATCCGCGTCACCATCGCCCGCAGGTTCGGCCATGAGGCTGTAGATGAACGTGATTTTCGCAAGCAGCGGCATGCGCCAGTAATGGTTCGATCCATCCCATGTGTTGTTGCTGGGATTGCTGCTGAAAAGCGGGAATGCGGGGTCGGTAATGGGGGCACCGCGTTGCCAGTTGATCACGGAGCCACCGCCGCTGGCCATCGGTGCCGAGCTCGCATCATTGGAATTCCGATACATCCGGTGAAAATGCCGCATGTTCGTCCAAGACTGGAAGTGACGGGCTTCGACCTGGTTCCTGTGGAGCCCCCGCAGGTCCGGGCTGAGCGGGCGGATCGATGGCTCGCGATCATCCCCGGAGTTGAACCGGTATCGATCCGGCAACTGGCTGTTGGGCTGCTCGAACAGCAGGCTCAGATCCTTTTTCAATCCCCCGGTCCTCACACTTGCCTGCAAACCCCGGCTGTGCGAGGTGAGGTCGAAGAAATGGCTTTTTGCCACCGTGTCGGTGATTCCTGCCAGCGGGAGGGTGTCGCTCGTGATCATTTTGCGACTGAGCTCCTCATCATTATCCAGCACCGAGAACCCCGGCAATGCACCGGCACCGACCTCGGCGGTGTCGCCGTGCGCGACCTCCCATTCCTGAGCACTGCTGATGTTGCGCGGATTCGAGGCCAGGTCGGTGCGGGCCTTCTGGTTCTCCGGGCCGATCCACCATGCGTGCCTGCCGTTCCCATCGAGGTCCTTGAGCCATGCGCGCGTGATTTCGTCCGTTGGCGCTGTGGAACCGAGTGTGCCTTCTCCCACCAGGACGACGGAATTTGAATCATTCCATCCTGAAATCGAGTCGGGTGCATTGATGTTGCCGGTCATGTTGTCGGGAAGCGAGAGCAGCCAACGGCGGAACATGGTTGCCCGCCGGTCCGTGTAGGTATCCTGGATGCTCAGCTGGGACATCCGGTTGCCGCTGTCATCCAGTCTCGCGTATGGGGCGTTCAGCCAATCCCCCCAGGAATCGTAGCTTGCCAGCCACCGCGACTGATCGATTCCGGAGATTCCGGGGCTGTCCGGTGTGCCATCGAAAATCGCCGATTGGGTGCTGACGCGCATGTCCGGCCCCATTTCCCGCTGCAGTTCCCCGATGGCGATCATGAGGGCCATCCGGGCGTTGGCCTGAGCCTCCTGCTGGGCCATGGACTGGGTGGTGGTGCGCAACGTGATGGCAGACAAGCCCAGCAAGCCGACTGCGATGATGGTCAGCAGCACAAGCATCGTCAGTGACACGACGAGAGCAAACCCTTTCGGGTGAGGATTACGGACGGTTTTCATGATCGTTGATTGGTGGTTCGGTGAAGGAGTGATGAATGACGATGTAATTACATGAAGAACAGCTTCAATTTATGGAATGGGGATCCTGAGACAATCACAAAAAGTTGTCCAAAAACGTAAATTCGTGTCTTTTTTGCGTCATATTTTAAAATTTGCGATTGTGACGGCAATTTCGTGTGTGGATTTCATTTCGGTTGAGTCGGCGGTATTTCGCGCTTTGAACGTTGCCGGGCCCTTTCGCAAAGAAGCTCCGCGGAATACGTGTCCTTAGCGACAAGTCGAACGCGAATTTTGCCGGACTGGGGTTGTTCAGGGTTTGATGATCTCATTGATGTACTTTGTAACTACACGATCACCCTACAATATATCCATCAACGTCGTCCCGACAATCAAAAAATCAGGGGGTGTAAAGATTTGTCCACGGCTTTATTTTTTGCCCGCCGTAATTCAAGGAATGGCTGGGATTTTCGAAAAATCCTAGACAAAGCGCCCGCAATTCGCTTGGTTGG
>SLAV01000360.1 GCA_007126655.1 Haloferula sp. | reverse complement strand
TTGCAACGGTAGATGCAGCATCATTCACTTGATCATTGATCTGAACAAGCGCAGATATCTCTTGTATTGCGCTACGACTGCTTGACTGCATTTCGGAAGAGCCACTACGCACCTCCGAGCTTACCGCTGCTATGGACTCCAACACCGAAAACACCTGCCCACTACCGCTTGACTGCAGCTGCACGGCCTGTTGCAGCTCTTCTTGCAAAGACGTCACTTTCTCAACCGACACCGTGATCCCGTTCAACGAGTTCTCGGTCTCACCAGAAAGCCCCACGGCGCGTTCAATATATTCCTTAACCTTTGAAAGACTCTGCGAGATTGTTGTGGACTGGTCGTTGGAGATCTCGGCCAGTTTGCGAATCTCTTCCGCAACTACCGCAAAGCCCTTGCCTGCCTCACCAGCATGCGCCGCTTCTATTGCAGCGTTCATTGCCAGAAGGTTTGTCTGCGCCGCAATACCCTCGATAGTCATGTTGGCCTCAATTATCGAGTCTGACTGCCGGTGAAGCAAGAGAATGACCTCTTTCAGCTCCTCTACTCGGGTACCGCCATGAAGCGTGGCCTCATGCAGTCGCTGTGACTCAGCACTGCTTGTTGACAAGCGCTCGGCAATTCCCTCTACTCCTGTAATCAACTGCCGTATTAGCACGCTGCCATCTTCCAGCACCCGGCTTTGCCCGTCTATCTTTTCATCCTGCTGCTCAACGGTTCGTGCAATCTCTTCCATGTTCGCCGAGACGGAGGCAACCGTCTGGCTCTGTTGGCCAATAAGCCCTTCAACATCGGAAGCCACCCCAACGATATCCTGGGCGGCTGAGCCACTTGTCTCTATTGAACGCAACAATTCCTCAGCGCCCTCGCTAGTTTGACTAATACCGGTTCTGGTGCTGCGGATGGTGTTATTCAGATTCAGAAGGAAATCATTGAAACTGCGACTCAATTGCCCAATCTCGTCACGGGCTTTTGTCTCAAGCCGTACCGTTAACCTCCCGGACGAAACATCCTTCATAGCATGGAATACCGCCTGTAGTGCCTTGGAAAACCGTGAACTGTACACCCAGGCAATTGCCACCCCAAGAAGCACCGCAACTGCCGAAAGCGCGATCATAACAAGTTGCATGCGCTCGGCATGCCGCGCGGTGTTCTCGGCTACCCTAAGATTATCGGCTTCATTCAGTTCTGTTAGCTGGGCCACAGTACGGCTAATCGTTGCCTCTATCATCTCAAGAGAGCGTTGTTCACGTAGCAGACGAAGTCTGAGCGACTCTATAGACTGATCCGAATAATCTGGGGCAGAGGCTCGGTTGGAATCTGCTTCCGCGTGCCCGGTTCCGCTCAGTGCTTGGTCAAGATCAGACGCCAACAAACGGTTGCGTTGCTCAAGAACTGGAAGGAATTCATGCTCAAACTCGCGTTGGTATTGATCCAATGCGTCGTCCAGCAGATACAGCAGAACTTGTTGCACCCGCGGTAGCCCAGCGCGCGCAAAACTGGTGTTGGCAGCACGATGTTCCCTGAAGTCCTCGAACGCTCGAAGGCCTAACTGGTCCCGGTTATCTATTAGTCCTTGTAAATGTGCCTGAACACGAGACAGACTATTATAGGACTCGCGGTAACTCTGCAGACGTCTGTTATTGGTGTTGGTAAACTCCAGGCCGTTCGAGATGGAGTTGATGCCCAGGTACCCCGCAGTTGCCAGCAGGATTACAAGCAATACGATACTGAAAAAAGCAGTGCTCAGTTGAGCTCGGATACTCTTCACGAATGGTTACTCCTTCTACGGCTGCACACAGTGTTTAATCACCAGGCTGAACCGGAAGATCTGCTGCAAGCCACCCATTGTTCATTCCGCCGATAAGCGACAGCGCTTCGTAGCCCATTAGTCGTAGCACACCAATAACCTGACCTGCCGCCTGACCGGTGTAGCAGGTCACCACAATTGGCATATCTACCGGCAGCGATTCAATATGTGCTCCAACATCGAACCACCAGGTGTGAACCGCTCCCGGAATATGGCCTCCCTGATAGTCTTCAGCGCGACGAATATCCAAGACATAGACCGAGTCATTCTGATTAAGACGCTGATACAGAGCTGCCGCCGGAATAAGGTTGTTGCTGTCGCTTGAGAGCTCCGCAAAGTAGCGCATGCCTGCTTCCTCAACCGCCTGTTCACCTGCAACAACATCTGCAAGCAGCGACTGAATTTCAGCATCACTCAGTTCTTGGTGCTGAACGGGACTACATCCAAACAGCACAATCAATACCGCCGCAAGTCCTAAAGCGTTATGTCTCTTTTGCATCTCGAAGGCACCCTCCGATAGGTGTTGTTTTGCGCCGCGCAACCAATGAGTATAACTTGGTGCGGGCAGTATTCTTTGGCATCATTATGAATTTCAGTCTGAACAAAAGTATGAAAAAACGCAAGGTAATCCTTTGACCCGCTATAGTATTGAGTATACATTATTCTGCGGACGGGACTGTGTATGAACACAAACAGTACTAAGATAATTCTCCTCGTTGAAGATGAAGCACTCGTTGCCGAGGTGGAAACACGAGTGCTTGAGAGCTACGGGTACCAGGTGATACCAGTTCGTAGCGGCGAAGAGGCTATTGAAGCGGTCGATTCCAACCCCGATATCTCCCTTGTTCTCATGGACACTGATCTTGGAAACGGGATCGATGGCGTAGAG
>SLAV01000126.1 GCA_007126655.1 Haloferula sp. | reverse complement strand
TGACGCCGTTACAAGAGCAGGTGATGACAGCGACGCTAACGATCGAGGCGCATGCTTTGTGGGGGCGCGATGGTTTTTGCCGCTATGCCGAGGATGGGCTGATCGTGCAAAATGCGTCACGCAAATTGCCTGTTGTTGCCAATGGGAAGCGTTTACATGAACCTGTAGTGGAAATTGCGGGGCCCTATTTGCTCCTTGCATTAGACCGTCCTGTCTGTATTTCAACCGATCCGTCGCAACTAGAAGACGTAGCCTCGATTGTTGCCCAGCATAAACAGGATTTTCTGAAGACAAGGATAGGAAAAAACCCGCAGCAGCAGGAGATTTATGATGCCATGCAGATATGTTTGGCATGGGATACGATTTACGATCCTTTTAAAGATCGGGTGATTTCTCCGGTGAGTCGGATTTGGAGCTGCGATTGGGGCGGCTGGGTCTTGTTCGATTGGGATACATATTTTGCGGCTTGGATGGCAGGTCTTGAGGATAAAGAGCTTGCTTATGCTAATGCACGGGCAATCACGAATGAGGTTACCGAAAATGGTTTTATCCCGAATATGGCAACCGCGTCTGGCTTTAAGTCGCGCGATCGTTCCCAACCTCCCGTGGGGGCACTCACGGTTCGTGCATTGTGTGATCTTTTTGAAGAGACCATTCTTGCAGAAGAGTTGTTTGATGTCTTGCTACAGTGGAATCGCTGGTGGCCGCAATATCGCGATCAGGACGGATATTTATGTTGGGGCTCTAATCCCTATGCACCGCTCACGGGGTGCAAATATGAAACGGTTCCACTTAATACCCGGTTTGCGTCTGCGCTTGAGTCGGGGTTGGATAATTCTCCCATGTATAAAGATATACCGTATGATGCAGACGCGAGCCGGATGCAGATGGCGGATGTGGGTTTGATGTCGTTCTATATTACTGATTGCCGTGAGCTCGCAGAATTAGCACGTCGAATCGGGCGCGATGATGTCGTGAGGGAGTTACTCGAACGCGCTGAGGCATATGCAGGCAAGCTGAAAACGTTATGGTGTGAGAAGACGGGATTGTTTTTAAACAAGCGACTGGACACAGGGGAATTTCAGCATCGGTATTCGCCCACGCATTTCTATCCTTTGTTGGCGAAGGTGGCGACACAGGAGCAAGCGCAACGCATGATCGATGAGCATTTCTTTCATCCGGAAGAATTTTGGGGAGAATGGATTTTGCCGTCTATTGCTCGCAACGATAAGGAGTATCCCCTGCAGAATTACTGGAAGGGACGAATCTGGGCCCCGATGAATTTTCTCGTGTATTTGGGGCTCTGCAATTATGACTTGCCTGAAGCGCGCAAAGCTCTCGTTGAAAAGTCGGAAGCGTTGTTATTGAAGGAGTGGCGCGAGCATGGACATGTACATGAGAATTATAATGCTGATACGGGGGAGGGGTGCGGTATCGGTAACAGTGACGCGTTTTACCATTGGGGCGGGTTGTTGGGCTTGGTCAGTGTGCTGGAACACCAGATGCGGGATAATGCATGAAACAATATGATATGCGTTGGCGCTCTTTGTGTGCGCATCCGGTGCCTGATTGGTTTCGGGATGCGAAATTCGGGATATATACCCATTGGGGCCCTTATACCGTACCTGCCTATGGTGGGGGGAGTGATGCGCTTGTCGGTAAGCAAGGAGGATATAATAGTGCCTGGTATCCGCGGAATATGTACACCTTGGATCATGCGTGTGGGAACCATCATCAAAAGGTATATGGTGGTCCCGAGAAAACAGGCTACAAGGATCTCATCCCGCAACTGACTGCCGAGAAGTTTGATCCGGACGAATGGATGGATGTGTTTAAGGATGCCGGTGCTCGCTTTGTGGGACCAACGGCACAATTACATGATGGCTTTGCTATGTGGAACTCCAAGGTGAATCGTTGGAATTGTACAGCAATGGGTCCGAAGCGGGATGTTATGGGGGAGTTGGCGGTGGCAGCACGCAAACAGGGACTGCACTTTATTACAACGTTTCATCATTCCTATCAGTGGTTTTTTTATCAGCTTGCAAGAGGCAAGGGGTATGACTTGGATGATCCGGCATTTGAGGACCTTTATATTCGTAACCATGATGCAAGAGAAATGCCGGATACGGCTTATCATGACCGTTGGCGTGATCAACTTTTCGAAGTGATAGATCAATATTCACCCGATCTGATCTGGTTTGATTTCGGGTTGCGATGGATTCGCAGTGACTACAAACGGCAATTTCTGGCCTATTATTATAATCAGGCAATAGGCAAGGGACAGGAGGTTGCCGTAACTTTCAAGAATCGTGATCTGCCACCGGGGGCAGGAATTTTCGATTTGGAAGTAGGGAAAATGGATGACCTTACTCAGTTTCCATGGTTGACGGATACGAGTATTGACTGTGTGCCGCGTGGAAATTGGGCGTACGCAGCGTCAGCGGGATTCAAGTCTCCTGAGCGTTTGATTCATAATTTGATCGATATTGTCAGTAAGAATGGTCAATTGCTTTTGAATGTTGGGCCTCGTGCGGATGGGCGTTTACCAGAGGGTGCAACGCGTGCGTTGAAAAAGGTTGGGGAATGGTTACGGATAAATGGAAAGGCGATTTACAATACGCGTCCTTGGTATATAGCAGGCGAGGGCCCTACAAAGGCGAGCTTGGATATGAGCAAAGGGGGGCATTTTAACGA
>SLAV01000101.1 GCA_007126655.1 Haloferula sp. | reverse complement strand
CCTCGATGACGTCGTGAAAGCGCCATTTTTTCAGTTTGAACGGTCCGTTGCCGACGAGGTTCGGGTAGCGGCTCCACGGGGTGAAGCGGTCGGTGATTTCGCCATGGGCGAGCACGACGTGTCGCGGCACGGGGAACCAGGTGTAGTGGCAGCTCAGCGAGGGCAGGTAGGGCACGGATTCGCGGAGGCGGATGCGCAGGGTGTAATCGTCCTCGGCGGTGACTCCGACGTTGGCGATCTCGAAGAGGTCTTCGCCGTGGTGATCGCGCAGGGCGGTGAGGAGGGCGCGGATTTGCTCCGGGGCGGCGGACGCGGGCCAGGAGTAGCGTGCATCGGGCGATTCGAGCAGCCAGGCGAGCGCTTCGGGGGGCAGGTGGGCGAGACCGGGGACGCGGACGAAGCGGGCGCGGGCCTCTTCGTCGCCGGCGCGCTCCCATTCGGGCGGCGAGCCGAGACCGTCGGTGTCCGCCTCCTCGTCGGGCGAACCGTCGAGGCCGTCGAAGTCCTCCCAAGTCGCTTCCGGCACGATGCCGTTGGAGAGGAGGATTTTCGACCTGCGGTTGCGGTTGTAGTCCTCGGCGTTGACGAGAAAGTAGAGCATGTCCGCGTAGTAGGCGGCGAGTTCCGGGTGGAGGAGGCGGTGGTAGGCGAAGACGAAATCGTGGGCGGTGACGGGTTCGCCATCTGACCAGCGGCCGTCGCGGCGGAGGTGGAACGTCCAGTCGGTTTTGTCTTCGTTGACGTCCCAGGACTCGGCGGCACCGGGCGGGGATTCGTCGTCGAGATACGGGTGGTCGCTGGCGAGGCCCTCGAAGAGCGAGCTGATGAGCTTGCTTTCGGGCACGCCGGTGACGAGCTGGTGGTCAAGGCCACGAGGCTCAGCCGAGTTGCCGACGATGAGGATGCCCTGTTCGATGGCGGCGTCCGCCTGGTTCTCACGCTGGCACGAGGCCAAGGTGGCGATCACGGGCAGCACGGTGGATATGAACCGGAGCGAAAACATCACACGCGCGAACATGGCCGGATCAGGCCGGGATTGAAGTGGAAAATGAAGATTCAACGGTCGGCCTCGTCCGCCATGAAACGGAGCCGTGCGCGGGTTTGACTCGCGGGACTGTGCGATGCACATTGCGTGCATGAAATATTGCTCATGCGCGTGCGCCGCTGCCATTTTGATGACGGCCGCCTGCCACCGTGAGGATGCGCCAACTCTCTCCACTGAAGCCGCGTCTTCCGTTTTCGACCCTTTTTTTGCGGCGATCCCGCCGGAAGGCGCGGTGGAGATACACGAAGCGCGGACCTCAGCCGAGCCGGGCGCGGAGATCACACTACGCGGACGGGTCATGGGGCGGGTGCGCCCGTTTGTGGATGGCCGGGCCGCCTTTGTCCTCGGCGACACCACCCTGCTCACGCCATGCAACGAAAAACCGGACGATCCGTGCGAAACACCTTGGGACGTATGCTGCGACAGCGCTGAAGCAAAGCGCAAAGGGACGGCCACGATCCAACTGCTCGGTGAGGACGGCAGGGTGATATCCCAACCCTTACGCGGTGTGAATGGATTGGTCGAACTCAGCACGCTCACGGTTCACGGCACCGTGGCGGACGGCTCGTCCGAAGACGCCTTGATCGTGAATGCCACGGCGCTGCACCTGCATCCGTGAGGATTGCGCGATCAAATATCCGGCAGGGGCACGTGCTCTGAGTCGAGATCTGGATCGGGAACCGGCTCGATCAACGGGGGGGTGGAGCCGTCCGTATCATGATCCACGTCCGGCTGAGGAATATCACCGGCGGGGTAAATTCCGAATTCTGAATCCGCAACATCCGGATCCGCGGAGGGATCCTGGATCATCACGCGGGGCACAAAGCCGACTTCACCGCTGTCGAGTTCGACGCGGAAGAAGCTGCCCGACGTGCTGATGACCCGCATGGAGGTGCCGCTGTCGAGCAGTTGGTCTGCCTGGGCCTCGGGGCCGGGGCGCTGGTTGTAGAACGCGGTGTTGTCCATCGCGGCCACGACGAACTGGCCGGGCCGGATGGTCTGTTGCTGCGCCATGCCCTGGTTGGCGAACTGGGAGCCAGGCGTTTGAAGCGGATCGAATGTCGATCCGGTGCCGGGATTGTTCATCGATTCACAGGAAACCATGAAAAGAATACCGCAGGAGGATAATAAGACCGGGATTTTCATTACGGAAAAACAATGTCACCGGGCCAGGCCGGGGTCAATCACGGAACTTCGGAGCAGTGTCGGGATGATGTCCGGCCCATCAATTTTCGGCAGGGTTGTTTGCGGTAGGCGCTTCGCGATTGGATCAGGATTATTGCAGGTCCTAGCCCACGTATGAAATTTCACGGGGCGGGCACCATCGACTTGCGGATCTCCCGCACCAGCCGCGCGGCCAACATTCTCACGCTTTCCGGAACGTCGCGCGGCGTCGCCACGCCGTTGACCCGCTCCCAGGCCGCCCGCGTGAGCGGGTGGTCGCGGAGGTGTCGCGCCGCTTCGCCGGGGGTCGCCATCGCGAACAAGCCCGCGTAGAACCATGGCTTCGGATCTCCACCTGAGGCCGCCGAATGGACCAGCTCCATCGCCAGCCCACAACTGCTCCGGAGGCGGGCCGGATCACTTTCCTCAAGTTCCATGATGTAAGCCGCCGCGGATTCGCGCAGGCCGCCGTGTACGATCCACCTGCGGTTGATGCGCTTCACCGCATCAACCGGATTTTTCGCGTGGTGTGGAGCCGGAGCATGTCGACGTTTCATGGCCATTGGATGCGAATACCATTCGCGGATCCCCCCACATGTCAAAAGGTCGCTCACGTGTCTGCCTGGGGGCGAACTCCAAAAAGCTTGTCAGAATCCCGTTCCTCCCTACGTTTCCTGCCTGTGAGCAACTGGATATTTCTAAAAAGTTTTCTCAGGAAACCGACCAAAGTGGCTTCGATCATCCCGAGTTCGCCGCAACTCATCTCCAAGGTCTCCGGCAAATTCGATTTCTCCGAACCCCGCGTGATCGTCGAATTGGGTCCGGGAGAGGGCTGCCACACCCGTGAAATCATCCGGCGGATGCATCCGGAAAGTCGGCTGATCCTCTTCGAACTCGATGACGCCCTCGCCAGCCACCTGAGCGAGCAATTCGCCGACGATGACCGCGTCGAGGTGCTCAACCGCAACGCCGCCGATCTCGCCGGGGAGATTCGCAAGCTCGGCATCAGCCATTGCGATTACATCCTATCGGGCATTCCATTCAGCATTCTCGACAAGGAGATCAAGCGCCGCCTGCTGTGTGAGATCCACGAATCCCTTGGTCCCGAGGGGAAATTCATCATTTACCAGGTCACCAACGAGCTGCTGCGCCACGCCACCGAATTCCCCGTGGCGGACACCGAGCACTGCATGATCAACATCCCGCCGATGTTCGTGATCGTTTTTCATAAGAATCCACCGCGCGCCGTGGGTGCCGGCATGCCCGCCGGAGCCGATACCGCCGCGGCTCCCTGAGAAATTTGTTCCTTGATCGACTCAACTAGCGGCGATCATCATCCGGAGCGTTAATCCCGCTCCGAATGCCCGACGAAACTAATCACCCCGAGACCACCCTCCAGGGCATCCCCGCCTCGCCGGGGATCGCGATGGCCCCGGTTTATGTGGTCGCACGCGGCTTCTCCGCGCCGGATGTCTATCCGATTCACGACGAGCATGTCGAAGCCGAGCGAGAGCGGTTCCGCGCCGCCGTCGAGCTGACGAAAAACCAGCTCCGGGAACTCCAGGACCGGCTCGACCATCTGTCCCACACCCGGGAGAGCGGCATTTTCGAGGCACACGTCATGCTGTTGGAGGACAAGGCCGTTTACGACCGCGTGCTGCGGGCGATCGGCGAGCGCAAGCAGAACGCCGAGTTTGTTTTCTACGCGGTGATGCAGACGTTTCTTGAGGCCATGCGCCGGATTCCGGATGAATATCTGCGCGAGCGCACCGCCGATATCGAGGACGTCTCCGAACGCCTCTTGCGCAACTTCCGCACCGGAGGCGCGCCACGCAAGCCACATCCCGACGAGGAGCAGCACATCCTCGTCGCATACGACCTCTCGCCGTCCGACACCGTCTCGCTCGACCGCAACCATATCCTCGGCTTTGCCACCGAGCAGGGAAGCGCGAACTCCCACACCGCCATCCTCGCCCGTGCCTTCGGCGTGCCGGCCATCGTCGGCGTCGAGGATGCGGTGATGGACATCACCGCCCTCACCCCCGCCATTCTCGACGGTTACTCAGGAAAAATCATCCTCCACCCGACGGATCAGACGCGCGCGCGATACGACAAAATCCTCGAGGAGAAGAAAAAGATCCGCAGCGAGCTGGAATCCCACCGCGCCGAGGCCACCACCACCATCGACGGGCGCGAAATCACCCTGTCCGCCAACATCGAACTCGAGCACGAGCTGCCGCTCGCCCGCCACAGTGGAGCCAAGGGCATCGGCCTCTACCGCACCGAATACCTGTTGCTCAACGGCGGGGAAATCCCCGGGGAATGCGAGCAGGCCGAAGTCTATTCCCGCATCGTGCGGGCGATGAAGCCGAATCTGGTCATCATGCGCACACTGGACGCCGGCGGCGACAAACTGCCCGCCGAGCCCCTGACCGAACCCGAGCCAAACCCGTTCCTCGGTTGGCGCGGCATCCGCGTCTCGCTCGCCCGCCCCGCGATGTTCCGCGAGCAGCTCCGTGCCATACTGCGCGCCAGCGCCCACGGCAAGGTGGCCATCATGTTCCCGCTCGTCTCCGGGCTCTCCGAAGTCTGGCGCGCCCGCGATGCCGTCCGCACGTGCATGGACGAGCTGGAGAAAGAAGGGGTCCCGTTCGACCGCACGATTCCCATCGGAGCCATGATCGAGGTGCCCTCCGCCGCACTCTGCGCCGATCTGCTCGCGCCCGAGGTGGATTTCTTCTCCATCGGCACCAACGACCTGATCCAATACACCGTCGCCGCCGACCGGGTGAACCCGCACGTCGCCTCGCTCTACCGGCCCACCCACCCGGCCGTGATCCGCCTGATCCGCCGGACCATCGACGCCGCCTGCGACAATGGCATCCCGACCGCCGTCTGCGGCGAAATGGCGGGCGACATCACACTCACCCCGCTGCTCATCGGCCTCGGCGTCGAGGAGCTGTCGGTGGGGCCGCAGCTTGTCCCGCGCGTCGGCCAGGCGATCCGCTCGCTGAGCCACGCCGAATGCGCCGCCATGGCCGACGAAGCGCTCAAATGCTCGCGCAGCTCGCGGATCTGCGAACTCTCGCTCGACATCGCACGGGCGCGTTACGGGCACCTGCTCGATTGAGCTTCACCCCCGCTCCGGCAAGACCCCGGCATTTTCTTGCGTTATTTCTGCCAGCCCTCAATGTCTCCGCCATGAAATTCAAAACCCTTGCCCGCAATTTCTCCGCGCCACGTCTGGCGCTGGCCTCCCTGGCCGCCACCTTCGGCATCGCGATTTCCGGCGGTTCGCCGCCGGACGCCGCCGACAAGATCGACGCCGCGATCCCCGAGGCCCCCTATGCCGAACCCGCCGAGCCGCGCCGGGTGCTCGTATTCGCCGTAACCCACGGGTTCCGCCACCAATCCATCCCCACCGGCCAATTGATGATGCGCATGATGGGAGAGAAAACCGGTGCCTTCGAGGCGGTCGTCAGTGACGATCTCGACAATTTCGAGGCCGAAACCCTCGCCACTTTCGACGTCGTCTGCTTCCTCAACACCACCGGCAGCGTCTTCCGCCCCCGCGACAACGAGCTGGAGAACATGGATGGTACCGCGCGTGATGCCGCCCTCGAACGCGAGGCGCGGCTCAAGGAAAACCTGATGGCGTTCGTCCGCGGCGGCGGTGGATTCGTCGGCATCCACTCCGCCACCGACACCTACTACGACTGGCCGGAATACGGCGAAATGCTCAATGGTTACTTCGACGGCCACCCTTGGAACGCCAACGCCAACGTCAGCATCATGGTCGAGTCCGGCCAGGAGGAGCACCCGCTGGCCTCCATGTTCGGCGGCGAAAACATCGACATCACCGAGGAAATCTATCAGCTCCGCGAACCCTACGACTCCGCCGCCGTCCGCATGCTGCTGCGCCTCGACACCGAACGCAGCCCGATGAATGTGGGCGGCATCAAGCGTGATGACGGCGACTTCGGCGTCTCCTGGGCACGCACATGGGGCGAGGGGCGCGTCTTCTACTCCTCCCTCGGCCACAACCACGCGATCTACTGGCACCCGAAAATCGTGCGCCACTTCCTCGCCGGCATCCAATGGGCCGCCGGCGACCTCGAGGCCGACGCCAGCCCCGCCGCATCCTCCGATTGATGAGCGACGAGCTGCCCAGAATCCACCGCACCTCGTCGTGGAAGACCGCCCTGCTCAAGACCGGCCTCGTCGCCGGCGGGGCGGTCGCCATCCTGCTTCCCGCCTGGCTTCCGAACCAGCCGTCCGCCCCGCTTTCCAGCGGCACCGTGGAGTTCCTGCAGGCCCTGCTCCTGGCCGCTGCGGCGGCGGTCATGTTCGGCGCGCAGTCCCACACCGGCGGATACCGACCGGTCGCCCGCATTCTCGGACTCTGCGCCGTCGCCGCGCTGATCGGCGAGCTGGAGGATTTCCTCTCGCAGTTCCTCGGCATCCGGTTCCCCGAAGTGCAGGTGATCGCCGTGGTGTTGTTGGTCGCGCTGGTCACCGCGCTGCGCCACAAGAGGATCGTCGTTCATTTCTTCAGCACCGTCGGGCGGCACGCGGGGTCGGGATTCGTGGCCGCCGCGCTGCTCATCATCTACGTCTTCAACCGGGTGATGGGGCGCCCGCAATTCTGGCAGGCCACCCTGGGCGACGCATACACCCCGGAGGTGCCGGAGATCTGCAGCGCCTACCTCGAGCTGCTCGCCTGTTATCTCATCTTCGTCGGCAGCCTCGGCTTCGCCATCTCGCTCACGCGCCGCGATCCGGAAAATTGACCACCGGGCGATTGCACTCGACGCGCGGCATCCGAACGGCTTGTCTCGCCTCGCATTCATGAGCGAAGAAAAGAACGAGGAAACCGGCGCCAAGCCCGCCAAACGACCCGCGAAACGAACCACCAAGCGCGTCGCGAAACGGGCGCGCAAGTCGGCGAACGAGCCGGCCACCGGCGATGACGAGCCCAAACCGCAGACCGCGGAACCCGCAGCGGCCTCCGACGCCCGGGGTGAAGACGCCGCACCCACCGCGTCGAAGCGCCCGAAACGCCGCCGGGGGAAAAAGGGCAAAGGTGGTGGGGAGGTACCGCAGGAACAGGAGCGCAACCAACCGCAGGAAGCCGAAACGGAACACGATGAAGGTGCCACGGAAACCCGGCACGGTGGACCGTTCGGCGAATCCGGCGCGGAACCTTCCAATGAGGATTCCAAACCGCGCGAAAACACCCACACCACGCGCCAGCGCGAGGCGTCCCGACAGCAGCCGCGCCACGACCCCGCCGAACTCTCCCGCAAGGCGTGGAAAATCTATCTCGCCGAAGTCAGCGAGGAGGGCATCGCCCTGATCAACGACAATGACGCGCGCGACATCGCCCGCCGCTGCTTCCGCATGGCCTCCATCTTCCTGGACGAGCAGGCCCGCCAGCGCTGACGAACCCCATCCGCTCCAGCGCGTTAAGTCCCTTCAGCTCCCCGCGGCGTGGCCGGGACTTCGGTCCCAGCCCCAGTCGATCGGTGATACTCCTTCGTGTTCGTCGCCCCGATCACCCGGATCGCCGCGCTTGCCGGTGCGGCCCATCACCTCAGCGGCCCAGTGCCGCGATGAATTCCTCCACGCTCACGCCCGCCTGTTTCAGAATTCCCGACAAGGTCCCGGTTTTGATTTCGGGGTGCATGGGCACGGTGCAGCCGTTTTCGCCCCTGCGCATCACCAGATGGCTTCCGCGCTGGCGGGCTTCCTCAAAACCCAGCCTTGCAAGTGCCTTGCGGCATTCCTTTCCGCTAACAACCGGCAGCCTGGGCATGGGACAGTTCGAAACAGGTTAGAACCGCAGGGGCCTTGGATTTCATCGGGAACTCTTCCAGATACAACTCCGTGGCCTCGCGCAGATGCGCCATGGCCTCGTCGAAGGTTTCTCCCTGGGTCGTGGTGCCCGTCTCGGGATTGAAGGCCACATAGCCGCCTTCCTCGGCTTCTGTGATGACGGCACTCAAAATCATGGAAGGATTTTGAGTCAAGGCAAGGCACTTGTCGAGAGCCCGTTTTTCAGCCAGCCGCCGACCGCTCTTCCTCCGCTTCCACCGCGTCGGCCTCCACCTCCGGCATCAGGTCGCGGAACAGCAGGAGGATCCGATCCAGCGCGTTGAGTCCCTCCAACTCATCGCGGATCCGGAGCGCGAGCACCGGATCGTCCGTGATCACGCCGTCCGCGCCGCGCTGCGCCGCGTCGAGGATGAGGTCCGCCCGGTTCAGCGTCCACACATGCACGTCGATCCCGCGTGCCTCGGCCTGGCGGATCAGCCGGGGCGTGGCCAGGTTCCGCGAAATGGCGAGGAAATCCACCGGCAGGCGTTCCAGACTTCCCACCGACATCGATGCCACAAAGCCCACCGGGATGTCCGGCGCGAGTTTCCGTGCCTCGCGCACCGCCCGCAGGTCGAGCGACATCAGCACCACCTCCCGCTCCATTTCCAATTCACGGATCACCTCGAGCGTGCGCGGCACCAGTTGCGGATCCCAGCCGTAGTATTTGAACTCGATCTGCAGGCGGATGCGCCCGCGCGCGCGTTCGAGGAATTCCGCGAGCGTCGGCACCCGCACCAGGTCCGGGGGAAACCCGGAGTCCTCCCCGCCCAGCACCAGGCCGGCGAGATCGGCGTGGTCCGTCTCCGCCACCCGCCGTGGATCGCCCGCCATCCGCATCAGATCGGCGTCGTGCATCACCACCACCTCGCCGTCGCGCGTGAGCTGCACGTCGATTTCCGCGTAATCCGCCCCCGCGTCGATCGCGGCCTCCAGCGCGGCGAGCGTGTTTTCCGGACCCAGGAACGCGCCGGCGCGGTGCGCCGAAACCACAAAATGCGGGTCCGCCGGCACCTGGTGCAGGAACCAACCGCTGATCGATCCGCTCGTCAGGAACAACACGCCGATCACCGGCAGCCCGCGCGTTGGCCGCAGCCACGGTCGCACCACCTCCAGCACGCCGCGCGGCATCTGCGAGAACCCGAACGCCGTCCGCGGGGCCTTCGTCTCCACGCCGTGGTGGTCGTAGTAGAACTTCGTGAGCACGATCGACGTGAACGAGAAGCCGAAGAACGAAATCGTCACATCCAGCGCCACAGCCGCCAGCGTGTAGCCCGCCGTGGCGACCAGGATCGGCGGCACCGAGGAAATCCACGCCGCCAGCAGGCCGATGCCCGTCGAGGCCGCGAACAACAGCGCCGCCTGGGCCACCACCCGCGTGAGCCACCACGCCGCGAAACACAGCAGCAACAGGCGCAGCAGCCGGAAGGCATTGCCGCACGTCAGCTCCCAGCTTTCCCGCAGCGCCTCCCGCACCGGGCGGCGGCCCGCGAGGAACGCGGGCAGCGCGGGCAGGCAGCGCAGCACCAGATATAGTGCGCCCGCCGCCCACGGCACCGCGAGCAGCGCCACCGCCCACAGCGCCCGTTGCCATTCCGGCGGGCGGGCGTCGAGATAGTAATTGATGTCGTGCTCGCCGAGCCAGATGGTGTGGATCGCGGCCAGCCCCGCCACCAGCGGCGCGAGCAGCGCCAGCGCCGCCACCATCGCCATCACGCACAGACGGAACAACGCGGGCGCCAGCAGCACCAGCGAGACGAGCGTCTGCCGCACACACGGCAGGCCGCCATACAGGTCGTCGGTGACCATCCGGAAGAGACCCGCGTAACGGACCACCGAACCGAGCAGGAAAATGCCGCCCGCCAGCGCCAGCCAGACGACGCCCTCCGGCGTCATCATCCAGGCCAGCAGGTCCTCGTTTCCAATCAGGATCCGGTCGCCGCGCAGCACCAGCCGCGACAATCCCGCGGAGAGCAGCGGCGTCGTGCAGATGCCGATGAGGAGCCACATCAGGAGCGTCCACGCCGCCATCGGCCGCCAGAGCCGCGCCAGCCGGTGCCGCGCGGAGCGCAGCGTCGGGTCGAAAAAACGGTGGATCGGATACATGGCGTCGGCGGGCGGGGAATCACCGCGCGGCCCGGGCGGGGCGGGGCTTCGCCGGGGCGGGGATGATGCCCTCGGAGGTTTCCTTTTTCAGCCGCAGTTGCCCGCAGGCGGCGTTGATGTCGTGGCCCTTTTCGAGGCGCAGGGTGGCGGACACGCCGGCATCCGCCAGGATGTCGCGGAACGCGCGGCAACGGGCGGCGGGCGGGCGTTT
>SLAV01000203.1 GCA_007126655.1 Haloferula sp. | reverse complement strand
TTAAACCCTGCAGAAAGCCACTATTATTATTTCGTTGCTAAAGGAGACGGGAGCGGGGAACACTATTTTTCTTCAACTCTTTGGGAGCATAATGCCAATAGGGCAAAAGCAGAGCAGAACTAATTACGGGAGTATAAAAAAAGAAGAAGAGATGGTGGAAATAATATCTTCAGATATAAGAAAACCGGAGCTTGTAGCACCTGCAGGTGATCCCGAGAAACTTAAAATAGCTCTCCATTACGGAGCAGATGCGGTTTATGTAGGTGCTGCCGGTCTAAATTTACGCGCATATACCAAAGGGTTTGATTATGAACAACTAAAAGAAGCAGTTAAAGAAGTTCATGATAAAAACAAAAAAATATATATAGCACTGAATGTTTTTGCCCATAACCGACAGCTTGAATATGCCAGGTCCTATATCAATGACCTGGCTTTATTAAATGTTGACGGATTTATTATCTCCGATCCGGGTATTTTTAGCATAGCCCGGGAAACAGCTCCTGATATACCGGTTCATTTAAGCACTCAGGCAGGGGTTACAAACTCTCTGAGTGCAGAGTTTTGGCTGAAACAGGGCGCCACGCGTATAATTCCTGCCAGAGAGCTGACCCTTGATGAATTAACAGAGATTCGTCGTAATGTAAATATTGAAATCGAAGTCTTTGTCCACGGCGCTATGTGCATCGCATACTCCGGTCGTTGTTTGATCAGTGCCTACTATAATGGTAAAAGTGCCAATCGCGGTGAATGTAAACAACCGTGCAGGTGGGGGTATCGTATAAGCGAAAACGAACGCCCATCAGACCCAATGATACTCAATGAAGAAGAAGAGGATAGTTACATACTAAGTTCCCGTGACCTCAATATGATAAGCCATATACCCGATTTAATCACAGCCGGTATAGATGCTTTTAAAATTGAGGGAAGAATGAAAGGTATTCACTATCTTGCAACAGTTGTCCGTGCTTATCGGAAAGCAATAGATAGCTATATTGCCAATCCGCAGGATTTTTCCCCTGACCCCCATTGGGAGGATGAGCTTAAGAAGGTCAGTCACAGACCTTACCATACGGGATTTTTCTTTGGCACTCCGCAACAGGTTGATCCAAATGAAAAAACAAGTTACTTTGCAGATACTTTACTGGTTGGTGTCGTTTTAGATTATGACCACGAAAAAAAGATGCTCATAGTCGAGCAGCGGAACAACTTTAAAAAGTCTGATATCCTCGAAGTTTTATCACCAGATAACGAGCCCTTTACATTCAGAGTAGAAAAGATTATTAATAAGTCGGGAGAAGAGGTGGAATCAGCACCCCATGCCCAGGAAATTGTCTCTATCCCTTTAAATAAAGAGCTAAAGGCTGACGATATATTACGTTTACAGTTAAATAAAAGAAAAAAAGAAAGCTAAGCCAGAAATTATTAACACAACTTTCGCAGCTCAACAAGAATCATTTTGTAATAAGGTAAAAGGTTAGCAGTTGGTCAGCATAGGCGTAAGTGCCGTATAGTGAGTGGCAGCCATAGAAGGCGAAGCCGAGGGCTGGAGACGGGATGCCCTGCAGGAGGCAGGGCAAGGAGAGAGAGGCAGGATGCCTCTTTCTCTCCGTTTCCCGTATCCACCGAGGCAAAGCCGTGTCTATGGCCCACGAACGATCAGGCGAGTCGCATATGCTGACCAACTGCGGGCGCTAAACAACAAGTGCGAAAGTTGAATTATTAATTGAAATAAAAAAGGAGAGTCATAATGATTGATTTAAGTGTAAATTACGGTGGGTTAAAGTTGAAAAACCCTCTTGTCGTAGCATCGGGGGGCATTAGCAAAAATATTGAACTAATGCATATGGCAGAGGAGAAGGGTGCTGCCGCCATTGTTATGAAGACCCTTTTTGAAGAAGAATATGCCCGGAAAAACCCGACACCCTGCTTTAAGTTGATAAAGCGAAAATCCGGTCAGCAAAGAGCAACCTCCTTCTATACTTTTGAACAGGCTTCACCTTTTGGGCCGGAAAGATATGCCGAAGAAGTTAGCAAAGCGGCAAAACAGCTAAGCATCCCAGTTGTTGCAAGCATAAACTGTGTAAACGACTCCTCATGGGTTAGCTATTCACGCCTCTTAGAAGAGAGCGGAGCATCTGCAATTGAGATAAACCGATCATGCCCATACAGCACTGTGGGTACTTCCGGAAAAGAGATGTGGACATCTCTGGCGGCAGATACAGTTAAGAAAGTTAAGGAAACTGTCTCAATACCGGTCTTTATAAAGCTTACACCACAACTATCAGACCCTTTCGGGGCAGCATTTATCTTAGAAGAAGCCGGTTCAGATGCAATTACGATGTTCGGTCGCTTTACGGGTCTGGAGATTGATATTGATAAAGAAGAGCCGATAATGCACGGAGGTATTGCCGGTCATGGCGGTCTTTGGTCTTTGCATTACTCGTTGCGCTGGATTTCCGCAGTGTATCCGCAAATAAATATTCCGGTTATAGGTGGCGGCGGTGTGGGAAGTGGCGAAGATATAATTAAATTCCTGCTTTGCGGCGCCACAGCTGTGCAGGTTTGCACTGCCGTTTATACGGAAGGGTTTAATGTTATATCCCAATACCTTGAATTCATTAAAGAATACATGCATGGCAAGAATTATAAATCCCTTAAAGATTTCAGGGGAAGCGTCTGTAAAAAAATCATACCCACAACGGAG
>SLAV01000245.1 GCA_007126655.1 Haloferula sp. | reverse complement strand
TGAGGCCTCCGGGGAGGAGGACAACGGCGAGGCCTTCGCCGTAAATGCCGACATCGAGCGCGCGGACCACCTGCACGCGTTTCGCCAGTCCTTTGGCTTCGAGTTCGGCTTGGAACGAGGCCTGGAAGAAGGCGGTCTTGTCGCCTCCGTCGCAACTGGTGTCGAGAACGAGGATTTTCTCCACCTGCGCGTCGAGGCTGGCCGGGCGAGTGCGCGGGGCGATGACGTAGTCGTCCGGCAATTCACGCCCGACGAGGTGGCCGCGGACGATGGCGTCCACCGCCGCTTCATCGACGTTGCCGTAGAGGACCGGCTCGCCGCCGGCGGCCTTCACTTCGACGAGCGGGTCGGCGAACGAGTATCCGTAGGACCCGGCGCGGCGGACGTCGGCGACGACGCCGACATCGGCCACGGCGGCGAGCAGGCGGTCGTGGAGGCGTGCGGCACCGGCGGCGATGCCACCGGAGTCCATGCCAACGCGGATCCAGGCGGCGGGTTCCGGGCGGGCGGTGCGGGTGGCGAGTTCGCGCCAGGTTTCCTCATGCGGGGTTGGCGGGTTCATCGGGTTGGGTTTCCTGTTGGCGGAGGGTTTCGAGGATGCCGGCGATGTCGTTTGGCTCGACCTTGCCATGGGTTTCCTTGTCCACGACCACGGCGGGCGACATCCCGCAGCAGCCGATGCAGCGCACGGTTTCGAGGTGGAACATGCGGTCTTCAGTGGTCTCGCCCTCCTTGATGCCGAGGCGTTTTTCGAGTTCGGCGAGCAGGCGCGCGCCGCCTTTGAGGTAACAGGCCGTGCCGTTGCACACGGTGAGGTTGTGGCGGCCTTGCGGAACGAGGCGGAAGTAGTGGTAAAACGTGAGCACCTCGTAGATCCGGGCGAGCGGCACGCCGGTGCGCTCGGCAAGCAGCAGGCTGGCCTCGCGTGGAACGTATCCGTGGTGGTTCTGGATCTCGTGGAGGATCATGATGAGGTTGCCCTCCTGCCCGCTCCATCGGCTGACGCAGGCGTCGATCTCCTCGTGGACGTCGGGTTCCTCCTCAAATGCCGGCACCGTGGCGGTTGCGCTCATTGCGGGATGGGGAATGGGGTTTTTGCCGGATCAGGAATGCCCCGCCGTTACGCGGAGTCCATCCGTGATCTCATGGTTCCCATCCTGTTCCGGGCGCGCCAGTCGCGGCAAAGGCAATCGCGCCGACCAGCAAGAAACGCAAAGTATCCGGCAAACCGTGCGGGCCGCGGATCAGTAGCCGCGCCAGAACAAAAACGCGCAGGCCAGCGTGACGAGGCCGTAGCCGAGGCCGGCGGCGCACGCGATGGTCCAGCGGCGGTTGTCAGCAGTAACCCATGTGACCGCGTCGCGGAAAAGGTAGGGCATGCCGACGAAGAACATCGACGCGGTGAGCATCGCGTAGGCGTAGATCGGGATGAGCAGGCGGCTGGCAGGATCCTTGAGAAACGCGGCATCCAGCAGCGGCGCGGCGGCCATCAGCCCGCACAGGCCGAGCGCCCTCACCGCGAGGAAGTCGCGCACGCTGATCACCACGAGCACGAGCGCCACCGGGGCGAGCAGGCGGAGGAAACCCTTGGCATTCTCGAATTCACCGAGATACATGGTGAGCGAGCTGAGCCTGCCGAGTCCTTCAGGCGCGACCAGCAGCCAGAACCACCCCAGGCCGACGCCGAGGAGAATCTGGCCGGCCATGGCGTTGCGCGGGAAACGGGTCAGAAAACGCTTCGACTCAGCCGGTTTGGCGAGCATGAAGCCGTGCAGCACGATCAGAAACGCCGCCAAAACCAGCCCGGTGCCGAACAGCGGCAGGTTTTCATAAGGGTGTCTCGGATCCATGCGGGCACTTCCCTACGGTCCGCAACAGCGGGATTCAAGCGCCATCTGCGGCGGCATCCGGCCCCGGCTCCTTGACGCGACCGGTTCGCGCGTCCATAGCTAGGTCATCTTGTCATGCCCATCATCCATCCGGCGGCGGGCCGCGGGTTTCGCCGTGGCGGTCGCGTGCCTGCCCGGGTTCGCCACGGCGAATCCGGCGGAGGCGAGGCGGCTGCTCGACCGCGGCGACCATGAGGAGGCGCGGGAGCGCTACCGGTCGCTTGCCGACCAAGCGCGCACTGACGGGCGTCGCGCCGCGTTCCGCCTCGGCGAGGGGCTGGCCGCCTATCGCGGCGGGGATTTCCGCGGCGCGCGCGCGGGCTTCAGCGGCGCGTTGCTGGGGCCGGACAGCCAAGTCCGCCGCAACGGGCACCTCGGCATGGGCAACTCGTTGTTCCAGCTCGGCTGGGAGTCGCTTGCGGAAAGCCCGTATCCCGGAGATCCAGAAGCCGCGCCCGACCTCGACGCTTTTGACGCGGTCGTCCGCGAGCGCCTCTCGCGGATGCTCGACAGCCCCGAACCGGAGGAAGGTGAAACCGAGGGCTTCGCACGCATCCGCGACACGATCCTCAATTGGAGCGATGCGGTGCGCCACTACCAGTCGGCCCTGGACATCGACCCCGGCGACGAGTCGGCCCTGGCCAACCGCCGGACGACGCTGACATTCCTCGAACGCCTGCGCGACCTGCTCGAAGAGGAGCGCGACGAGACCGAACAAAGCATTCCGGAGCCCTCGCCCGGCGAGGGCGAGCAGCCCCAGCCCCAACCGGGCGAGGGGGAGCCCGGTGAGGGCGATCCCGATGAGGAACCCGGCAACGGCGAGGAACAGGATATGGAGAACGGCGAGGGTGATCCCTCGGACGACGCCGACCCCTCCGGTCGCGATGGCGATCCCGACGCGGACGCGCCCGATGTCGAGGGCGATCCCGGGGAACAGGAACCCGAACCCGGCGACGCTGAAGACGCGGGGGAAATTGATCCTGATGAAACGCCGGAGGAGCGGGCACGCCGCATCCTATCGGAAAACGCGGACGTCGAAACCGGCCCGCTGAACCCCGGCCGCCGCGAATTCATCCCGCCCGAAAAAGACTGGTGAAATCCCCGCCGCATCCATCCGACACCCGAAGCCACCCGACAACCGACATGCGAATCCATTTCCCATTCCGATCCACGCCATCGCGGATATTCCGTCCGGCGTTCTGGTTCGCCTTACTGATGCTGGCCGGGCAGGCCGCCGCGGAAATCCGCATCGATCTCTCCAGCCGGTTCCTCGCCCGTGGCGAACAGGCGCTGCTGGAGGTGACGACGCTCGGCGACCCGCCGGACCGCGAGCCGGTGCTGCCGGACATCGATGGGGTGGAGATCCGCCCGAGCGGAATGGGCCTGCGACCACGCAACCTGCCAGGCCGTGTGCGGGCCTACTCCCGGCAATACACCGTCCACAGCTACGACACCGGCATCCACACCATCCCGCCGATCGACGTGCGGATCGACGGCGAGACCCACCGCAGCCGGCCGCTCGATTTCGAGGTATTCGATCCCGACGAGCTGGAATGGCACGAGGTGACCGCCGGCGGGCGCACAATGAGGTATGCCAGCACGATCCGCACCTTGGGATCGACCGTTTTCGAGGGCGAGGTCGTGCCGGTGGAGATCAAGATCTACGTCCCGGAGAGCCTGCGGGTCGAGGACTGGGGGATTCCGGATTTCGAGGTCGATGGCGTGGCCGCCTGGCGGTTCGAGCCATCGCGCCTGCGCAGCCAGGTGAACCTGCTGGGGCGCCCGCACGTCGCGATGGCCTATCCGACCACCATGTCGGCGAGCCGCAGCGGCGAGGTGAGCGTGGGTCCCGCCGACATCCGCCTGATCACGGTGCAGGTGGTGATGGACCGCTTCGCCCGCCAGGAATTCGAGCAGGTGACCCTGGATGTCCCCAAGAAGACGCTTGAAGCGATTCCACTGCCGGATGGCGCGCCCGATGGGTTCGACAACGCGGTTGGCGATTTCGACATGCAGGTCTCCACCAGCGAGGAAGAGGTGCGCGAGGGTGACCCGGTGTCCGTGGACATCCGCGTGAGGGGCAGTGGAAATCTCAACGTGCTGCGCGCGCCGCGTCCTGTCGATGACTCGGGCTGGCGGCTATACGATGCAACGGCCGCCGAACGCGGCACCGAGCGCACCGAGATCTACGGGGAGGTCAAATTCCGCCAGTTCCTGCGTCCGCTCGAGTTGAAGTCGTCGATTCCCTCCTACCAGTTGGTGTTTTTCAATCCATCGACGGAGACCTACGAGACGATTGTATCCGATCCGATCGCGCTCACGCTGCTGCCGGGAACCGGGCAGGTCGCCGAATCCAGCGCTCCGCCACCCGCGGTGGGGATGCCGGTCGAGCGGATGACGGACATTCTGGCGATCATCCGCCCCGAAACGCTCACCTTCACGCCCGCCGCGCCGCTGTCCCAATGGTGGCTGCACGGGCTGGGCGCGCTCGCCGCGCTCGCGTTGATCGGGCGGGCGCTGTGGATGCGCTACGGGCACCTGCTGCGGAGGGACGCCGCACTGGTGGCGAGGCGCAGGGCATTGCGCGAGATGCAGTCGGAGCTGCCTGACGACGAGGCCGGGTTCCTCCGGGCCGTGGGCGGCTACATCGAACGCTGGCTGCCGGACCGCCCGGATGCCGACCTCGCCGCGTTGCTGGCAGAGCGAGACGCCGTTTGTTTCCGCAAGGAAAAGCCCGCGACCGCCCTGGACGCGGAGCGCCGGGCGAAGGTGCTGGCCACGCTGCGCCGCGCCGCATCCACCGCGGTGGTGGCGGTTGCCGCAGGAATCATGGTCCTAACCGGCGGCCTCGCGCCGGCGTCCGCCGGGGAAAACGCGAACTCCGCCGCCCTTGATGAGCAGGCGGAGCAGATCCAGGGGGCTGAAGACGTGGCGACGGCCGCGCAGGAGGCCTACGATAGCGCGCGATTCGAGGAGGCCGCGCGCCTGTGGCTCTCCGCCGGCCCCTATGAGGAACTCTCCCCCAACACGCTCTACAACATCGGCAACGCCAGCTACCGGCTCGGCTCGCCGGGACATGCCGCGTTGTTCTACCGCCGCGCCCTGTCGCGCGATCCGATGCATGCCGAGGCCCGCCAGAACCTGCGATTCATCGAGCGGAAGGTCGGATCCGTCACGATCCACCGGCCGGACTATCAATACACGCTCGCGCGCACGCCGCTCTCATTCTGGCAGCAGATGCTGGCGGCGTCCGGCTGGCTGTTCGTCATCTCGTTGCTTGTGTTTCCCGCCACGCGCCGGGGCTCCTCGTGGCGCGTTCCCGCGATCGCGGGGCTTGTCGTTGCGCCTCTGATCGCGACCAGTGCGGGGCTTGCGTGGCGCTACTATCCGAATGACGCCGAATTCGCCTCTCCCGACCGTCAGGCGGTGGTGATCATGGCCGACTCGCTCCTCCACACCGAGGCCTCGCGCACCGCGCCGGAGGTGATCGAAGCCCCGCAGGGATCGCTGCTCGAAGTGCTCCACGTGCGCGGCGACTGGGCCTACGCCGCCTTCGCATCCGGCACCCGCGGATGGATCCCGCTGGAGACCATCGAAATGATCGTGCCCGAAGGCCCGCCCGAGCCCCCCGCCCTGCGTCGCCCGCGCGCCGACTCGCGCAGCGCGTGAAAATGGCCGTATTTGCAATAAATCCGGGATCATGGGCGTATGAATGGCTACTCAAGCAGAATCCGCCACCATTCCCATCGACATTATGAAACACATCTTTCCGGCCACCGCCGCCGCCGCCGCATTTCTGATCACCTCGTGCTCCGATGATGCCGGAACCGACACCGCAAACGGCGAAACCATCGCATTGTTCAACGGGGAAAACCTTGATGGATGGTCCCACGTTTGCGTCGAGGATCTCCCGATTGAAGACATTTGGAGCGTCGAGGACGGCGTGATCGTGTGCGTCGGCGAACCGCTCGGCTACCTGCACACCGACGAATCCTACCAGGATTTCATGCTCACCTTCGAGTGGCGCTGGGCACCGGGTGGGGAACCCGGCAACAGCGGCGTGCTGATGCGCATCGCGAGCGAGCCGGAAACATTCATGCCCAAGTGTGTCGAGGCCCAGTTGAAACACGGGTCCGCCGGCGACATTTGGGCGTTTTACGGCGCGAGCGTCGAGGGCGACCCTGAACGCATGGTGGAGATCGAAGACCACGAGGCGTTGGGCGATTTCAAGGGCGTGTCGCTGATCGAAGACGCCGAAAAACCACCCGGCGAGTGGAATCGCTACGAAATCACGCTGCAGGGAGACACCCTCGTGCTCAAGGTGAACGGCCAGCTCGTCAACGAGGCCCACGGGCTCGACGTGCTTTCCGGGCCGATCGGTCTCCAGTCCGAAGGCGGCGAAATCCACTTCCGCGACATTGAGCTGACCCCGCTGTGAGCGCGGAGCCGCCATTTTATTTCCAACCCCGAAAAACCGATCCCATGAAGATACCACACCCGATCATGACCGGCGCCGCGATCCTGGCGCTCTCCAATGCCTATGCCACTGCGGACGACGCGTGGACGATGGATTTTTCCGCTGCAAAGGCGACCGCCGCCGATGAGGGGAAGGATCTGCTGCTTGAATTCACCGGCTCCGACTGGTGCCCGCCATGCCAGCGACTCAACGCCGAGGTGTTCTCGCAAGACGCGTTCCTCGAGGCCGCGCCCGAACACTTCGTCCTCGTGAAACTGGATTTCCCGAACGACCGGAGCGGGCTTACCGAAGAAATCCAGGAGCAAAACGACATGCTTGCCGGGAAATACGGCGTCCAGGGATTTCCCACCATCATCCTCAGCGATGAAAAAGGCCGGCCATACGCGCGGACCGGCTATCAGGCCGGGGGAGCGGAGGCCTACCTCGAACACCTCGAATCACTCCGCGAAAACCGCGTCCGCCGCGACGAGGCCCTCGAATCCGCCGCATCCGCCGAGGGCGTGGAAAAAGCGGAAATGCTCGTCAACGCACTCGATGACATGGGCCTTGAATTCGATGCGATGGAGCAATTCTACGGGGATGTCATCGAGCGCATCAAGGCGAACGACCCCGAAGACGAAACCGGTTTCGTGAGCGCATCCGAAGCCCGCGAGCGCCTGGCCGGGTTCCAAGGGGAAATCAACCAACTGGCTGGGGCCGGAGATTTCGAGGGCATCCTGGTCCTCATCGACAATTTCCTCGAAGCGAACGACCTCGACCCCGAAGTGAAGCAGGAAGTCATGCTCACGCGGGTTCTCGTGTTCGCCGAACTCGGTCGTTTCGACGAGGCCATTGAGGGCGTGGATCAGGCCGCCGCAATCGCCCCGGACAGCGAGATCGCGCCGCAACTCGATATGTTCAAGGCACAACTTGTCGAAGCCCGCGACGCCGCACAAGCCGACGACTAACGGGTATTTCCCGCAAGGAGATCCTCTCATGAGTCGCCGCCGGAATCGAGATGGGCGGCGAGCGATTGACGCAGGGCGCCGCGCGCGCGGAAGAGCAGGCTTTTCACGGCCGGCACGGTGAGGTCGAGCACGTTGGCGATCTCATCGTAGGGCATCTCCTCGTAGCGCCGCAGCACCACCGCCATGCGCTGGGGCTCCGGCAGCGCGGCGATGGCCGCGTCCACCGCCCGGCTGAGTTCGGCATGCTGCAGTTCGGCGTCGGGCCGGGCGGACGCGGGGGATTCGTGCTGAAGGTGGAAGGAGTCCTCCCGCTCGTCGCCCGACACCTCGCGTTTGCGCGAGCGGCGGCGGGTCTCGTTGAACACCAGATTGCGCGTGATGGTGAACAGGTAGGTGGTGAACTTCGCATCCGGCCGGTAGCGGCCGGCGCTGCGCCAGATCCGAAGGAACACCTGCTGGGCGATGTCCTCCGCATCGGCCGCGTTGCCGAGCATCCGCGCCACCGTGCCGATCACGACATCCTGGTAGGCTGTGACCAACTCGCGGAACGCCTCGTGGTCGCCGCGCCCGATCCGCTCCATCCAGGCGTGATCGCGCCGGATGGTCCCGTCCTCGTCGTTTTCCGGCGTGGGGCTGGATGCGGATGCCATGAATCTGTGCGAGAATATAACCGGCGCACACCCGGAAAGTTGCCGGGATATTCCCCGGAAATCACGAGGTGTGCGGTGCCTCCACCTTCGCGTCCACCGCGCTGGGTTCCTCGATCACCTCGACGGGCGCGTCGTTGGGAACCAGAGGCAGCCGCGAGGTGGCGAGCCAGTCGCCGCACTCGAATCCATTCTCAACAACCACGATCTCCGAGGTGCTCCAGACCGGGGTGATGTTGGCGCGGCGGATGCGGTCCGGATCGCGATCAATCAGATAAACGCGGTCGATGCCCCGCAGCGCGTTGCGCGGGAAGACGAAGACGTCGCGGAGCACCACGCCGTCGATGGCGGCGCGCACCGGCTGGCCGATCCGCAGTTCGGGCAGGCCGGATTCCAGGCCGAAGGGGTCCTTGATTTCCGCGATGGCGAAGAGTTCGCGCGATCCTTCATCGAGCGCGCCTTCGGTGCGCACAATGCGCGCGTCCCAGGTTTTTCCGGATGCGCGCGAGCTGAGGGCGTCGGTGAGGGTCACATGGACCGGTGGGTCTCCCTCGCGCGCCGGGAGATTCACGAATTCCAATTGCCTCGGAGTGAGCGGCAGGCGCACCTCCGCCATGCCGGAGGCGAAGATGCGGCCCAGCTCGGTGGTCGCCCCGACGGCCTGCCCGGGGCCGATGAGGCGGGATTTGACGCGCCCGTCAAACGGCGCGCGGACCTTCGTGCGGGCGAGATTGCGTTTGGCCTGCTCGAGTTCGGCGATCGCCGCATCCACGTTCGCGCGGGCCTCCTTGAGCTGGGGCTCGCGGAGCACGAGCGGGGATGGCTCGTCGTCGTATCCCATGTCGTCCCAATTGAGGCGCGCCTGGTTGGCGCGGGCCTCCTCCTGGGCGAGCGCGGCCTCGGCTCGGGCAAGGCGCGATTCGGCGGAGACCAGTTCCGTCTCGAAATCCGAGGGATCGAGCTCCAACAGCACATCGCCGGCCTCGAAAAACGCACCGTCCTCGAATGCCGGGTGGATCGCCATCACGGTGCCGGAGACCTGCGGCGTGAGGGTGGTTTCATAATGCGCGCGGATCACGCCCTGCGAGTCCAGAATCACCGGGTGGTCGGTGCGCTGGAGTTCCATCCGCTCGGTCTGCAGCACGCGCGGTTCGCGTGGTTCGGGCTGCGGCTCCTCCACAGGCTTGCCAAGCCACATCCACGCGATCACACCGACGGCGAGGATGACGACGGGCGGGACGATGCGCAACAGAATGGCCATGAGTGAAATACGTTCGCCTTGCCGACGGTATTTGCAATACGTCATTCATCCCGGGATTTTTCCGATTTCCCACGTCGTCATGAAAACACCGAATCCCCTGTCCGACCGCCCGAAAATCCAGCGCGCCGCGATTTCCGCCGCCTGTCTCGCCCTGCTTTCGCCGGTTGCCTGCGCCGAGGCGCGTGCGGATCACGGAAAGAACTACGATCTGGTCGTTTACGGTGCCACCAGCGGGGGAGTGACAGCGGCGGTACAGGCACGCCGGATGGGCCGTAGCGTGGTGCTGATCAATCCCGACCGCCACGTGGGCGGCATGACCAGCAGCGGGCTCGGCCATACCGACTGGGGGCGGCGGGAGGTGATCGGCGGGCTGTCGCGGGAGTTTTACCAGCGCGTTCGCGAATACTACCGGGCGGACGACCGCTGGACGCGCGAACCACGGCGAGCCTACCTCGGGCAGAGGCACCTGCAGCCGGATGATGACGCGCAATGGGGGTTCGAACCCCACGCCGCGGAGCGCCTTTTCCGCGACTGGCTCGATGAGCATGAAGTGCCGTTGGTTGAGGGCCGGCTGGACCGCCGCGAGGGCCGTGGCGTGATCGCCGAGGACCAGCGCATCACCGCGATTGTGATGGAAGATGGCGGGGAATACCACGCCGGAATGTTCATCGACGCCACCTACGAGGGCGATCTGCTGGCCGCGGCCGGCGTGAGCCACATCATCGGGCGCGAATCGAACGAGACCTACGGGGAGACGCTCAACGGCATCCAGACGCGGCAGACGGTTTTCCACGTGTTCACCGTGCCGGGCGAGCGCAGGGATCCGCCGCGCCCGCTGCCGGAGGCGGCGCGGGTGGACCCGTATGTCGTCCCGGGCGATCCCTCGAGCGGGCTGCTGCCCGGCGTGAACCCGGACGCCGGCGGCCCGGACGGCCGGGGCGACCACCGCGTGCAATCCTATTGCTACCGGCTGTGCCTCACCGACGATCCGGAAAACAAAGTGCCGTTCGCGCAGCCGGAGGGCTACGACGAGGCGGATTACGAGCTGTTGTTCCGGATGTTCGAGGCGGGTGAGACCCGCGTCCCGTGGCTGCCGGCCCGCATGCCGAACCGCAAAACCGACACGAACAACCGCTGGGCCGTGTCGATGAACCTGATCGGGGGATCGGACGAATATCCCGCCGCCGGCTACGAGCGCCGAAGGGAAATCGAACGCAAACACGAACACTGGCAGCGCGGCCTGATGTGGACGCTCGCGAACCACCCGCGGGTTCCGGGACACGTCCGAAGGGAGGTCGGCAAGTGGGGATACGCGCGGGACGAGTTCGCCGACAACGACCATTGGCCCTACATGATCTACATCCGCGTGGGCCGCCGCATGGTGAGCGACTATGTGATGACGGAGGACGACTGCCGCCTGCGGCGCGTCGCCCCCGACAGTGTCGGCATGGGATCCTACACCATGGATTCGCACAACGTGCAGCGATACGTGACCCCGGATGGGTATGTGCAGAACGAGGGCAACATCGAGGTGCCACCGGCGGGGCCCTACGCGATCAGTTACCGCAGCATCATCCCGCGCCGCGGCGAGGCGGAGAACCTGCTGGTGCCCTGGGCGGTTTCCGCCTCGCACATCGCCTTCGGATCGATCCGGATGGAGCCGGTCTTCATGATCCTCGGCCAATCCGCCGCGACCGCCGCCGCGATCGCGCTGGACGACGGAGTGGCGGTCCAGGATGTGGATTACGACAAACTCCGCGCAAAACTGCTTGAGGACGGCCAGATCCTCGAAAGACCGTGAACATCCGCCATCCGGTCCTTTGCGGGCAATGCTTCAGGGTTCGAAGCCTGGGGCATTGCGGCCCAATCGGACTCATGCCATGGTTCCTGATCAGCAGGCCGAAAAATGCCGCGCGTGATTCCAGGCTCACATGATGCCGGAGGGTTCTTGCAAAGCCTCGGGAGCCGCTTGATTTCGAGATGGCTGGAACGATCGTCCCGGCAGCATGAACCTATGTGCCGTGACCTGCCCGACGTGCTTCGAATCCTTCGAAATCCCGCTGCCCGCGCCCGACGAGCAACCTGCGGAGCTGGATTACGATTGCGAGGTCTGCTGCCGCCCGATGGTGATCCTCGTCGAAGACGGCTTCGCGGAGGCCCGGGGGGTGGGCGACTGAAGGTAGATGGTATGAAATGACGGCGACCCTTGGATGATCGGCCGAATGAAGCAGCGGGTGCGATGTGGGATTCCGAATCATCCGTCATTGCCATTTGGACTCATCGAGTTCGGCGATGAGCCGGAGCTTGTCCGGGGTAATCGGGAAACGGGGGGCAAGCATGGGCCATGTCCGGTTAATTGGCCGCTTTCAGCCGATTCTGGCCGATAGTTCCAGGACTATGAAAACCGGGTCTGTTTCCCATGATGTTTCGATCTTGATCACCCGTTCACCCGCGCTCCCGCATTTCCCGCTGGCGCATGGGCATGGCGTCGATGCGGGCGAAAATGGTTTCGATGGTGAACTTTCCCACAGGCCAGCGGACGGTGGTGCGTCCGTCTTTGCCGATGAGGAGGATTTCCCTGCTTTCGGCGGTGATGCGGAATTTTTCCGCGATTTCGCGGTCGATGGGAGCCTGGGCGTCGGGATCGAGCCGGATGATGACGAGGTCGCGCTCATCCAGGCCGGCCCGATGCTTTTGCAATTCGGATTCGATGGCTGTGGGGGTCGGGGCCGGAATCACCAGCAGGCGTTGGTACCAGCGGAAGGTTTCCAGCTTCGCGGGTGCGGAGGCCATGGCCAACGGGGTGAGAGGGGTGAGAAAAAGGATGATCAGGATGCGGATCACCAAGGAAGAAACAATGGATCGGTGCTTTCGCAACGGTTCATTACCGCTCCGTTGGATGATCCGGGATGCTGGGATCCTACCACACCTGGCCGTGGAGTCGGCCCAGCCGTTGTCTGCATGATCATCATCCACGAGTCCGATCACCGTATTCCGCCAACGTGTTACAGCCGTTTGATTGGAGGAGGCGAATCAGCACATCGGGGCGACGCGGATGGCTCGTGGCGGCACGATCAAGCCACACGGCGGGCACACTTGGTTCGAAAATCAAGTTTCTTCTCAGTCGAGGCGCCGTGAGCGAAAGAACACGACCCGCAGCGTGATCAACATCATCAGGGGGATAGTGGTTGTGGGCTCGGGAACCACCAAGCCAGTGATGTCCAATCCATCCTCGATGAATGCGCCACCACCGGATACCAAATCCAGGCCGCCAACACTGGAATTGGAATCTGTTTGAAATACGTCCTCATCCAGCCAGTCAATCAAACCTTCGAGATCGTTGGCGTCGAAGTTCGTGTCGCCGGGCATGATGGAATAGCCAAAGACCGATTGGTTTTCTTCTACGCCAAGAGAATCGAGCGTGAATAACATGCCGAATAGGTCTTGAGGTGTGACCGTCGTGGATGGTCGGTATTCTGCATCTACGGCAGTGTCGCGGACCACCAAGGTTTCCCTAGTTCCACCCCAAAGGCCCTCTCCTGCCCAGCCACCCGAGTTCTGGTTTTCGACACGCACGGGCGCTCCCAGCTCGGTCACCGAACCACCCGGACCCACACCGAGAATGGCGGAGACATATATCGGATCATTCCCTCCACGTTCCAATACGGCAAATCCCACACCATTCAGTTGATCTTCGCCTTGGGGGGAAAGAAAGAAGTTGTCCTTGAAAATGAAATCAACCCTCTGCACATTGTTGATGTTGCCAGATGCATTGTCCACATTTTGGAAGATATTGTCGGTGCCGCGGTTGATGATGTTGTCCGTCAGGAGTTCCTCCATGGTGGGAACAAAGCTCGCTTCCACATTGCGGGTATCTCCTTCCTCTGCGCCTTCCGCCGTGGTCCGATACCATGCGATTTGGTGTTCCTCGGGAATGCCTGAAATATTTGTGTTGCGCCGCAGAAACACGTCTGTCTGGAGGGTATTGTTAATAACGAAGTTCTCTTTCCCCGCCTCGAAGCCAGTCATTCTCAAATCAAAGTCTTCGCCATAATTGATCGTGTAATTAGTTCCAGGGGGAAAATTGGTTGTATCAGCTCCCGGGACCGTCTCCGACGTAAGATTCGCGGGTTCCTCAATCGTGACCACACTCGTGATCGGTGTGGCGGCAAACACAGATCCCGTGATGGCGACCGCAGCGAGTAAAGTGGTCAGTATGTTTCTAATCATGTTCAAGCAGATGTGTGATTTTTTTTCACAGAAGCCGCCACCATCCATCCTGACGACCGCCTGTAAAGCCGATTTCGACCCGGATCGGGATTTTTTTGAGCGAGTGCCCGTCCGGATCATCCGTCGAGCACCCAGCCCTCGCGGTATTGGCGGTGGATGAGGGCGTTGGCCTCGTCGTTGTTGGTGACGCGCCCGGCGGCCGGATCATACTCGATGTCGCCGCCGGCGCGGTAGGCCACCAGGCCGAGGAGCTGCTGTTCGATCATGTGGCTGCCGTATTCGAAGTTGCAGTTGGTGGCGAGGGTCGGGTCCTTGCACGCGTCGAACCATTGCAGCATGATGTTCCGCTCCGGCGGGGTGATTTGGGATTCGGGGCGCGGGGTGTAATGCGTCATGTCGGCATCGTCGCCGAACGGGATCAGCGTGCGGGTGTCGAAGTCGGCGATGAGGAAGCCCCGGCTGCCGCGGAACATGCAGCCGTGGTAAACTTTCGAGAGGTCGATGTATGGGCGCGGCGAGCGCGGCATGGCTCCGCCCTGATACCAACTGACGCGGATCTCGTCGCGCCAGTCGTTGGCGGGGTGGTGGAAGTGGGCTTCGAGTTCGACCGGGGTGACCTCCGGATTGAATGCCTCGCCGCGTGCCGTGATCCGGGTGGGCAGGGTGGCGTCGATGACCTTCCAGGCCAGGTCCATGGTGTGGCTGCCCATGTCGCCGGCCTGACCGGCTCCGAAGTCCCAGAACATGTTCCAGTTGAGGCAGTTCGAGCCGGGGCGTTCGGCGGAGAAGTAGCCGGGATTATACGGGTGGTCCGGCGCGGGGCCGAGCCAGAGGTCGTAGTGCAGGCCTGCGGGCGGGCTGCCCTTGGCGGGGAGGTATCCGTCGCGCGGGATCTGGCGGGTGCCCCAGGCGCGGACTTCCTGGAGGTCGCCGATGGCCCCGTCGTGGATCATTTCGCGGACGCGGTTGAAATTCGCGTTGGTATTGAGCTGGGTGCCGGCCTGGGTGGCGATGCGGCCCCTGTTGACGCGGAATTTTTCCCGCAGGGCGCGGGCCTCGCCGACGCTGATGGCGATCGGTTTCTCGCAATAGACGTGAAGCCCGCGGTTCATCGCCCAGTTGGCGATCATGGCGTGCGTCTGGTCGGTGGTGAAGATGATGACGGCGTCGAGGTCCCTTTGATTGAGGCACTTGCGCCAATCGACATAGGTCTTGGCACCGGGAAACCGTTCCAGGGCCTTGGCGATGTGGTCCTCGCGGATGTCGCAGACGGCGGCAACGTTGTGATTGGCGATGATGTCGTAGAGCCGGTATGCGCGGCCGTAGGCACCGATGATCGCGAGGTTGAGACGGTTCGACGGGGCGGTGGCTCCGGCGAGCGCGCCGCTTGGGAGAATGACGAGACCCGCGGCGGCGGCGGACGTGCGGTTTAGGAATGCTCGGCGGTGCATGGCTTGAATGGTGGTTTTAGGAACGTGGGTGGAAGGCTCTTTCTTTCGTGGCTTGACGCTTCAGGACTCCCGGAAAAACCTCGGACATGTCTTTACGGCTTCTGACGTTGGTGTTTTCCGTGGGCGTGTGTTTTGGCGAGACGGTTTTGCCGGTGGTGGATCCACAGGGCCCGGGCTTCCGTGAGCTGGGTGAGGAGGATTTTGTGAATGTCAATGGGGCGGAGGACACATGGAAGTGGAAAGACGGTGTGCTGCATTGCACCGGTGAACCGCTCGGTGTCCTGCGCACCCGCAAAGCTTACACCAACTTCGAATTGATGCTGGAGTGGAAACACCTGAAGCCGGCAGGCAATTCCGGGGTGTTCGTGTGGACGACGCCGGAATCGATCCGCAAGCTGGAGGACTCGGGTGAGCCGGGCCTTCCCGATGCCGTGGAGGTGCAGATTCTCGATCATGCGTTCACCGAGCGCTTCGCGGAGCGCGGCGGCAATACCGACTGGTTCACGACCGATGGGGATGTCTTTCCGGTGCGGGTGCAACTGACACCCTTCCCGCCGCTCTCGCCGGATGGTTCGCGGAGTTTTCCCAGCGAGAACCGCACCAAGGGGCATGGCGAGTGGAACCATTACTACATTCGCGCGATCAATGGCGAGATCCGACTGTGGGTGAATGGAGGCGAGGTTTCCGGTGGCAACGGAGCGGATCCCGCCAGCGGCTATCTGTGCCTGCAGAGCGAGGGTTCGCCGATTCTCTTCCAGAACATCCGGCTCCGCGAGCTGCCCTGACGTTTTGCAACGACGCTTCCGCAATTCCGAAATCATGGATCCGCGCCCCGAGATCGAGACCCGCGAGGAGGTCATGTTTTTCGACACCGATTGCGGCGCGGTGGTCCACAACCTGGCGTATCTGCGGATGATCGAGACCTGCCGGACCCGTCTGGCGGCGCTGATGGGGATGGACCTGAGGGAGATGTCGGAAACACAACTTTTCCCGGTGCTCACCCGGACGGAGATCGATTACAGGTGCCCGGCGCGACTCGGCGACAAGCTGGTGATCCGTGGAACGCTTGCGGAAGTTTCGCGGGCGCGGTTTTCGTGTGAGTTCGTGATGACGCGCGAGGAGACGCCCGATGTGCCACTGGTCACCGCGCGCCAGGGGCTCGCGCTGGTGCAAATGCCCGAGGGCAGGCCGGTGCGACTGCCGGCGGAGTGGCTTGAAAAGTGGGGGTGACCGCAAAAGAACGCGTGTGCTTCACCCCTGCTTTCAGATTGCTTGTATTTCACAAGTTATGATGGGTTTCGTGATCACGATCTGTACTGGGCGGGGGCGATCTTTGCAGTGGCGGCGGGCGGGTGAGCGGTTTATCAAACGGCGCGATGATGTGGATGACTTCGGAATGGATCGGCTTGGTCGAGATTGTGATTCTCGGCGCGACGTTGCTGACGACGGTGGGGCTGAGCACGTTCATCGCGCTGCAGGCGAGGCGGCACTTCCAACTCCAGCACGCGAAGGAATACATCGCGCGCTTCAATTCGGCGGAAATGGTGCGCCTGCGCGACACGGTGGACCGCTGGCTGGCGGAAAACCCGGACCCGGGCGGCCGGGCGGTGGCCACGGGCGGTGAGACGGAGGTCGCGGTGCGCACGTTCATCAATTTTTTCCAGGAACTCGGCGTGGCATGGAAGCATGGCACGGTGCATCGCGAATACACGTGGGATTTGTTCGGCGGCTTGATCCACCGGTATTGGGCGGAGCTTGGACCATTCTGTGAGGCCCAGCGGATCTCGCGCGGGCGGCCGACGCTTTACCGTGATTTTGAAAACCTGGTTGGTGAAATGAAACGGATGGATGGCGAACGGGCGGTGCCGGAGGGGAATGCGGGCGGGGCGGGCGAGGTGTATCTGTTCGGTTACGGGTCGTTGATTTCCCCGGAATCCGTGGCGCGCACGCTCGGGCGCGAGCCGGATGTGGCGCGGCACAAGCCGGTGTGGCTCAATGGCTACGAGCGCGGGTGGACGGTGCACGACATGGTGCGCAGCGGCCCGGAGAATGTGGTGCGGCCGACGGCGTTCCTGAACATCGCGCCGCATGCCGGGCGGCGGTGCAACGGCATCGCGGTGCCGGTGAAAACCACCGACCTTGACGGCTTCGACCGCCGCGAGCGCTGCTACGCGCGGGTGGATGTGTCGGCATGCGTGACACCGCCATTGGACCAGCCGGTATTCGCATACGTGGGCCGCGGGCCATGGACGACGATGCCGGAGGAAACGGTGGCGCTCGCGAAGTATCTGGAGGTGGTCGAGTCGGGGCTCGGCCGCTGGGGCGATGGATTCGCCGCGGACTACGAGGCCAGCACGCTGCCGCAACCGTGGCCGACGGTGGAAGGCGACTACGGCTTCGAACCGCGCCCGGCGGGCAACGGTGGGCGTTGACATTGCCGCGGATTGAGCCGCTTCCGCGCGGACGGTGGGCGGCATTCGATCATCCATCCGGGCGGGACAGTGTCTTTGACAGTTCCTTCCCACCCTCTAACATGAAACCATCATGGCCCGCAAACGCATCATCCTCGATCCCAAGCTGCATCAGGAACGCCCGGTTTTCTACCATTGCGTGCTGCGCCTGCTGGATCACCACAAGCTGATCGACACGGTGAGCAGGGAGGAGTTCCACGGGTTGATGCGCGACCAGGAGGTTTTCAGCGGCTGCCGGGTGCTGACGTATTGTTTGATGCCGGACCATGTGCATTTGTTGATCGAGGTGCCGCCGGGTCCGGAAGAGCGGATGACGGAGGCCGAGCTGATCCGGCGCTACTCGGCGAACGCGACGCCGGAGGCGCTCGATTTCCTGACCACCAGCCTGAAGCGCGCGAAGCGCGACAAGGATGACGGGCTGCGCGCGGAGCTGTGCGAGCCGATCCGGAACCGGATGTATGATTTGATCCAGTTTGTGAAGACGCTGAGCCAGAAGTTCACGAGGCGGTACAACCGCCGCAGCAACCGCCGGGGCACGTTGATCGAGATGCGCTACCAAAGCGTGGTGGTCCAGTCGGGTCTCGGCTCGCGGTTGGCCGCCGCATACATCGACATGAATCCGGTGCGCGCCGGGCTGGTGGATGCGCCGGAGGATTATCGCTGGAGCGGATATGGCGAGGCGATGGATGGGGCCGCCAGCGGGCACAACCGTGCCCGGGAGGGATTGGTGCGCGCGTGGCTTGCGGCGAGCCGTCCGGGAGCGGATGCAAAGGATTGGAAGGGGACGGCGAAGCGCACCGGCATCGGTGCGGCACACGAGGCGATGCTCACGGGCAGGCCGCTGGAGGCGTTTCCGGAATTGAACGACGGGGTGACGGAGGCTTTGCGGGAGTCGCTCGCGAACGGGGATGCTCCCGAGGCCGATCTGGAAACGCAAATCCGCGAGGCGGAAATGGCGCGCCATCGCGCGGTGGGTGCGGCGCTGCGGTCGCGCCTCCGTGCGCTGAGCGCCGGGCTGGCCATCGGCGAACGCCCGTTCTGCGAGATGATTTTCAAGGACTACCGCGACCAGTTCGGCATGAAACGCGAGACCGGTGCGCGGGCGATCATGAGCGGCAAGGTGAACCTCTCGAAGGCCACCGGGCTGTGGACGATGCGGTATCTGTCGAGCGACTGAAGCCGCACGTCAGATGGTGAACGGCTCGCGGCGCGGACGGCTGCGCAGGGCGTTGGCCTCGTCGTCGCCGGGGAAACTTTCGGTGGCGGGGTCGAACGTCAACTCGCGGCCGAGTTTCCAATTGATGGCGGAGGCATGGCAGGCGATCTCGGTGTGGCGGGTGATGGTTGAGTCGCAGGCGGTCGCCCCGCGGGTTTTCACGGCGTCGAGGAATTCGCGGATGTGCTTGGTGGCGTCGATGCCGAAGACCTCGGGGGGTGGCTCGTCGAGCAGGGACTCGTTGCTGAGCGCGATTTTTCCGGTATCGCCGGCTTCGACCCAGCCATCGTCGCCCTCGAAGCGCACGGGGCACGAGCCGAGGCCGAGCCAGCCGTCGTCTTCCACCTGGCCGGCGACGCGCATGACGAGTTTGAGCCCATTGGCGTAGCGCGCGCAGAGCCGGTCGTCTTCGGTCCAGTAATCGACCGGGACGGTGTCGTCGGCATCGGCGGCCCATTGGCATAGGTTGGCGGTGTGGGACGCCCAGTCGTGCAGGCCCCAGCCGGCGGAAAGGCCATCGTAGTAGCGCCATTGCCCGCGGACGTATTCCTGATTGTAAGGCCGGTACGGGGCGGGGCCGAGCCAGGCGTTCCAGTCCAGCTCGTCGGCCGGGGGCTCGGGTTCGCCGGGGAGATCGGGCCGGACGGGTTGCGGCAGCCAGATGCCGGCGTGCAGGGTGTGTAGCTTGCCGAGCTTGCCCGAGCGGGCGAGAGCGACCGCCACCTCGAAGTTGGCCACGTTGCGGCGTTGCATGCCGCCTTGGAAGATCCGGCCGGCTTTTTTCACTTCTTCGTCGAGCTGCCGCGCTTCCTCGATCGTCATGGCGCAGGGTTTTTCGCAGAAGATATCCTTGCCCGCGCGGGCGGCCATGATCGATGCGGTGCCGTGCCAGCGGTCGGCGGTGGCGATGACGACGGCGTCGATGTCCTGCCGGTCGAGGATTTCGCGCATGTCGGAATACGCCGCGCAGTCCTCATTGCCGTAGTGGCGGTTCACCGTGCGGCGGATGATCTCGCGGTTCGTCTGCTGGACGTCGGCGATGGCGACGAAACGGACGTCGGATTCATCGAGGAATGACCGGAGCAGGCGCCTGCCGCGCCTGCCGAGTCCGATGCCCGCGACGGTAATGCGGTCGTTGGCACCGGCTTTGTTTGTTCTCCCGAACAGCGATTGTGGGAGAACCGTGGCGGCACCGGCGGCGGCGGCGCTGCGCGTGAGGAAGGATCTGCGGGTGAGAGGCATGGCTCGTTCAGGGTGTGGGATTGTCTGTGGATTCCTTTTCTCCTCCCAATTCGGTAAGGTAGATGTTGCGGAACTCGGCTTTCATCGCGGGGCCCCGGTGCATCTGCAGGGCGATGACGCCTTTTTCGGCCGCGGTGGCCGGGTTGTGGTCGATGACGCGGCACATCAACTCGCCGTTGATGTAGAGCGTGATTTCCGGGCCCTTGCAGATGACACGATAATGGTTCCATTCGTCCTTCTTGTAATGTTCGAGCAGCTCCTCGGCATCGGCGAAAACCTCAACGTGTCGCTCGCCTTCGGCGTCGATGGTGACGGATTCGCCGCGCCCGGCGACCAGACCGAAGGCGTGGTGATAGAGGAAGCCGACGAGCTCGCCGTCGCCCGTCTTGTCGGCCTGGTATCCCCAGGTGTCGTGGTTCGGGCGTGTCTCGGAGCGGATCTGGATGCCGGAGTTGGCGTCGGCGCTGATGCGGAAGTCGGTGTCGAGCTGGAAGTCGCCGGGTTTGCCGCCGGTCCAGATCAGATAGTTGGTGCGCTTGCACGGGTTTTCCTCGGTGCTTTCGGCGGTGATCACGCCATCGACGACCGACCACCACTGCTCGGGGCCGTCCCAGCCGGTCAGGTCCTCGCCGTTGAAAAGCGACTTGGGTTCGGCCTGCAGCGGCAGGCAGGCCAATGCAAACGCCACGATCACGTGCAAGGGCAGCCGTCCCTTCGCCGGGAGGCATGCATGGGATGAATCATGTGGCTTGGTCTTTATCATGACGTAGAATACGGGATTTGCGTGTGGATTATTCCAAGGAATCGGGTTTGGCAATCATGCAGCCGTAACGCAACTTTTCCACAGGTGGCGGCGTATTGGTCCGGATGCGAAAATCCACTTTCCTCGCGGCGGCGTTCTTTGGGTTGATCTTATCCGGCTCAGGAGCGTTCCGCACGAACGCCGCCGCGACGCCCGCCTCCGAAATCGAATTGCTGCCGGGCTTCGAGGCTCAGTTGTTATATAGCGTTCCGCGCGACGAGCAGGGATCGTGGGTGATTCTCGCGGTGGACCCGGAAGGCCGGCTCTACGCGTCCGACGAGCGGCGGAAGGGGATTTACCGCATGACCCTGGACCAGACGGCCGATCCGCCGGATGTGACGGTCGAGAAGGTGCCGGTGGACTTGTCCGGCGCGCAGGGGCTGACCTGGGCGTTCGGCCATCTCTATGTGAACGTCAGCGGGCGCGGCCTGTTCCGCGTGCGCGATTCGAATGGCGACGACATGCCGGACACGGTCGAGCCGCTGGGCGGCACGCAGGGGAGGGGGGAGCATGGCAATCACGCGGTGAAGCCGACGGCGGATGGAGAGGGGCTCTACATCAACGCCGGAAACTTCACCCGCCTGCCTGCGGAGATCACCACGCCGCAACCGCCGCGGTGGCGGGAAGATCTGCTCCTGCCACGCCTCTGGGATGCCCGGGGCCATGCGAAAGACGTGCTCGCTCCGGGCGGCTGGATCGCCCGGATCACGCCCGACGCAAGTGAGTGGCACGTCGTTTCCACCGGCTATCGCAATGCGTATGACTTCGCGTTGAACCACCACGGCGAGCTGTTCACCTGGGACTCGGACATGGAGTGGGACATGGGGATGCCGTGGTACCGGCCGATCCGCCTCACCCACGCGGTGAGCGGCAGCGATTTCGGCTGGCGCAGTGGCAGCGGAAAATGGCCGGATTATTTCGAAGACAGCCTGCCGCCGTTGCTCGACATCGGCCCTGGCTCGCCCACCGGACTGATATCGGGCGAGGGCGCGAAATTTCCGGCCCGATACCAACACGCGCTCTACGCGCTGGATTGGACGTTCGGCACGATCTACGCCGTCCACCTCACGCCACACGGGGCAACCTACAGGGCGGAGGCCGAGGAATTCCTCAGCGGCTCACCGCTCGCCTTGACTTCGGCGGTGATCGGCGCGGACGGGGCGATGTATTTCGTGACCGGAGGCAGAAACACACAGTCCGGCCTCTACCGCGTGGTCTATCGCGGGCAGGAATCGACCTCGCCCGCACCGGACGCCCCCGACACGGCGGAAGGCAAGGCCGCCCGCGATCTGCGCCGAACGCTCGAAGCATTCCACCACCGCCCGGATCCGGCGGCGGTCGTGGCCGCGTGGCCGCATTTGGCGAGTGACGACCGGTTCATCCGCCACGCCGCGCGCGTCGCCATCGAGTCGCAGCCGGCGGCCACATGGGCCGCCCGCGCTCTGGAGGAGCCCGACCCGCAGGCCCGCGCGACCGCGCTCGTCGCCCTGGCCCGCTGCCGAGATGCGGGGCACCGCGCGCCTGCGATCCGGGCATTGCTGGAAATCGACTCCGAAAGCGAAGAAGTCCGCCTCGCCACGATGCGTGCGCTCGCCCTCGTGTTCATGCGCCTTGGCGAGCCGACGGACGAGGAACGCCAGCTCGTGGCCGACCGGTTTTTCCCGCAACTGCCGAGCGGCGACGACCGCATCGACATCGAGTTGATCCGCCTGCTGGTCCATCTCGGTGATACCCGGGTGATTGAGCCGGCACTCGCCTTGATGCTCGACGGGCGCGGGCAGCCGGTCCCGGATTGGGGCGAGCTGATCCAGCGCAACGACCGCTACGGCGGCACCATCGCCCGCATGCTCGAAAACCACCCGCCGACCCGGGCCATCGACATCGCCTTCATGCTCGGCAACCTCCGCCACGGGTGGACGCTCGACGAGCGGCGCGACTACTTCGAATTCATCGTCCATGCCGCCTCATACCCCGGCGGAGCGAGCTATTCCGGCTTCCTGGAAATGATCCGGGAACATAGCTTGCAAAATACAAGTGATGCGGAACGGGTCGCCCTGGCGGATATCACGGGCGAGTCGCTCGACGCGTTGCCGGAGTTCGAAATCACGCCCCCGGACGGTCCCGGCCGGGCCTGGACGCTTGAGGAAGCAGTCGCCGAGGTGGACGGCCATCTCCACGGACGGGACTTCAAAGCCGGGCGCAATTTGTATTTTGCCACATCATGTGCCGCCTGCCACCGCTTCGATGGTCGCGGCGGAAATATCGGCCCCGATCTGAGCACGGTGCGACACAAGTTCTCGGTCACGGATTTACTGGAGGCCATCATCGATCCGGGCGCGAGCATCTCGGATCAATACGGCACGTTCCAACTCAAGCTCAATTCCGGCGAAAGCCACATCGGCGTGGTAGTGGACCGGGACGATTCCTATCTCATCCACACCAGTGAAATCGGCGCGGAACCGGTGAAGGTGGAGAAGGGGGACGTCGAGTCGATCAATCAGCTTCCCATTTCCCAAATGCCCCCCGGCCTCATCAACACGCTGAACCCTTACGAACTCCGCGACCTCATCGGCTACATGATGTCCGGCGGTGATGCGGATGACGCGATGTTCCGGTGAGGTTTTGGGTCGGCACGATTTCGCGATTCAGACCGCTCCGGCGCGGGATTCCCGCGCCTGTTTCTCCAGCCAGACATTCAGGATGGCCACGTCCGCCGGGGTGATGCCGGGGATCCGGCCGGCCTGGCCGAGGGTGGACGGGCGGATTTCCGTGAAGCGGTTGACCGCTTCCTTCTTCAGGCCGGTGATGGATTCGTAATCGAGGTCCGCCGGGATCCGCCGGGATTCCTGGCGGGCCAGCCGGTCAATTTGGGCCTGCTGGCGTTCGAGGTGCCCCTCATATTTGAAATGGGTCTCAATCAGCGGCCAAAGTTCCACGTGGAACTTTTCCAGGAGTTCAGCCGGAAGTCTCCGCCAGGTGTTTTCACCCCGCCGGAACCAGTGGTCGAGCTTGAGTCCTTCGTAGCTGGCTTTGCGCCCCCAGGTGTCGGCCTCGGCGAGGGCTTCGATTCGTGTGCGCGCACGGACGGCCCGCTCGCTGGAAACGAGCCCGACCTCCTCACCGCGTGGGGTGAGCCGCAAGTCGGCATTGTCCTGGCGCAGCAGCAGGCGGTATTCGGCGCGGCTGGTGAACATGCGGTAGGGTTCGGTGCAGCCGCGGGTGACCAGATCGTCGATCATCACGCCGATGTAGGCCTCGTTGCGCGCGAGGACGAACGGCGGCTTGCCGAGGATTTTGAGTGCGGCGTTCGCCCCGGCCATGAGTCCCTGGGCGGCGGCCTCCTCATAGCCGGAGGTGCCGTTGATCTGCCCGGCGAAGTAGAGTCCCGAGACTCGCTTGGTCTCCAGCGTCGGCAGGAGCTGAGTAGGCGGGCAGTAGTCGTATTCGACGGCGTAACCCGGCCGCAGGATCTCGCATTTCTCCAATCCCGGTATGGTCCGCAGGAAAGCAAGCTGCACCTCGTAGGGGAGGGAGGTGGAGACTCCGTTGACGTAGTATTCGTGGGTGTGGCGGCCCTCGGGTTCCAGAAACACCTGGTGGCGTTCCTTTTCCGCGAAGCGGACCACCTTGTCCTCGATCGACGGGCAGTAGCGGGGACCGACCCCTTCGATCACCCCGCAATACATCGGCGATTGGTCGAGATTTCCATGGATGATCTCATGGGTGTCGGCGTTGGTGTAGGTGATCCAGCAGGGGAGTTGTTCCACGTGGAACGTGGAATCCGCCCATGAGTTCAGCGTGAAAAGGTCATGCGGCCCCCTCATGATCGTGTCACGGAGAAAACTGAACGCCGGCGGGGGGGCATCGCCGTCCTGGCGTTCGCATTTCGTGAAATCCAGCGAGCGGCCGTTGAGGCGGCACGGGGTGCCGGTCTTGAAGCGGTCCACCTCAAACCCGAACCTCTTGAGTGCGTCGGAGACGGTCGATGTGGCGTCGCCCATGCGCCCGCCCTTTTCATTGCGCAGGCCGACGTGCATCAGCCCGCGCATGAACGTTCCCGCGCTCAGCACGACGGATTTCGCGGAAATTACCATCCCGAGGCTGGTCGCAACGCCCGTGATCGCGTCACCCTCGACGAGCAGATCGGCGACATTCGCCTGGTGAATGTCGATGCCGGTGCAGGCTTCAAGCTCGTTCTTGAGGCGGAATTGGTAGGCCTTCTTGTCACACTGCGCGCGGGGCGCGCGGACGGAAGGACCCTTTGATGCATTCAACATCCGCCACTGGATGGCGGTGGCGTCTGTATTCACGCCCATGATGCCGCCGAGGGCGTCGATCTCGCGGACCATGTGGCCCTTGCCAAGTCCGCCGATCGCCGGGTTGCAGGACATCTGGCCGATGGTGTCGAGATTCTGCGTGAGCACCGCCACCTCGCAGCCCAGGCGGGCGGCTGCGAGCGCGGCTTCGACACCGGCGTGGCCGGCACCGATCACAACGACGTCATATGACTTGGGATAGCGGAACATTGGCGGGGGCGGGATTGAAACACAGATCCGCCGGATTACACGGAAATTCTGCCCGTTTGTTCCACGTGGAACACCACCGTGTTGCTTGATAGAAATCCGACGAAAAAGCTTGGCTTGGTTTAGCGGAAACGTAGTCTCACCTCACTGTTTCGTACACAACGGCCGCAGAATGCCTTGGGTGCGATCCCACAACCTCACATCCAACCCGGTATCCCCGCCATGTTTGAATTCGCCTTCTGGACAATTGCCATCATTCTCTTCTTCGTCTTTGTCGTACCCGCGGCGCTGATCATGCTGCTCTGCATCCGCAGGATCCAACCCGGTCGCGCCGGGGTGAAAACCGGCTGGGGCGGTCTCAAGGTTTCGTTCGATTGGATGATCCGCGTGCCGCTGGTGCAGACCTACCACATCATGGACATCTCCGTGAAAAAACTGGAGATCACCCGGAAGGCCCATGATGGACTGGTGTGCAAGGACAACATCCGGGCGGACATCACGGTCGCGTTTTACATCCGCGTCGATGCCACCGAGGAAAGCGTGCGCAAGGTCGCCCAAATGCTCACGCCGGAGCGCGTGTCGGACATGGACCAACTCCGCGAGCTGTTCGAGGCGAAGTTTTCCGAGGCGCTCAAGAAGGCCGGCAAGCAGATGGAATTCCACGAGCTGTTCACCGAGCGGCTCCGTTTCCGCGACGAGATCCAGGACACCATCGGCAAGGATCTCGACGGCTTCCTGCTCCAGGACGTGGCCATCGACTACCTCGAGCAGACGCCGCTCGAGCAGCACGATCCGAACAACGTGCTCGACTCCGAGGGCATCAAGAAAATCACCGAAATCACCCAGCGCGAGCGGGTGGTGGCCAATGAGTTCACCCAGCGCGCCCAAGTGCAGGTCGAGAAGGAGAACGCGGACGCCGACATCGCGAAGCGCGAACAGAACCGCCGCAACGAGGAGGACACCGCCAAACAGACCCGCGCCATCACCGAGATCCGCGCCAACGAGGAGGCGGAGTCCCGCAAGGTGATCGAAAACCGCCGCCAGGAGGTCGAGGCCAAGCGTCTCGAAGCCGACGAATCCATCCGCCTCCGCACCGAGGACATGAACCGCGCCGTCCAGGAGCGCGAGTTCACCGTCCGCAAGGAGAAGGAGCGCCTCGAACAGGAGGCCACGCAGGAGGGCGAGGAGGCCCGCGTCCGCCGCGAGCGCACCGTCGCGCTGTCCGAGATGGACAAGGAGGTCAAGGTCGCCGAGGCCGCCGTCGAGGTCGAGCGCAAGCGTGCCGTCGTCGTCGCCGAGCAGAAGGCCGTCGTCGAGCAGGAGGAGGAGAAGACCAACATCGAGGCCCGCATGACCGCCGAGCGCGTCCGCGACGTCACCCTGATCGAGGCGGAAATGCTCGCGAAAAAGGACCAGGTCGAGAAGGTCGTCGCCTCCGAGGCCGCCAAGGAAGCCGAGGCCAATCTCGCCGAGGCCGAGAAAGTCAAGCTCGTCACCGCCGCCGAGGCCTCCCGCGAGGCCGCGCTGCGCGAGGCCGAGCGCATGCAGACGCTCGCCGATGCCGAGGCGCAGGCCAGCGACAAGAAACGCCACGCGATGGAGCAGGAGGCCGAGGGCATGGCCGCCCACGAGGCCGCACCGGGCCTCGCCGAAGCCAAGGTTATCGAAGCCAAGGCAAACGCGCGCCTCGCCGAGGCCGAGGCCGTCAAAGAAAACGAACTGGCCGTCGCCAAAGGCATCGAGGCCAAAGGCCACGCCGAAGCCAAGGCCATCGAGGAAAAAGCCAAGGCCATGAAGCTCCTCCACGAAGCCGGCCAGCAGCACGAGGAATTCCGCCTCCGCCTCAACAAGGAGCGCGATGTCGAACTCGCGACCATCGATGTCGAGCGCCACATTGCTTCCGCCCACTCCGAACTCGTCGGCGAGGCCCTCAAGCACGCCAAGATCGACATCGTCGGCGGCGAGAACGACTTCTTCCAGAAGATCGTCCATTCCGTCGGCCGCGGCAAGGCGGTGGACCGCCTCGTGGCCAACAGCGAGACTCTCGCCAACATCAAGAGCACCTTCTTCGGCGGCGGTTCGCCCGAGCAGTTCAAGGCCCGCCTCGCGCAGTGGGTATCCGACTTCGGAATCAAGAGCGAGGACGTCAAGAACCTCACCATCGCCGCCCTCATCGCCCGCATGATAGCCGGCACCAAGGACAATGCCCTCCAGAACATCCTCCGCGGCGCGATGGAAACCGCCCGCGAAACCGGCCTCGCCGATGCTGATGCGGCGGAAGTCCTTGATCTTGAGTGATCCAATTGATACCATTCTGGTGTTGAAATGGTATAATTCTGTGCCAGCATGTTCGAATACGACCCGCAGAAAAGTGAAGCCAATCTCTCAAAGCACGGAATCGATTTCCAAGAATCGCAAGCATTGTGGAACGATACGGACCGTATTGAGTTCACCGCCCGCTTTCGTGATGAAGAACGATACGGCCTCATCGCTTCGCTGCGCGGAAAGCTATGGACCGCGATTTTCACCATCCGCGAAAATCGCATCCGCATGATATCTGTAAGAAGATCCAGGGAAAATGAACAACGACTCTACGATGACGGCACAGGAATTTGATAAGCGATTCGATGATGGAGAGGACATTACGCCCTACATCGACAAATCCTCGATTCGCCGCCCAGGCTTGGAAGTTCGGCGGGTCAATGTCGATTTCCCCGAATGGATCATTCAGGAACTCGATCAGACCTCCCGCCGCATCGGTGTCACCCGCCAAGCCCTCATCAAACTCTGGATCTCCGAGCGCATCCAACTCGAAGACAGACAGACCCAAGCTACAAAAGGGGCATCCTACCTGGAGGCCGTTTTAATGGATCGCCCCCAAAATCCATGAGCCCATCCGTGTAATCTGAGCAATCCGTGGTTCATTTTCCCGATATTCGAAACGACCTCCAAGCATCCCAATAGATGGCCGAAGAAACCGCACCTCCAGCCCCTGAAGAAGCCGACGACGCCCAAAAGGCGGACGCGGCCTCCGAGGCGCTGGGGAGCGCCACCTACGAGATCATCCGCCAGCGCCTCTCGACCCAGGGCGAGACGCTGCGCGAGCGCATGGGCCGGCTCGACGCCCGCCGCGCCGAGGTCTTCGGCTCCATCGAGTTCAAGCTCCTCCAGGCCGACCGCATCGTCACCGAGCACAACTGCATGCCGCGCGACATGGTCCAGCTCGGCGACGACCGTTTTCTCTTCGGCTTCAACGTCCGGTTCGGCCTCAAGAAGGAAATGGAACTCTCCGACGTCTTCGCCGTCTATCGGCGCGACCCGGAAACCGGCGCGTTCCACCAGGATCCCCTCGACGTCATCAACGACGAACGGTTTCTCACCGACTTCAAGCGCCTCTACAACGTCTATCAGCGCACCGCCTTCCGCAAGTTCGCCGTCCGCGATGGCAAGCTGTTCATGATCTTCGGCATCGGCCCGGCGATCAGCGATTTCTCCGCCTTCGTCTGGAACTTCAACGGCGGCAACCTCGAATTCATCGACGGCCGCGCCGAAGGCGAGTTCCGCCGCGTCGGGTTCCCACCGCCCCACGAATTCCAATGGCTCAAGCCCGACCGCGAGGCCTTCCGCTACGGCGATCATTCGCATATCTCCATCGAGGACCGCGTCTTCGTCGATTGCGTCGGTGGCGAGCTGACCGTCAAGGTCGAGGATAACACAAAAGACGGCGAGGGCATCTACAACGAGTCCGTCGAAGACCTCCACCAGAAGCTCGACGACGCCGACTACGAATACGCCGTTGTCGATCACCTCATCATTCTCAAGGTCCGCCCTTACAAGGAGGAGGATTACCGATATCTCATCTTCAACGAAAAACAACACACCGTCGTCCGCGTGGATTCCATCGGAGAATCCTGCGTCCTCCTCCCCGAAGGCCACGGCCTCATCTTTCCCGACGGATACTACCTCGCCACCGGCGAGTTGAAACAATTCGAGTGCCGCGTCGGCAGCATGTTGATCGAGCGGGTCATCCAGGCGCCCAACGGCGAGGACGTCATGTTTGTCTTCTACAACCGCCAAACCGGCGACTACGCGATGATGCCCTACCGCCTCATCCAGCAGCGCGTCGATGAGCGGATCACCTGCAACGGCTTCTCCATCTTCCCCAACGGCCACCTCCTCCTCTTCCGCGCCGATGCCGAGCCGCAGAAGC
>SLAV01000028.1 GCA_007126655.1 Haloferula sp. | reverse complement strand
GCGGGATCGAAACGGGTGACGCGCAACTCGACCCCGGGAGCGCTTGGGTCCGGGGATTGTCCGTGCGCGAAAGTCGTGAGTGTCGAGATGGTGATGACGGGAAGCAGGAGGTGTCGGATCATGGGTGGGCAGGGGATTCAGATGGGTGTGATTTCGGCGGATGGAATCCAGCGGAAGGAACGGATGACAAATTGCCGGCCAAAGCGCCGGTTCACATCCGACCTGAGATCGGCGGCCGGGGTGTGGGCTTCGTCGGCGGGATCGATGAACTCCGGCACGCGCTGGACGACGGCTTCGCACCAGGCGCGTGCCATCACCCGCCCGTCGGCGGCGTGCGCTTCGCCGTATGCGCGGACCACGAAGGTGTCGGACCGCGCGTTGAGGATGGGGGCGATGGGGGTGAGTATGTCTGCCTGGGAAATATAGGCCGGAGTGCCCTGGTAGCGCGAACCGAGCGCCGCTTCGGGAAACCGGTAGTTCGCCGAATAGGACAGGCCGGAAAGATCCGACTGGGTGATCAGGTCGTTGCGGTAGGCTGCATTGATGCTGACGGATGGATCCTCCAGCGCGGCCTGCAGCGCGCCATACAGCGCGAGTTCGGTGTCGGTGGTGAGCCGGCGGTTGACAAACTCACCCAGCGAGCGGAACGGGCCGCGCGTTTTCACCTGTTTGACGATGGCCGTCGCCAGCTCATGGATTTCGTCCTCCGTCAGTTCGCGGTAGCCGAGCCATCGTGCGTCCTCGGAGGATGGCCCGCCATCGGCCGGGCCACTGATCGGGGCGCTGAAGCGCGAGACGACGAAGCGGGCTTGATCGCGGGCCGCCAGCCTTCCCCGGGAGCTGAGGATGACCGGGCGCTTGAGGTGGGAGGAGGCAAGCACGGCGCTCCAGGCGGGCACCGATGTGGAATTCACATTGAATCCACCGGCGGCCATGAGATGGGCGGCGACGCGCTGGTGGGCGTCGTCCGCCACACTCTGCCGGCCGGGCGCGAGCGATTGGCTGATCGCGGATGGCTCCTGTCCGCCGAGGTGGGGACGGTAGGCGGCGTTGGGAGCCGGGCGGGTGCCGTCGAAGAAGTCAGTGATCACCTGGCGTGGCGTGCGCTCGCTGCCATGGCTGCGGAAGATGTGACCCTGCTGGCCGGCCAGCGAGGAGAAGAAATACGAATCGAAAAGCAGGTGGTTCGCGGCATAGCTGCGGTCAATGATCGAGGCCGTCGCATGGCTGATCGTGTAATCATGGTTGTTGAACCAGGTCCAGTTGCTGTAGAACCTTCCGGCGAGATCGCCACCCTGCCACGCGAAATACTGGCCGAGGTAGAACGGGAACGAGCGCGCCTTGATTTCCTGGGGCGGCAGGCCGGGAGACGCGTGGGAGTTGCCGATGGCATGGTTCTGCTGGTGGTAGCCGCTCCAGTTCAGTGCTTCGATCGGCAGTTGCGGAAGGTTCTGCAACTGGGCGAGGGAGGTCAGCGGGGCCAGTGGAATGTCCTGCGCGATGATGACGCTGCGGCCGGCCGGGCTGTTGCTGGTGCCGAAGAACGGCCGGTTCTGAATGAGGCCCTCGATGCCGTTGACCTGCTCGAACGCGATCGTGTAGGGATGGGCGAAAAAGGTGGTGGCCGCGTCCACCTCGCGGTGCAACCGCGTCGAGGTGGCCGCCGCATACGGATGATGCGGGATGGTGTGCAGCCAGGTCTTGTTGGGCAGGCGGGCCTCATCGAGCGTCTTGAGGCGCATGTCGAGATGCAGGAACGGCTGGCCCGAGTCCTCGAGCTGCGCGAGCGTCATGCTCGGGAAATTGGAGCGTGAGATGAAGTCCGGCGACGGATTCCCGGCGTCGGTCTCGACGCGCCATGCGACCTGGCCGCTGAACATGTGGCGGCGCCAGGTGTCGGCGTGTCCCGCATGCACCGCCCTTGCCTCCGTGCGGTAGTCGAAGGTGGTTTGGAAGTTGTTGAATGAGGTCGCCGAGGTATGCCAGCTTGAGCCGGTCGTCTCGATCTCGATGCGGTCGTTCGGCGAGCCGCTGATGGTGCCGATGTGGCGTGGCTGGCCCATGTGGCCGACCGTGTCGGTGCGTCCCGGCGGCAGCCACGGGCGGATTGCATCCACCATGTCGTGGGCATTGAAGCCGCCGGCCTGCGAGCGCACATAGGTGAGCACTTTGGCCTCGCCCGGGGCGAAGGTGATGCGCGGGGTGCCGGCGTCTCCGAAGCGCATCACCATGTTGCCGTGCGGCCAGCCCCAGTTGTAGTTGCCGGCCCGGGTGCCACCGCCGGTGAGATTCACCTTTGCGCCGTTTTGATAGATCGTGTGTTCGAGTGGCAGTGTGTGCAGGAACACACTCCATTGGTCCACTTCCAGGCCCACGCTGTAGGGATTCCATAGCGTCAGCACCGGGTAGCTGTAAAGATAGAGATCGTATTCGGCGGTGTCGCCGCGCCCCACCGCCCCCCTTCTCCGCGCGCCATAGGACACGACCATTTGCGCCCGGACCATCACCGGGGTGACGCGCTTGACTCCGGAATTCCACATCGGGTTGCTCACCGGATTGGGGGCGTGGTAATTCCGCATGGCGGCGAGCGGCAGGTGGGAGGCGCTGGATATCTGCTGGCGGTGCATGTGATACCAATGATGGAGTGACTTCCAGGAGAGCACGTCATACTGGTCGGGGTTGCTGAGGGCGATTTCGCCGTTCGGGCCAAGCGGCGCGGTG
>SLAV01000242.1 GCA_007126655.1 Haloferula sp. | reverse complement strand
CGGCGCAGCAGCGGCGGGTGCGAGTAGTCGAGGATCACGCGCAGGCGCGAGGGGGCGGGGTGCGACAGGTGGTCGGCGGTGAGCTTGCGCAGGGCGTCGGCGAGCGGCGCGGGGTCGCCGGTGGCGTTGGCGGCGTAGGCGTCGGCCTCGAACTCGTGGCGGCGCGACCAGGCGTTGGCCGCCGCGCCGAGCACCTTGCCCACCGGCTCAAGCAGGATGGTGAAGAGCACCAGGCCGACGTGGGGGGAGATCTCGGCGACGCCGAAGGCGTCGAACAGCAGGCGCGAGAACGCCCCGTCCGGCGCGATCGCCAGGCCGAGGAGGTAGAAGATCACCCCCGTCTGCACGATTCCCACGGCGAGGCGCTGGCGGATGTGCCCGCAGCGGAAATGGCCGATCTCGTGGGCGAGGATGCCGAGTAGCTCGTCGCGGCTGCTCTTGTCGATGAGCGTGTCGAAGAGCGCGATCTTCTTGTTTTTGCCGAAGCCGGTGAAGAACGCGTTGGCCTTCGTCGAGCGCTTGGAGCCGTCCATCACGTGAACCTCGGCGAGCGGAAACCCGCACTCGCGGCCGAGTTTTTCGATGTCGTCCTTGAGCGGCCCCTCGGGCATGGGCTCGAATTTGTTGAAAAGCGGCATGATCCACGTCGGCGCGATGTAGGTGACGAAGAGCTGGTAGGCGGTCACCAGCAGCCACGCCCACAGCCACGCGTGGGCGACGTTCCAGAAGATCCACAGGATCGCGGCGGCCAGCGGCAGGCCGAGCACCGCGGCGAGCAGCAGGCCCTTGGCGCGGTCGGCCCAGAATGTGGCGACCGTCGAGCGGTTGAAGCCGAATCTCTCCTCGATGCGGAACGTCTCGATCCACGCGAACGGCAGCGAGATCAGCATCTGCGCCACCATCAGCAGCGCGAGGAACAGCAGCCCGGCCGTGAGCAGGCCGGGCGCGAGCGAACGGGCCAGCGCGTCGAGCCACTGGAAGCCGCCGAGCACCCAGAACGCCAGCAGGATGCCGAGCGAGACGGTGTCGCGCGTGATGTCGAGCCGCGCGTTGACCTGGTGGTATTCGCGCGCGCGGTCGAGCTGTTCGGCATCCATCAGCCCGGCCAGCGCGTCCGGCACGCGGGACGGGAACGCGCGCAGGTTGAGCAGGGTCGCGGCCAGTTCCAGCTTCCACAGGACGAACAGGCCGCACATGATGACGACCGTCATGAAATTCCAATCACTCACGCGTCCATGATGCACGGCGGAGCCAGCGCCGCAAGCACGGGGGGCCGCCAGGCAACCGGGGATTGCATCCCGGGCGGTTTTCGCTTTGTTTGGCGCGCCCTTGCCCAAAGTCCACCAGACCCGCCGCCACTGGATCGCTTACGCCGTCGTCTTCGCCACGGCGGCGGCGAGCTACCTGCTGTGGATCCTCGCCATGTGGCGGCGCGATGAATTGCACGACAGCGCGTGGATCTACCTGGCCAAGCTCGGCAGCCACGGTGCGCTCACGCTGATGTGCTGGGCCTTCATCCTCTCGACGCGCTTCCGCCCGGTGGAATGGCTCTTCGGCGGGCTCGACAAGGTGTACCGCGGCCACCGCGTCGTCGGCGAGGCCTCGTTTTTCCTGATCCTGCTGCATCCGGTCTTCCTGGCCGTGGCCCGCGCCGACGAGGCCGGTGGCTTCCCGCGCTACCTCTGGTTCTCCGGCGACTGGGCGCGCAACACCGGCATCATCGCCCTCGCCATCTTCATCGTGCTGGTGGTGCTCTCGATTTACTGGAAAATCGCCTACCACCGGTGGAAGCGCACGCACGATTTCTTCGGCGTGCTGCTCGTCATCATCATCGCCCACGCGGTGATCGCGCGCGGCGAGATCGTCCGCTACCCGGAACTCGCGGTGTGGCACGGCGCGTGGGTGACCGTCGCGCTCGCCGCATACATCTACATTCGCGGACTCTACCGGTTCGCCGGGCCGCAATATGACTTCGTCACCGCCGTGGCGAAGGAGGTCGGGGACCACATCACCGAGGTGCGGCTCGAACCGGCGGGGCGGCCGATGGAGCACGAGCCGGGGCAGTTCATCTACATTTCGTTCGATTCGGACGCCGTGAGCGAGGAGCCCCACCCGTTCAGCATTTCCAGCCCGCCGGGGGCGGACCTGATGCGCCTCTCGATCAAGCGCCTCGGCGACTGGACGCAACACGTCGAGCGGATCGGCCGCGGCGAACGCGCGCGGGTGTGGGGACCATACGGGCATTTCAGCGAAATCCTGGTGAAACGGCCCGAAATGCCGGCCGTGCTCATCGGCGGCGGCATCGGCATCACGCCGATGCTCAGCATCGCCGGCTCGGACATTCCGGCCCGGCGCGAGGCCCCGACGAGCCTGATCTACGCCGTGCCCGACGAGGCGTCGCGCGTCTATCATGAGGAACTCCGCGCCCGCGCCGGAGCGGTGCCCGGGCTGGAATACCACAGCCACCTCTCCGACCGGCAGGGATTCATCGACCGATCCTACCTTGAGGGCATCCTCGACCATCCGCTGCCGGAGCATTTGTTCCTCGTCTGCGGCCCGGGTGCCATGATGCGGGCGATGCGCAACCTGCTCCAGAACGCCGGCGTCCCCGCGACCCACGTGATCATGGAGGATTTCGCCATCCGCGACTGAGCGCTGCGAGTCAGTCGGACGCGCCCGCAGAACAACAGCATGCGATATCCCGGTCTTTCACAAGGCTGTCTGACGAAACACGTAGCTCAACTCCGTTGTTTGATGCCGTGACAATCAGTAGTTTAACTACGTGTTGGCGCAATCACTGGGACGACAAATCGCGCGACTTCGAAAGCGATCCCGACTCACTCAGGAACAATTCGCGGAAGCTACGGGCTACTCTGTGGAATTCATCAGTTTGGTCGAGCGAGGAGTGAATTCACCGACCGTTGCCGGAATCGAGAGGATCGCCAAGGCTCTCCATGTGGAGCCAAAGGTTCTCTTTACATTTGATGAAAAGGAGGGCGGTGAAAATGACTGACCCTCGTTATTTTGAGCGGTTGCGGATTGCTGCGGCAGAAGTTGCCGGAGTGCTGGAGGGAAAGGGTGTTGCGGCCGCCAGGCTTTGTTTCGGAGGCGAAGGAACACTCCCGGAGAAAAAACCGCGCATCCCGGTGGATGCGAATTCCAATTTTCTGGGAAACCGGGCCATGGGAGATTGGGCCGAATCCGCCATTCAAGAACTCCTGGCTGAAAACCTAACGGAATTGCAGCCGGTCCCATACGGGGACTCGAATCGAATGGCGGCTGGAGATCCCGGGTTCAGGGATTACTATTGATGCAGTGGCTGGCAAAAAATCCGCCAGTTTTTCATCAAACCACGCTTCGGAAATCACCGATTCACTCGATGCGGTTTTGATGGATGCCTGCAAAGCCGGGACATGTTCCGGTGCTATTGAACCGAGGTCGGGACAGGCCATCTGCTCCACATCCTTTGGTTCGAGCTTGTTCAGGCCGTTTCCATAAAACCGGTTGACTCCACCGAATGCCCCTAGTCCCCGGGTGCTGTTCAGATAAATCCAAACCAATGGAACCAAATGCTCCGCCCCCGGCTTGGGGTAAAGGCCGTGAAAACAGGTCAGGCTCCTCAATCCCGCGGAATTCAGGATGAAGCGCGGGCGATGTCGTGAAAAGACCGGAACGAGAATGGAAGGCTGTTTGCGCCGCTCGGGCAAATACCAAACAGGGCGCTTGCTTGGCAGATGCCGAAGGTGGACACCGGCTGCCATGCCTTTGGCAAGATATGCATCCATTTCGGGATGGATTTCATCCGGGTTCAGCAGATAACAACGCTTTCCCGACTTCACCAGCTTCCGGAAGTCCTTGTTGCTGACGATCCAGCCCGAAAGATCGACAGCCTTGGTGACACAGGCATCAAAATCATCCACTGCCAAACCGTGGTGATGGATGTCCGGCTCGCGGAGGCAGAAAAATTCGTTTGCGCCAGTCGCGATTCCACGGCTGCACTTGAAAAAATCGCCGATTTTGCAAGTTGGGCTGCCCGGATGCCCTGGGATCGGCTGATCGGCGAAAAGCCGGTTCAGCCACTTCCCGCCGGGGTCGAGCAAACCCAGGTCCAATTCACCTGTTTGAACCGGCGCGCGCCGCTCCATTCCGGCGGCGAAATCAGCCAGGTCCGCCGCACTTCTCACGCATTTCCCCTTGGTGGTCCGATGCGCCGGTTGCGAATTCCACAGCACCCGGTTCGTAGTATAAATCAAGAAACGACTGACCTTCTTTGATTTGCATTGCTTTTCCTACCCGGAACTGAACTACGTGTCAAGGACGTGTTCAACGGACTCCGAACTCACTTGCAGGCACCCCGCTACCCCGTGTGGCCGGACGCGGACGGCTCGGGTGCCTTCGCCTCCTTGTAGGTGGACTGGATGTAGGCCTCGCGGAGCTGCTTGAAGTCGATCTTGCACGGGCTGTGCGCCATGAGGTCGGCCCCCTTGTTGTTTTTCGGGAAGGCGATCACCTCGCGGATGCTGTCCTCGCCGGCGACGAGCATGGCGATGCGGTCGAGGCCGAGGGCGACGCCGCCGTGGGGCGGGGCACCGAAGCGGAAGGCGTCGAGCAGGTGGCCGAATTGCTCGGCCTGTTCTTCCGGGTTGATGCCGAGGACGTCGAACATTTTCGCCTGGAGGTCCTTTTCGTGGATCCGGATCGATCCGCCGCCGAGTTCGTAGCCGTTGAGGACGACGTCGTAGGCCTCGGCGCGGACGTCGGCGTAATCGCCGTCCATCAGTTTCCCGACATCGTCGGCGTGCGGGCGGGTGAACGGGTGGTGGACGGCGACCCAGCGGCCGGTCTCGTCGTCCTGCGCGAGGAGCGGGAAATCGACGACCCAGAGGAAGTTGAAGGCGTCGGAATCTTTGGTGAGTTCCATCATGTTCGCGCATTCCGTGCGGACGCGGCCGAGGATGTCGCACACGCTGTCGCGCGGGCCGGCGACGAAGAAGACGATGTCGCCCTCGGCGATGTCGAGGGTGGCGGCGAGGGCCTCCTTTTCGGCGTCGGTGAAGAACTTCCAGAGCGGGCTTTTGTATTCGCCATTCTCATATTTGACGAAGGCGAGAGACTTGACAGGCAGGCCGGCCTGGATGGCGATTTCGTTGAGGCGGTTCATCTGCCCGGTGGTGATGCCGGCGAACCCCTTGGCATTGATGGCGCGGACGACGCCGCCGCCATCGAGCGTGGAGCGGAAAATCTTGAACTCGGTGGCGGCGAAAACCCCGGCGAGGTCGGTGATGTGCATGCCGTATCGGGTGTCCGGCTTGTCGGATCCGTAGGTGTCCATCGCCTCGCGGTAAGTGATGCGGGGGAAGGTGACCGGGATGTCGATGCCGAGGCCGGCCTTGAACATCGCGCCGAGCAGGCCCTCTACGGTACCGAGGACGTCGTCCTGGGTGACGAAGCTGCCCTCGATGTCGATCTGGGTGAACTCGGGCTGGCGGTCGGCGCGCAGGTCCTCGTCGCGGAAGCAGCGGGCGATCTGATAATACCGCTCGATGCCGGCGACCATGAGGAGCTGCTTGTATTGCTGGGGCGCCTGGGGCAGGGCGTAGAAGCGGCCGGGGTTGAGGCGCGACGGGACAAGGAAGTCGCGCGCGCCTTCGGGTGTGGGGTTCGAGAGGATGGGCGTCTCGATTTCAAAAAACCCGGCGTCGTCGAGGTGGCGGCGGGCGGCGGAGGTGATGGTGCTGCGCAGGCGGATGTTGCGGGCCATGCGCGGGCGGCGCAGGTCGAGGTAGCGGTGCTTCATCCGCAGGTCCTCGTTGGACAGCTCCTTGTCGAGCTGGAACGGGAGCACGTCAGCCTTGTTGATGATGACCAGGTCGCTGGCGACGATCTCGATCGCGCCGGTGGGCAGTTTCTCGTTTTCCGAGCCTTCGAGGCGGCGGGCGACCTTGCCGGTCACGCGGACGACGTCCTCCTCGCGGAGCGTGTGCGAGAGCTTGGCGGCCTCCGCGTTCTCCTCCGGGCGGAACACGCACTGGACGAGGCCCTCGCGGTCGCGCAGATCGATGAAGATGACGCCGCCGTGGTCGCGCGCGGAGTTCACCCAGCCGGCGAGGGTCACGGTTTCGCCGGTGTGGGATTCGCGGAGTTCGTTGCAATGGTGGGTGCGCATGACTTATTTGAAAAATTCAGGCGAGCAGCGGGCCGTCTGGCTGCTGGAGGCGGTCGGTGAGCCAATCGACCAGGGTGACGTTGTCGCAATCCTCCTCGGTGCGGCTGGCGAGCACCTTGAGCTTGAGGGCCGGGAACTCGGAGCCGACCACCAACGCGAACCGCGCGCCGGATTTCTCGGCGGCCTGGAATTGTTTCGCGACCTTTGCGCTGGCGAGCGGAAAATCCACCGAGACGCCGGCGCGGCGCAGACGGGTGGCGATGTCGAGCGCCACCGGGCGCAGCGATTCCTCGGCGATGACGAGGCGCACGTCGCTGGCCGCGGCATTCCGCTGCAGCCACACTTCGAGCTGCATCGCGGCGTGGGTGGTCTCCTCGATGAGGTTGCGGATCACGTAGTCGCCCATGGCGAAGCCGCTGGCGGGTAGATCGACGGAGCCGTCGGAAATGGTGGACACCAGGGTGTCGTAGCGCCCGCCGCCGGCGACGGCGCGCATCGATTTGCGGGCGTCGAACACCTCGAAGACGACGCCGGTGTAGTAGGCGAGGCCGCGGACGATGGAGAGGTCCAGCTCGACGAAGCCCTCCAGTCCGCGCGCGGCGAGGTCGGCCTGGATTTCGCGCCACGCGGGCGAGGCGTTCGCGGCTTCGTCGGCGATGAACCGGCGGAGCATCGCGGTGTCGAGGCCGTGGGGCGCGAGTTTCCGGTCGAGTTCCTCGGGGGACTCCCGCTCGATCTTGTCGATCAGGTTGAGCAGGCCGGGAATGGCCTCGTCGGCGACGCCGTGTTGCTTCGCGAAGGCGGTCCAGGCGTCGCGGTCGGACACGCGGACGACGAAGTCGCCCTGTTGGAAACCGAAGGCGAGCATCGTCTCGATGGACAGGGCGATCAACTCGGCGTCCGCGGCGGGACCGGCCTCGCCGATGATATCGACGTTGAACTGGTGGAACTCGCGGCCGCGGCCTTTCTGCGGTTTTTCGTATCGGAAGCACTGGCCGATCTCGAACCACTTGATGGGCTTGGGGAAATCGCGCTGGTGGCGGGCGGCGATGCGGGCGAGCGAGGCGGTCACCTCGGGGCGCAGCGTCACGTCGCGCCCGCCCTGGTCCTCGAAGCGGAAGAGCTGCGCGGAGAGTTCGCCGCCGGATTTCCGCAGGTAGAGCGCGGTATCCTCGATCACCGGCGACTCGTATTCGACGAATCCGAACCTGCGGGCCACACCGCGCCACGTCTCGAACAGATAGTTGCGGACCGCGCATTCACGGGGAATGAAATCGCGGAATCCGGGAAGTGCTTGTAATGAGGCCGATGCCATGCGCGGGCGGCGAGAATGCACGGGAACCCCGGTTGATCAAGGCGGGATTTGCGGGTTTCCCGGTTTGCAGGCGCGCCGGATCGGGGATAGGAATACCACCTGTCGATGGTTGCCGCGACGAAAAAACCAATCACCGCGATCGTGCTGGGCTCCGGCCTGGGCCCGCTTGCGGATGCGATCACGATTTCGCGCGAGGTGCCCTTCGCGGACGCCGGGCTGCCGGTTTCCTCGGTGCCAGGACATGCGGGGAAATTCCTGTTCGGCACGCTGGAGGGCCGCGAGGTGGTGCTGATGAAAGGCCGGGTGCATCTCTACGAGGGACACGCCCCGGAAAAGGTGACCGCCGGAGTGCGCTGGCTCGCGGAGCAGGGCGCGCGCTCGATCATCCTCACCAACGCGGCCGGCACGCTGAACCCGGAATTCCATCCCGGCCGGTGGATGATGCTCACCGACCACCTGAACCTGACGGGCACCAGCCCGCTGCGGGGCGCGCACTTCCAGGATCTTTCCGAAACCTACGATGCGGAATGGCACGTGCGCTTCCGCGAATCCGCCGCGCGGCTCGGCATGCCCTTGCACGAGGGCGTTTATGCCGGCAACCGCGGCCCGCAGTATGAAACGCCCGCCGAGGTGCGCATGCTGCGCTCGATGGGCGCCGACGCGGTCGGGATGAGCACCGTGCTGGAGGCCATTCAGGCGCGGGCGGAGGGGATGCGCGTGGCGGCCTTCTCGTGCCTCACCAACTGGGCCGCGGGCATGAGCCGGGCACCGCTCGACCACCAGGAAGTGCTCGAGACCGGCCAGGCGGCGGCCGACGCGATGATCCGCCTGCTGCGCGAAACCCTCCCGCAATGAATCGCTTCCGCCGGCCACCTACCCCGGCGGCCACGCCAGCGCCCGCCCGCCGAGCACATGCAGATGGAGGTGCGGCACCGATTCACCGCCGTTCGCACCGTGGTTGATGACGACGCGGTAGCCGCTCTCCTCCACGCCCTCGATGCGGGCGACCTCGCTGGCGGCGAGGAGCAGTTGCCCGAGAAGCGGCCCGTCGTCCGCCACCGCGCGGCCGACGCGCGGGATCACCCGCTTGGGCACGACGAGAACGTGCACGGGAGCCTGCGGGGAGATGTCGCGGAATGCCAGGCAGTCGTCGGTTTCGTGGATGATGTCCGCCGGGATCTCGCGGTCGCGGATTTTCTCGAAGAGCGTTTTTTCAGACATGGCCGGATTGTCCGCGAGCCGCCGGGGTGATGCAAGCATTCGCCGGCTGGTGTCAGGCTTGCCGGGTGCGGACGCGGGTGCCGGTTTCTTCGAATTTTCCTTGGCGCGAGAGGACGAGATTTGTGTAGTTGCCATCCAACGGATGAACACTCGCTATCACATTGAGGAAATGGTCTCGCAAGACGGGATGGGTGTGGTGTTCCATGGAACTGATACGGTCACGGGTGTGATCGTTGCGATCCGGCGCTTCATTTCCACCGGCATGGATGCCTGTGCTCCTGAGGAAAAGCAGGTCCGGACGTTCGAACATGCGATCGAGACATTGAAGCAGGTCTCACATCCGTCGATGCGACGTATCCTGGCCGGTGGATGCGACCCGGTTGATGGCATGCCTTATCTGATGACGCGCTGGGTGGACGGGATTCCCCTTTCTGAGATCATCTCCGTCCAGGGATCGTTGGATGCCGACATGGCGGTCCTGCTTCTGGCGCAGATCCTCAGCGTGAACACGACCCTTTCCAAGGCTCTCGGAAACGAAGGGCTGTGGGCGGAGGCCTCGGTCGATTCGGTGGTGATGAAGCCCCCGAAAGGAGACGAAGGCGGGGCAACGGCCATCTACTGGGTCTCGCCCTGGCGCTGGCTCTTCACGGGCTCCGCGAAAGGCGGCGCGATGGAAATCGCCGACTTCGCGGAAGCGATGCTCGGCGGGCCGCGCAATGTTGCCAGACAGCATGCCGACAAACCGCTGGCGGAATGGATCCGCGACATCCGGAACAAGAAACTCACAGGCCTGGAGGAAATCCAGGATGCCCTGGCAGCGCCCGGCACACCCGTGAATCCATTTGTGATCGGGCAGACACGCGGGGTCGGTGCGCCCTCCGGCAGTGGCGTGGATGGCGGTGACGATGCGCCGGCCGCACACGATCCGGAAGAACCGTGCGAGGAACGGCCGCCCGCCCCTGCGGCGAAACCGCTTGTCCTCGCCGCGAAGCCGTTGACTCAGGCCGCTGCGCCCGAAAAATCCATCAGGCAAAAAAAAGGGAGTCGAACAAAGGTTGCGTCCCGCCCGCGACTTGCCAGGAATCCGACAGCCCCTGCAGCTGCGGGTGCCGTAGGCAGTCCCGCCATGGCGGTCGCTCCGAAATCGGGCGTCAAAAAGCCCGCCGCCATCACCGGAGCCATCGCGTTCGCCGCCTTGGTCGGTTGCGCGGGATGGTTTCTGATGGAGCGGACCGGGGAGATGCCGGATACGGCGCAATCCGGAGCATCAGCCGATGCCTCGTCCGAAATACGACCCATGTCCCGGAGGCAGGCCAGGGTTGATGAGATCATGTCTGGAATCCAGGAAGAAGCCGCGGCTGCGGAAGCCCGCCGTCAACAGACCGAGAAGCGGGGATATTACACGATCCACGACGCCGACCTGATGCTGGCGCGGGCCGGGCAGTTGGCGGCTGTGCGCGGCCCGCTCGAACGAGTGAGGTTTTCCGCCAGCGGACTCACCATGTATTTGGAATTTTCCGAGGAAACGCCGGTCGACGAGCCCCGGGCATACGCCATGGCCCGCGACATCGTGGACGGCATTCGCGAGCAGGACCTGCTGCCACTTGTTGGAAAACACATCGAGATCCGTGGCGTGATCGACATCGAAACCGTCCCGGGAACACGCCGTCCGCGCATCCATCTGCTCGACCGTGATCAGATCACGGTGCTTGATGATGGAGCATCGGAATACGAACTGCAGTAGGCTTTTTTTCATGACCCGGTCTGGGATTGCTGCCACATTGGGTTCGTCACCAAACGTCTGACGCCATGCCCCGCCTCATCATCACCGAACCCGACAGCCCTCCGCAGCCGTATGCGTTCGACCTAGACAGGAAGGTGGTGAGGATCGGCCGCGCGGAGGATAATGAAATCGTGCTCACATGCGGCTCCATCTCCTCGTATCACGCCGAAATGGCGAGGGTGACGGGCGGCTTCGAGCTAAGCGACCTCGGATCAACCAATGGTGTGAGCCGCGACGGCGAAAAAATCGACTCCACGCCGCTGGAGGATGGCACCCAATTGATGCTTGGCGATGTGGTGCTCGACTTCACGCTCACCGGGGAGGAATCGGCGGCGCTCGCGATCGAGAGCAAAGGCGGCGCGGATCGCGTTGCCGCGCATGGTGGTCGCCCGGCTGTCGCGAAGTCGCCCCACCAGTTGGTGGCGGACGCGCGGCGGGCCGCGGGCATCCCGAAACATGGCGCGGGTGATTGGTGGCTGTTGATGCTCTTTCTCGTGTTGGCTGCCGCCGCATTCTACACCGGCCTCTCGGTGCGTCATCAGAATGAAACCGGCGTGTCGCTCGGGCAGGCGATCCAGAACCGCATGGGTTCGCCGGACGTCTCCGGCGCCGCGGAACGCGATCCGGATCCCGATCAAGAGGCTTTCATCGAACCTGGAGACAGGGATGGGAATGAGGACGTGGAGGAGCCCGAAATCATCGTGACTCCCCCTGAACCGGAGGACCTGCCACCCGAACTGGAAGGCTGGGAGGATCGCGAACGACGGTCGGAAATGGATTTGGAAGCCGGGCGTTCCGGGGATGCCGCTCCGGACCGCACGCAAAGCGAACACGAACCGCTTGATGGTGCCGACGGAAGCGACGCGGACTGATCGATCTCCCGCACCCGCGATGAATCGCGGAGCACAGGGCCGTGTCGCTTGTGCTTCTTGCGTCACCGATGATAAGAGACGCCGTCCGCGCGCAACGGTGATCCATCGACAATCCCCCGCATGAAACGCAGCAACGCCATTCTCCTCACGGTTTTCGTCTGCACGCTGATGGCGGTGTTTTTCGTCTATCCGGCCGGGATGGTGGTGAAGCAGGCGTTCGAGGGGACGACGGCGGAGGGTGAGCGGTATTTCACGCTGGATTTCATCCTCACGGTTTTCCAGAACCCGATTTACCGCGAGGGCATGTGGAACGCGCTGGCGCTCGGGCTGGCGAGCACCATCGTCACCCTCCTCATCGCGCTGCCGCTGGCGATGATCGGCCACCGCTACGAATTCATGGGCAAGGGGCCGCTCGGCGTGCTGGTGCTCGCGCCGTTGATCCTGCCGCCGTTCGTCGGTGCCGTGGGCGTGAAGCAGATGCTCGGCGTGAACGGCGCGTTCAACGCCGTGCTCATCGAATTGGGCATCATGGACGCCGCGCAACCCTACGACTGGCTGGCCGGCGGCCGCTTCGCGGGCATCGTGCTGATGAACGCGCTGCACCTCTACCCGATCCTCTACATGAACATCGCCGCCGCCCTGGCGAACCTCGATCCCGCGATGGAACAGGCCGCCGAAAACCTCGGCTGCCCGCCGTGGAAGCGCTTCTTCCGCATCACCATGCCGCTCGCCATGCCCGGCATCTTCGCCGGCTCGTCCATCGTCTTCATCTGGTCGTTCACTGAGCTGGGCGTGCCGTTGGTCTTCGACTACCCGCGCGTCGCACCCGTCCAGATTTTCGACGGTCTCAAGAGCCTCGACACCAATCCGATCCCCTACGCGCTCACCGCCATCCTGCTGATCATCGCGGCGGTGGTCTTCCTGTTTTCCAAACTCGTGATCGGCCGCGCCCCGCTCGGCACCGCCCCGCGCCCGAAGGGCATGCAGACGGCGAAAAAACTCACCGGCTGGAAATCCGCACTCTGCGCCGGGTGGTTCGTCGCCACCTTCGCCATCGCCTCCATCCCGCACCTCGGCGTGCTGCTGCTCTCGCTCGCCGGGCGCTGGTACGGCACCATCATCCCGGACGAACTCACCATGCGCCACTACTTCGAGGCGCTCGGCAACGGACTGGTCGTCCCCTCCATCCAGAACAGCCTGATGTACGCAGGCTGCGCCACGCTGATCGCGGTGGTCATCGGCCTGAGCGTCGCCTGGGTCGTCGTCCGCTCGGATCTCAAGGGCCGCAACCTGCTCGACGCCTTCGTGATGCTGCCGCTCGCCGTGCCGGGACTGGTGATGGCGTTCGGCTACCTCGCGCTCTCGCAGGAGGGCAAGCCGTTCCATTTCCTCGTTGGCGCGGGTGGCAGCCCGTTCATGCTGCTGGTGATCGCCTACGCGATCCGCCGCCTGCCCTACGTCGTCCGCGCCGCCGTCGCCGGCCTGCAGCAGAGCAACCCGATGCTCGAAGAGGCCGCGCGCTCGCTCGGGGCCACCCCGGCGCGGATGATGCGGCGCATTTCCATCCCACTGATCGGAGCGAACCTCGCAGCAGGGGCCATCCTGGCCTTTGCGTTCGCGATGCTCGAGGTGTCCGACTCGCTCATTCTCGCCCAGCAGGAGCAGCATTACCCGATCACCAAGGCCATCTACACCCTGCTCTCCACTCTCGGCAACGGCACCGAACTGGCCGCCGCCCTCGGCGTGTGGGCCATGGTGTTCCTCTCCGTGGCCATCATGGGCGCGGCCGTGCTCGCCGGGAAACGCGGCGGCATGTTCAAGGTCTAGCGGCCGGACTCAGGACGATGGCCGCCGGAACCGGAACGGCAGCGCCAGCAAAATGAAAAACAACAGCCCGAGCGGCTGCATCGCGAGCAGATACCATGGCCAAGGGCCGAGGTGGTCGATCAGCGTCGGTCCCGGCGGCGGAGTGGCGGCGAACGCGAAATTGGTGCCGAACGCCGTGTTCACCGCGATCGCGAACAACAGGTAGCCGACCGACCACACATATACATTCAGCGGATCAAGCCACAGCGGGCGGCGAGGACGCCAGCCCTCGACAACCGGAATCCAGACCGCCGCAATCACGACGGCAAAATGATGGACGAAGAACATCACGAACGGCGCGTGCGGAAAGCCGATCCCGATGGCCGGCGTGAGCAGCGCCTGGAGCGTGGCCGCCAGCCCCCAGAAATACGTGAGCCGGCGCAACAGCGGATGACCGGTGAGCAGCGCGAAGCCGGCGGTGATCGCCGCCACGTCGCAAAGATGGAACGGCAGGATGTTGTCCAGCACCTTCGGGTAATCCATCCACGCATACTGGCTGAGCGGCCAGGCGGCGAGGTTGGCGAAGGCGAGCGTTGCGGCGGCGATGCGGCGGGGCAGCCCGCCGCGAAGCCCGGCTGCCAGCAGCACCGCTCCCACAGCCAGGCCGATGAGAACAACGACGCCGTGCGGGAGGGTGAACGGGACGAACTGGGCGAATGGCGCGGGATCGGTCATGCGCGTCACTCGGGCAGTTGGATCGGATCGCCGAGGTGGCGCGGCCGCGTGTTGAGAAAGCGCACGTCGAGCCACATCTTGACGCGCGCGCCGACCTCCCGGAGCCGGGTTTTGAAACCAGCGCGGGCCTCGAGGTCCCTCGCGTTAAACCCATACGCCTCGATGCCGTGGGCCTGGGCGAGGTAGATCGCGCGTTCGTTCTGGAACCGCTGGCTGATGAAGAGCACCGGATCCGCCCCGAAGATCTCCTTGGCACGCACCACCGAGTCGAGCGTGCGCAGGCCGGCGAAGTCGCTCACGATCCGGTCGCCCGGCACGCCGCGGGCGAGCAGCGCCTCGCGCATTTCGCGCGGCTCGTTGTAGAAATGGGTGCGGTTGTCGCCCGAGACGATGATGGTGTCCACCATGCCGGCCTTCCACACCTCCGCTGCGGCGTCGATGCGGTAGCGGAAGTAACGGTTCTCACGGCCCTGGAAACGGCTCGAAGTGCCGAAGACCAGGGCCACGCGGGTCTCCGCGGGAATCGCCGTGGGATCGTCGAACAAACGACCGCGCGCCGCCCAGCTCGCCGTGAAATTGGCATAGGCGACGAACGCGACGAACGCGGGCGGAAACAACACGAGCACCCGCAGGGTGAACGGGCGCGCCCGCCGCAAGCACGGCACGAAGACGATGGCGAGAGCCGCCACCGCGGCGATGCCGAGGACGACGAGAAACGTCCCCTGCCCGAATCTGACGTGGCTGAGGATGCCGGCGATCACCAGCGCCACTGCCAATACAAAGGCGGCAAGCCACACGGCGACGCCGGCGAGGTGGCCTCGCCGGGCGGATCTTCGGGGCGTTTCAGGCTGTGGCTTTTTCACGGTCCGGCGTGGGTCGATTGGAGTTCGGCCGGTTGGCTCGGCCAGTTGACCAAATCGCGAATGGCGTCAACGAAATGCCCGCCTGGCGCCTCCGGCGGGGCCAGCACCCTCAGCCTGCGGGCGGATTCGGTGATACGCACCTCGCGAAAACGGCCCAGCCATTCGCCATCGACCTCGACCGGGGTGTCCGCCCCGCAGCGCACCGTAAGCGCGTCGGCCTGGAAATAGGCGGTGGACTGCGACAGATCGACCCCGCCGCGCGCGAGGCCGGCCATGGTATCGAGCACGAATTTGTATCCATGCTCACGGAAGATCAACACGTCGATCATGGAGTCGCGGTTGTCCGCCTTGCGGAAAAGACGGAACTGGCCGCCGTAGAGCGAGCCATTTCCCGCGAGCACGGCGACGCCGGTGACGACGCGCCCGTCGGCGAAAACAACCTCCATTTCCGGTGGCTTTTCGCCCAGCACTTTCACCGCCGCGAGCAGGTAGGCGAGCGGGCCGAGGCGTTTCTTCGACTCCCACGACGTTTCCTCGATCACCTTCGCATCGAATCCGACGCCCGCCATCTGGATGAACGGCGCGCCGTTCGCGGTGAACAGGTCGATCTCGCGGACCTGTCCGCGGGTGATCACCTCGAACGCCTTGGCGAGATTGCCGAACGGAATGCCCAGTTCACGCGCGAAGACGTTCATGGTGCCCGCGGGAAGGATGCCGAGCGCGGTGCGAGTGCCGGCCAGGCCGCTGACGACCGCGTTGAGCGTGCCGTCGCCCCCTGCGGCGATCACCACGGGTTCGCCGGCTTCTGCGAACGACGCCGCAAGTTCCGTGGCCTCATCGGCGTGATTGGTGGCATACAACGCGAAGTGGTGGGCATGGCTCATGAGGAAACGCCGCACCCGGTCCGCACGCTGGCTACGCGCCTTGGGGTTGAAGATCAGCGGGTAGCGCACCGGCGTTTTCATGTCCCACATCATTCACATGCCACGTGCGCGCGGCAACAACCGACTCCCGGATGATCAAGGTTCATCCCGAGCCCAAATCAGGAATGAGCCGCCGACAGATTGGAATCCGCCGGCGGCCCGGATGATGGATGGCAACAACCTTTTATCTTGGCTCAGCGCCCTTCGCGCAGGGCGTCCATGAGATAACGGGCGGGGCGGAAGTTCTCGATCAGGACCTCGCGCTGGTCGCCGCGGATCATTCGTACCTGGCTGATGTTGAAGTTCGGGGTCTTGTGCGGGGCAAACAGGATGTCGTCATGCGTCGAGTTCTCGTGCTTTTTGAACATGGTCGGAAGGATGTCGCCGCCAAGGTGGTCGTCGCGACCGGTGGCAAGGTGGCAGGTGCCGAGCACCTTCTCGTCCTGGATGTCGGCACCGGAGACCGGCAGCACCTGCGTGCCGAAGCCAAGCTCACCGAGCGTGCCCGTCATCGGATCGTCCTTAAGACGGGCATTGTGTGCGTCGATGGTGGCCTGATTGCCCTCGATGAGCGTGGAACGGATGATGCAGCGGTTCTCAACATCGAGCACACCAAGCGTGCCGTCCTCATACTTCATCGGAAACTGTCCGCGGGCATCTTCCGGCACGAAATAAACCTCACCGGCGGGGAGGTTGGCGATGTCCGGCTTCTCGCCGAGACACAGGCCGTGGGATTTCTGCGCCTCCTGGCCGTCGAGACCAAGCCATGCGGTAAGCACGCGGCCGTCTTCCAGCGCGAAATCGATTTCAATGGAATCCGCCTTGGTGAGCGCAAGCCGGAGGCGTTCGGCGTCGGCGGAAACGTCATGGTAATCCACCGCGAGCCCGGAGTTGAGGATCACGTCGTTAAGACCATGCAAGGTGGCGCCGCGGAAGCCGAACTCCTTGCACTTGGCGGTGAGCGGCGCGGTCGCGGAAAAAGTGGATATGCAGAGAATGAGGTCGTAGTTCGGGTAGATGTCACGGTCGAGGGAGAGATGGTTGCCCGCGGTGTCCCAGACGTCATCATCAAGATCGAGGTTTGATCCCCCGGTGCATTTGTATGCAAACAACTCGCCACCGGTCATGCCGAGCTTCTCCATGGCACCGCCGCGCAGGGCCTGATAGAAATGACGGTGCGCGTTCTTCTGCACATCGAAACCCTCCCTGCCGAGGAAAGCACAATCCTTGATGAGTCCGGCGGGCTCGCCGAAATCGATCAACACGCAGACGCGGCAGCCGCGGGTCGGGTCGAACACCGTGTCCAGCAATCGGACAAGGTCGAACGGCGGAAACCCGCGCTTCTCTGGGTGCAGGAGGATTTCCTCCGAGTAATGATCCGGCAGGGTGGCTTGGGCGGTTATGCTCATGGTTGCGGAAACTAAGAGCGATGGGTTGCCGCGCAAGCGGTGTTTTGTCTAATTTTCTCCACGCGCCGCGAGGCGCTCGCGCAACTCGTCCCATTGTGAGCGCGAGACGATGTAGCCGACGCATTGCGGGCGGCCGCAACCGCACGGATGGTCCTCGTAGCAATCGACGTCGAACCCGTAGTCGAACGTCAATTCCTCCCCGGCCCGGATATCGCGCAGCGCGTAGATATAAATACGCCTGCCGATGATCCACGCCTCGCAATTTGGGTCGCACGAATGGTTGATCAGCCGGGCGGTGTTCCACGGCACGTTGCCGTCGATGTCCCATTTCTTCGACAGGGTGAAAATGTAAACGGCGGCCTCCCCGGAATCGACCGACCGCTCGTGCTGGGCGTGGGCCCGCTTCTCGCTCTCCTCCTTGTCGATGAGTTCCCCGACGTATTCGATAATGCGTTCCTCCCTTTCGATGTCGCGGGTGGCATAGACGCCGCTGCCGTGGATGTCGGACCCGCGCACCTCGCATAGCCCGCTCTGGCCCCGCTGCCACATTTCGAGCATTTTGCGGTGGAGCCAGCGTTGTCTCTCGATGGTGCCGGAATTCTTTTTTTTCGCCATGCGCGCGGGCATGTTGCGGCGGACGCAACAACGGGGCAAGCCGTCAGATGCGGCCCGTGGTGGCTTGGTGATTGCGCCGGAGACCGCGCCCGCACATGGTGTCGCGCCCAATGACATCCGAGTCCGCAACGAATACGGACGCCGCCAGCGGCGAAGACGCCGATTGGAGGATGCGGCGCACGTTCCGGCTCGAATTGCGGCGCGCCGCCGCGACCGGTGTGTTGGAAACCGCCGGAGCGACGTTCCTGCTGCTGATCGCGGTGAGTCATTTCCACGCCGGAGCCACAGCCAAGGCGCTGCTGGTCGCAGGCGGCCCGCTCGGATTGCTCTGCGGTCCACTCGCCGTGGCCGCCACCCGCATCCTCGGCTGGCGCGCGGCCAGCGGAGCGGCCACATGCGCGCTGGCCGCCGGGCTCGCGTTCCTCGCCGCCGCCGCGATCGACGACGCGCGGTGGTTCGTGGCGTGCTCGATGTGCGGGGCGTTCTCGCTCACACTCGGGATCCCGCTGGTCACCCAGATCTATCAGGAAAACTACCCGCCCTCGCGGCGCGGGCAGTTGTTCTCGCTGGCGGCGATGGCGCGGGTGACCGCCGCCTCGCTTTTCGCATGGCTGGGCGGCTGGTGGCTCGAGGCCGGCCCCGGCGACCACCGCGCGCTGATGCTCGCCTTCGGCGCGGCATCGCTGGCCGCCGCCCATTTCGTCCGGCGCTGCCCGTCGGCGGTGTTCGCCCGCGAGACCTCGATGAACCCGCTGGCGGGCCTGCGCCACGTGCGGAGCGACCGGGTCTTCCGCTGGCTGCTGGCGAGCTGGATGCTGATGGGCCTCGGCAACCTGATGATGCTGCCGCTGCGCGTCGAGTTCGTCGCCAACCCCCGCCACGGCATCGAGCTTTCCCCGATGATGGTGGCGTTGATCGTCAGCATCATCCCGGGCGCGACGAACTTCGTCTTCGCGCTGTTCTGGGGCCGGCTGTACGACCGGATGAATTTCTTCCTGCTGCGGATCGTGCTCAACGCCTGTTTCATGGCGGCGATCGCCGCGTTTTTCATCCGCCCGGGCATGCCCGGCTTCTTGATCGGCGCGTTCCTTTTCGGCATGGCGGCGTCGGGAGGCCACGTGGCGTGGAGCCTGTGGGTCACCAAGATCGCGAAGCCCGCGCTCGTCGCCGAATACATGGGTGTCCACACGTTCCTCACCGGCGTGCGCGGGCTGATGGCCCCGTTCCTCGCGTTCTGGCTGATCGAAACGGTGGCCATCCCCTCGCTGGCATGGTGGTCGCTGGGCCTGATGACGCTGGCCTCCGTGATGCTGCTGCCCGAGGCGCGCACGCTGCGCCGCCGCCGCCCCGGCGATCCGCCCGCGCCGAAACCGGGGAATCTGACCTAGTGGTCCGCATCGTCCGGCACATCCATGAGGTCCAGGAATTTCCCGGCGTTTTCGATTTCGAGCCACATCCAGGGATCCGGATCGGGCGTTTCGAGCGCCTCCGCCAGCACCGAGCGGCCGCCATCCACCTGTGCGACACCATCCGGAAGATCGGGAAATACCGGCCCCGGCGGCTCCTCGCCGAGCGTGCCGACGACCATTCCGCGACCGACCAGGTCGCCGGGCTTCACCGCAACGGAGGCCAGAGGCGCGTGAATCGATTCGAAATGCCGGCCCGTGACGTCCCGGTGCGAGAGCACCACGGCACGCGTGCCATCGCGCGCACCCGCGAACCATACAATGCCGTTAGCCGCAGCGTAAACCGGCGAACCGGGGGCTGCATCGCCGTCGGTCACCGGACCCACGGCATCCACCAGCGGAGCGGCGGAGTCGGACCAGGCGTCCGGCGGATCAAGCCACGGGTCGTGGACCGCACCGTCGTCCCAACGCGGCACGTCCGCCTCCTGCCAACCCACCCGGACGGCGTCCGCCGCGGCCCGGCGGTCGGTCCGCTGGATCACCCACACGACCAAGCCGGCGGCCACCAGCAGGGTGGCCACAAACGTCACGGTCGCGCGATTGATACGCATGCCACAAAGTTGGAGACGTGCGAACCCTCACGCAAGGACCGACTCGCCGGCAAGCCGCCGCTGGCTGAACGTGGAATCGCTCTTGTCTGAACATGTGCGCCTACGGTCATGGCGATGATTTCCGCATTGGCATGATCACGGAAACACGAACCGGTGGATTACAACACCAAGTGAGCGGAGAAAAAGATTGCCTTGTCGCCCGGATCAAGTAGTATTTACTTTGTGGTTTCCAAAAAGGGTCGTTGCAATCGGGTTCAGCATGTTCCTTGATCGGCCTGCAACCACCATACTGAAAATCCAAAATCATGAAAGTCCCAACCCTGCTCCGCCCGAGACGCGGCTTCACCTTGATCGAGCTGCTTGTCGTGATCACCATCATTGCCGTGCTAGCCGCCGCGGGCTTCGCGGTCGGCACGCGCGCACTCAACCGCGCGCGCGGGGTGTCCGCGCAATCCACAGCCGTGTCGCTGGATCAGGCGGTGAATTTGTTTTTCTCTGAATATGGCACCTTCCCGACTTCCGAACGAGAGGTCACAACCGGTAGCGGCAGTTCGAGGTTCCTCAACGCGCTGACCGGCCAGGATCAGGAAGCCAACCCGCGCGGCATCCGGTTCCTGAGCGCGCCGGAAGGCACCCGGGATGGCGAGGAGGGCGGCAGGAACGGCTTGGTCTACGCGCCGGGCGGGGATGTCCGTGGCCTGTTTGATCCCTGGGGCAATCCCTACACGGTCGTCCTCGACACGGAATTCCAGGAACGGCTCACCTTCACTACCCCGGATGGGAGATCGGTCACGCTCAACGGTCGCCGCGCCGCGGTGTATAGCCCGGGTGTGCAGCCTGGAGAGGATATCCGGACTTCCGACCTCATTACCTCGTGGTAATTTCATTCACCGCAGCCTGGCAGCCCTGAAACTGATCTCATGGAACGTCAACGGCCTGCGGGCCGTGCTTGGCAAGGGGTTCGGTGATTTCGTCACCACCGAACGTCCCGACATTCTGTGCCTTCAGGAAACCAAGGCCCGCCAGGAACAGGTGCAACTGCCGCTGGAACTCGGCGACTACCGCGCGTGGTGGAATTCCGCCGAAAAAGCCGGCTATTCGGGTGTTGCGGTGTTTTCCCGGGAAGTCCCCGAAAACGTCACCCCTGGCCTCGGCATCCCGGAGCACGACCGCGAAGGGCGGGTGTTGACACTGGAATACGCCGGATTCCATCTCGTCAATGTGTACACTCCAAATGCTCAGGATGGCCTGCGCCGGCTGCCATACCGGCTCGAGTGGGACGCCGCATTCCGCGAGCACTGCCGCAAGCTCGCCACCACCAAGCCGGTGGTCTTCTGCGGCGATCTCAACGTCGCCCACCAGGAGATCGACATCGCACGGCCCGGGCCGAACCGCCGCAGCCCCGGCTTTTCCGACGAGGAGCGCGAGAGCTTCACCCGGCTGCTTGACGCGGGTTTCATCGACACCTTCCGGCACCACCATCCCGACCTCGCAGGAGCCTACTCGTGGTGGTCTTACCGCGGCGGCGCGCGCCAACGCAACGTCGGCTGGCGCATCGATTACTTCGGTGTCTCCGCGCCGTTCATCGACCGCGTCGCGGAGGCCGCCATCCTGCCACATGTCCTCGGGTCGGACCACTGCCCGGTGAGCATCACCCTGCGCTGATTTTTCACCCGCTTCCCATGGACGACCCGCGATTGCAACCTGGCGCGCCGCCGCCCCCGGGCATCGCCCTTTTCGATCTCGACGGCACGCTGGTGCCCTGGGACTGCCAGATCGTGTTCCGCCAGCACGTCGTCCGCCGCGAGCCGTGGCGCGGGCTGTTTCTACCCGTCTTCCTCCTGTTGCTCCCGCTCTACCGTCTGCTTGGCGACGGCGGGATGAAGCGCGTGTTCCTCTGCTACCTTTGGAAGATGCCCCCGGCGGATCTCGATTCACACGCCGCGCGATTCGCCGCGGAGGCCGCCGCGCATGCCTATCAGGAAATGCGTGAGGCCATCGAGGCACACCGGGCCGCCGGACATCTCACCATTCTCACATCCGCCAGCCCGGAATGCTATGTCTCGGAAATCGGCACGAACCTTGGCTTCGACCTCTCGCTCGGCACCCGGGTGGAGCATGGTCCATTCTTTCCCGACCTCGAAAACCACAAGGGCGCGGCCAAGGTCGCCCGCCTCCGCAAAATCCTGCCCGGCGGATGGTTTGGCCGCGACGGCCGCCTGGTCCGCAGCCACGGCTACACCGACAGCCGCGCCGACCTCCCGTTGCTCGAAATCTGTCATCAAGCCACGCTCGTGAACCCGGACGAGGAGCTCGCCGCGACCGGCGCGGAGCTCGGCTGGAAAATCATCCGCCCGCCGCGCCCATGGAAATCCCGCGCCCACCGGATCGCTCGTGCGGCCGCCATGCTGTTCGGCCTGCCAACCGATCCGTGGAATGCCGGGACCGGGAAAAAAAACGGGCCCCGCAAGGGTCAATCGAAAGCGTGATCCAGCAGCAGACTCTGCAGCGCGCAATACAACCTGTCGCGCAATCTCGCCGCGTGCTCTCCGCGCGCGGGCCCCTCCTCCCCGTCACCCCGCTCCTCCGCCAACTTGTAGCGCGATTCCAGCGCGAGCCGCGCGCGGTTGAGCACGCCATACCAATCCGCGCCCGCGTCGCGAGCGACGAGCACCCGGCCGCCTCCGCCTTGATGTGCCTCGTGGGCCCGCGCGATGGCGGATGTCACGCGTTCGAGCTGGCCATCGAACTGGTCGCGCAGGTCCGGCATGACAAAGTCCTGCCAATCCTCGGCAATTTCCTCGTCCGGGATGTGGCCGCCGACGTTCGCCGCGAGGTCGAACGCATCATCGCGCGCGTCCCGGAGCATGCGGGCGAGCAATCGCCAGTCGTCGGCATCCTCCAGCTCGATGTGGATGCCGCCTTGGGGAATGGGATACGCTTTCATGCAACCGCTTCACGCTCGGTGTCGCCGCGATGTAGCGGTTTTTCAAATACAAACCGCCCTGCCCATCATGAGAGACGGTGGCATCGGCAGCCGGATGTCGCCGCGCGACACAAGGGCGGATTGCAAAGCCGTTCCGGGCGGGGCATCCTCGCACGGTGCCGCACGACTTGGAAATTCCATGGCTCGCCACCGCGTCGAAACGCGCGCGCTGGCTCGTCGGCGTTTCCGGCGGGGCGGATTCCGTGGCGCTGCTGCACCTGATGACGCGCGCCGGATTCCGCAACCTCGTCGTCTGCCACCTCGATCACCGGCTGCGCGGACTCGCCTCGGCGGGCGACGCCCGCTTCGTCAAGGGGCTGGCCGCAAGGCTCGGCCACCCGTGCGAGATTGGCACGGTGGATATTGCCTCGCTGGCGGAAGGCTCCTCGCTGGAAGCCGCGGCGCGCCGCGCGAGGCACGGGTTTTTCGCCGATTGCGCGCGAACCTGGCGGACGCGCCGACTCGTCCTCGCCCACCACGCCGACGACGTGGCGGAAACCGTGCTCTGGAACCTGTTGCGCGGATCCCACGGCATCCGCGGCATGGATCCGGTGAAACCCATGCGAATCGGGCGGCTCACGATCGAAATCCACCGCCCGCTGCTGCGGACGCGCCGCCGGGAACTCACTGGCTGGCTGCGCGGCAACAGCCTGAAGTGGCGTGAGGACGCGACCAATGACGAGCCATTCGCCATCCGCAACCGCCTGCGCCACGAGGTGATTCCATTGCTCGACGCGATCACGGGGCGCGACGCCGCCGCCTCGCTCGCCGCCCTCGCCGGTGACGCCCGCGACGCCCGCGAGATCACTGCCTGGGCCGTGGACCGCGCCGGGACCACCGATCCCGCCGGGCGGCTGCACCTTCCCGCCCTGCGCGCGCTCCCCGCCTCACTGCGCCGCGCGGTGATTGCCGATTACCTTGCCGCCCGCGGGGCCACGCTTTCGCGCGACGCGGTCGCCCGCTGCCTCGCGGCGACCGACCCCGGCGGCCCGCCCGCCGTGAACCTGCCCGGCGGCCGCGTACTGCGCCGCCGCGCCGGCCGGATGTGGATCGAAACACCCGGCGAATGAAAAATTTCCGCCCCCGCACGCCTTTGGGATGGCATCCCGCGGGCGGACCACCGCATAACTCGCCCCCCGTGGAAGACGAATCCTACAAAGTCCGCCTCGAAATCTTCGAGGGCCCGCTGGACCTCCTCCTTTACCTGATCAAACGCGATGAGGTGGATATCCACGACATTTCCATCGAGCGCATCACCCGGCAGTATCTCGATTACATCAACACCTTCAAGCTGCTCAACATCGACCTCGCCGCCGAGTTCATCGTCATGGCCGCCAACCTGATGTATTTGAAAAGCCGCACCCTGCTGCCGCGCCCGGAACAACCGCCCGAGGAGGACGCCGAGGAGGACGACCCGCGCTGGGAGCTGATCCGCCAGCTCGTCGAATACAAGAAATTCAAGGACGCCGCCGGCTTCCTCTCGCTGCGCGAAATGGAACTCGAAGATCACTTCGCCCACCAGCCGGACGCCGGCGACAAACCCTCCGGGGAACCCGCGCCACTCGCCGAAGTGTCCATCTTCGACCTCATCCGCGCTTTCCAGAACGTGCTCAAGCGCTTCGAGGAATCGCACGAATTCAGCGACATCATTGACGACCGATTCACCGTCACCGACAAAATCGAGTTTCTGCTCAACGAGTTTTCGCCAGGTGAGTCCCGGAGGTTCGACACCCTGTTCGCATCCGCCTCAACGAAATCGGAGGTCATCGTCACCTTCCTGGCCATGCTCGAGCTGATGAAGCTCAACCAGTTCGTCGTCCGGCAGAGCGACCTGCTCGGCGAAATCGTCATCGAGCGCCGCACCATCCAGGCGCTCGCATCCATTGAGGAGGAAGAGGCCGCGGCAGTCGGGGACGTGGAGTCATGAGCAACATTCGCTCAGAGACGGAAAACGATGCGCGCCTTCGTCAGGTCGTAGGGCGACATTTCCATTTTCACCCGGTCGCCCACGACGAGGCGAATGAACCGCTTCCGCATCTTGCCGGAGATGTGCGCGAGCACCTCGTGGCCACTGGCGAGCTTCACCCGAAACATCGTGCCGGCGAGGACCGACGAGATCTCGCCCTCCACCTCGACCGCCTTTTCCTCGCCATCGCTATCGGTCTTTTTCTTTGGCGGGCCGTAACGGCCCCGGCCGCGTCCCCGGCCTCGGCCTCGGGGTCCGCGTGATCGGTTTTGAGAGCGTGCTGGCATATTTGGAATGATATCAATCGCGGCAACGGAGCGATACGACATGTTTGTCTGGCAGAATATTACCGTCGCCGTTTCGGAGTTTACCGTCCATGCACCCCAACGGCAATGCCAAACTTCGATCAATCGCGAGTGCCGCCCGCAATGACCGTAGACGCGATTGAGAAATCGCGACATCAACGGGCCTGGCGGGGTCCACCCCACCTTCGTTCTCACGAACGAGCCTACAAACGCCGTAGGCGCGATTGTGAAATCGCCGAATCGGCGGGCCTGGCGGGGTCTCCCCCTCACCTCGTTCTCACGAACGAGCCTGCGTCGCATTTCACAGCCCCGCGAATTGATCGGGCGGCGGGATGAGATTGCCGTAGCGGTGAAGCGTCCGGCTCACGGCTTGTTCGCGCAGCCATGCGGGCCATTCGACGCGGGCGTTCCAGATGACGGGGCCGTCGGCCCAGCGGCGGCCGGCGGCGATGACGGCCTGTTTGAGCGCAACATCACCATTCGGGGCGCGGACGAGATCGAAGACCGGGGCGATGGATTCGAACCGCGCGGCAACCGCGGCGAGGTCCTCAATGATGATCTCATACCCAAGACCGGGCAGCCACTGGCGTGGCGCGTCGAGTGACAGCGTAACCGGCGTGCCAATGGCGGCGGCGGCGAGCAGCAGGCGGGCGAGTTCGGCGTCACCCACATCCGAGGTGGCGCGGATGAGGCCGTTTTTGAACCGGCGGTAGCGGAAGTGGTTCGACTCGCTGCGCATCCCGGTCGGGTCGTGCTCGATGGAGAATTCGTGTTTGTTCCAGTATGCGTCGTTCTCGGCGGCGGCGAATAGGGTGTCGGCGTCATCCGGCAGGCGTTCGCGGAGTTTTCCCAGCAAATCCGCTGTCTCGCCGGCGGGCGGGAGGCCCAGTTTGGGTGGGGTGGTGTTTTCCCAAGTGCCGAACTGGGCGACGTAGTTCGGGCCGCCCGCCTTGGCGCCGGGTCCGAAACACGAGCGCTTCCAGCCGCCGAACGGCTGGCGCCGGACGATGGCGCCGGTGATCGGGCGGTTGATGTAGGCGTTGCCGCATTCGACGGATTCGCGCCACTTGGCGATCTCGTCGTCGTCGAGCGAGTGGATGCCGCCGGTGAGGCCGAATTCGGAGTCGTTCTGGATGTGGATGGCTTCGTCGAGGTCGCGGGCACGGACGAGGCCGAGCACCGGGCCGAAGCATTCGGTGCGGCGGTACCAACTGTCGGGCTTCACGCCGATGCGGATGCCGGGCGACCAGAGCTGCGGGTTGCCGTCGATCATCTTCGGCTCCAGCAGCCACTCCTCGCCGTCGTCGAGCTGGTTCAGGCCGCGCGTGAGGTCGTCGCCGGGCGGCACGGTGCAGGGCGTAACCATGCTGTCGAATTCCCATGGCGTGCCGGTCTTCAGCGAGGCGGCGGCGTCGCGCAGTTGGCGCATGAAGCCGGGGTTGTCATAGACCTCGGCTTCGACGATGGCGAGCGAGGCGGCGGAGCATTTCTGGCCGGAGTGGCCGAAGGCGCTCTTCACGAGATCCTTGACGGCCTGGTCGGGATCGGCGGCGGCGGTGATGATGAGCGCGTTTTTCCCGCTCGTCTCCGCGAACAGCCGCATCTCCGGCTTCCAGCCGAGGAACATGGTGGCCGTCTCGTAAGCACCGGTGAGGACGACTCCGCCGACGCGAGGGTCGGTGAGCAGTTTGCGGCCGATTTTCCCCGGGCAGGTGACGAACTGGAGCACGTCGCGCGGGATGCCGGCGTTCCACAGGGCCTTGGCGATCATCCATCCCGTGAGGGCGGTCGGCGAGGCGGGCTTGAGGATCACCGTGTTGCCCGCGGCCAGCGCGGCGACCACTCCGCCGCACGGAATCGCGCACGGGAAATTCCACGGCGGCGTGACGACGACGGTGCCGAACGGCGTGAAGGCCGAGCCGTCGTCCCAACCCGGGGTGCGCAGGCTGTCGGCGTAGAAATTGGCGAAGTCGATGGCCTCGGTGACCTCGACGTCGGACTCGAACACGGCCTTGCCGGCGTCGAGCGCCATGGTGGCGATGATTTCGCCGCGCATTTTCTCCAGTTCGGCGGCGGCCTGGCGGATCAGCCTGGCGCGCCCTTCCGGGCCGAGCGCCTGCCACGATTCGCGGGCATCGACGGCGGCGGCCAGCGCGCGCTCAAGCTGGTCCTCGCCGGCCTGGGCGTAGCGGTAGGCTTCGCGGTCGGGGCGCGAGGGTTCGCGGCCGATCGCTTCGGATTCGCCGGGTTCCTCGGCACCGCCGATGCACAACGGGATCGTCACGGGCGGCGCGGTGCGCATGGCGTCCACTTTTTCCCGGATCCATGCGACGTTGTGGGGCAGCGACCAGTCGGTGTCCGCGTCGTTGTGGAACGGCGCGAGGTCGGGCAGCGGCTCGGGCTTCTGGGTGGCGCGGTTCTGGGTGCGGCGCGGGCCGTGGGTCACGCTGTCCTTGCGCTCGCAGGCGCGGAGGAAGCGTTCTTTCTGCGCCTCCCACGCGGCGTCGCCCTCGGTCATGCCGAACAGGTCGCGGAGGAAATTCTCCTCGGCGGTGTTTTCATCGAGCCGGCGCACGAGATACGCGATGGCGCTGTGGAAGTCGTCGTGATTCACAACCGGCGCGTAGAGCAGCAGGCCGCCGCACAGCTCGTGGACGACGCGCGCCTGATGGTTGGCCATGCCCTCGAGCATCTCGAAATCGATGCGCTCCCCGACGTCCTCGCGAGCGCGCAGCAGCAGCGCGTAGGCAAGGTCGAACAGGTTGTGGCTCGCCACGCCGAGGCGGACGGCATCGGCATTTTCCTTGCGGCAGCCTTCGTGGAGCATGCGCTTGTAGTTGGCATCGACCTCCTCCTTGGTCGGATAGACCGCGCACGGCCAGTCGTGCAGCTCGGCCTCGACCAGCTCCATGGCCAGGTTCGCGCCCTTGACGATGCGGATCTTGATGCCGGCCCCGCCGCGCTTTTTGCGCTCACGCGCCCAGGCGTTGAGTTCCTTCTGCACCGGCCACGAGTCCGGCAGGTAGGCCTGGAGCACGATGCCGGCCTCGAGGTCCATGAACTCGGGTTCGTCGAGCACCGTCCGGAACGCCTCGCAGGTGAGGTGCAGATCGCGGTATTCCTCCATGTCGAGGTTCACGAATTTCGGGCGGCCTTCCCACGGATTCGCGATGGCGGCGCGGTAGAGGCGGCGCAGGCTCTCGGTCACGCGGGCCAGCGTCTCCTGATGACCGATGAGGTGGATCTGGCTGAAAATGGCGGAAATCTTGACCGAGAGGTAGTTGCAGTCCGGGCTTTCGAGCCGGGCGATCACCGCCTGGATGCGGTTTTCCGCCTCGCCCTCGCCGAGGATTGCCTCGCCGAGCTGGTTGAGGTTCATGCGCATGCCCGCGTCGCGGCGGCGGGTGAGCAGCGGCTTCAATTTCCTGTCCTCCGCGGGGAGGATCACGGACGCGCTCTGCGCGCGCATCGCGCGGGTGATGGCGGGCATCACCAGATCCGGCGCGACGGCGGAGGCCAGTGCGCCCGCCTGCATCGCGGCCCGCTCCGGGAGCGATAGATAATCCGGCACGCCATACCCGTTCACCAGGCTGCGGAAACGCGAGGCCGCCCGGTCCATCGACGGCGGGCGGAACACCTGGTCGGCCATCGCCAGCGTGAACGCCTTCCCGGCCGGGTCGTGCATCATCCGCGCCATCTGCGCCCCCTGCCGCTTCTCGGCGAATTTCGCGGACTCCTGGCTCTCGCGCAGCAACTCGGCGGCGAGGCCGACGGCTTCCTCAGCCAGCATGGCGTCGTCACCCGGCGCTTCTTTCAGGCGGGCGACCCGGTCGGAGAGCGATATCGTTGTCATGCAATCAATATCGCACGCCTGTCTTGACTGAAAAGGGCAGGAATCGCGGTGCGGGGCGCAAAAATCAAGGCGATCATCGACCTTCGGGATGAACATCGGACACGTAGGCTCGTTCGTGAGAACGAGGCGGATTGGACGCCGCCCATGAAATACGGTATCGAGTCCCAGCCCACCCGCTCTCACCGAATTCGCGAGGCGGCGGAATTCTACGAGAACAGGGTTTCGGTATTGGAAGCGGACTTCCTGGAAAAGGCTCTCAATCCGGTGAGCGGGAACGAAGGACCTGATTTTCTCAAGAAAATCGTCCAGGTGGACATCCCCGTCCCACCCGCAAGTTCCAAGCAACTGGCACATTTCGTTGTGGCCGGGCTGAAGGATATCTTTGGCGGGGCGTTTGATGCCGCCATCAATGTGCAACGGGGACTGGATGTCCCAGCCACGCGCGGGCGCTCACGCGCCACGCGATTCACACATTCCAGAGCTGGAGTGTCTTGAGGTATTTGCCGCGTTCGTAGCGTCTGGGGTGAGGCCGCGTTTGCGGTGGGCGTCGATGCAGGCGGGGTCGATGAGTTTTGCGAGGTCTGCGGGCTGGAGGAGTTCGATTTTCGAGACTTCGTGGGAGGTGCGGAAGCCGTCGAAGAAGT
>SLAV01000116.1 GCA_007126655.1 Haloferula sp. | reverse complement strand
TCCTGATCTGCGTTCTCGAAGAGCAGGCGGAGGATTTCCGCCCGTGTCTTGGGAAAGAGATCGGAGAGCGTGTGCACTGTTCGCTATTTGTGAACGAATGTTATCTAAAAGTGAACAAAAAACGTTGGGCGGATTCGTTTCGATTTTGTGGGGACAGGATGTCCCCACGACGGACTGGGACAAGATGTCCCAGCCACAATTATTGCGTTGGGGACAGGATGTCCCCGCGACGGACTGGGACTGGAAGTTCCAGCCACGGATTGTGGGATCGAGAATGATTCGTGGACGTCTACTTGACGGGGATCTTATTTCGAATCTCGCTCGAGGTGATGGACGCGGAGGTTGGATACACTGGCAATGCCCAGAAAATCGGAGTCGAAGGTGACGATTTCCGAATCATAATGGAGCGCGATGGTGGCGATGACCAGGTCGATGGAGCCGGCATTGAAACCTGACGCGCGACATTGCTGGCCAAGCTGGGTTGCGTCGCGCCAGAGATGGGACGGGGTGGGAAGCAGCGGGAGGGTCTCGAATTGGGCCTTGATCTGCTTTTGCTCTTTGGGAGTGGCATGGCGGAGAACCTCGAATGCGATGGGTTCGCAGATACAGGCTGTGGGATCGAGGATCCAGGGCAGGATTCTTGATTTGAGGGCAGGGGGGCTTTTTTTCCGGGTGAGGTCCACCCAGAGCGTCGATTCGATCAGTCGCGCCATTGCTCCGAGAGGGTTGAGGCGGCCGCACGGTCTGCCGCTTTGGCAGCCTCGAAGCCGTCCAGGTCTGCCGACCACTCACCGGTGATGAATTTGTTGGCGATTTTCGCGCGGCGGCGGGTTTGCAGTGTGTCTGCAAGCAGTTTGCGGATGGCAGGGCCTTTTTTGGTAATGCCCGTCATTTCACAGACTTCGGCGAGGTCTTTTTCGGGGAGATCGACGGTGATTTTCATACGAGAGCCATTATAATCGGATTTTGGCGGAGAAAAAGTCTGATTTTTGATTATTCGGATGATGATTTTGGCTGCATGATGATGAGCCAGGTGACGAGTTCCATGTCGTCGGAAGTGGTGGGGGTTTCGGAGGCCATGGGGAGGAGGCCGTCGCGCCCGGCGAGTAGGGCGCTGGTGGCGCGGCGGGCGAAGGTGCGTTTGATGGATTCCATGGCGGAGTCGAGCAGGGCGGATTCGTGGCTCATGTCGGTGCCGTTGGCATTGCGGGCGTCGAAGGCGTCGCAGAGGGTGGTGAAGGCGCTGGCGTGGCCGGAGGCCAGGGCGCGGAAAAGTTCGAGGCACTGCTTGGGCTGCATGAAGGTCAGGCGGACGTTTCCATCGTCGAGGACATAGACGAGGTAGTAGGGTGCGAGGGGATTGACTTCGGTGGGGCGTTTGTCGTCGCGCTGGCGGAGGCAGAAGAGGATGCCGGGCTGGGAGACGGGTAGTTCGGGATCGGGGGGGACGACGGCGAAGAGGCCGAGTTCGGAGGATTCGAGGAGTTCGCGGTTGTTTTCGAGGAAACGGAGCAGGTCGAGGCGGAAGTCGGTGAGCGAGAAGTCGGCGAGGGAAATGCCTTCGGGGTCGTCTTCGTCGAAATCGACAATGCCGTTCTGCAGGTCCTTGAGCTGTTTGTTGCGGTAATGGAGATCGGCTTTGATGAGGTCTTCGATCTGGTCGGAGGCGAGGAGGTTGTCTTCGCCGGAGGCGGCGAGATCGACGAGGGCCATGCGGTCTTCGACGCGGTTTTTGACGTTGAGGTATGCGTCGAGATCCTTGGTGGGCCAGAAGTTGACGAGGGCGACAGATTTGTTGCGGGAGCCGATGCGGTCGATGCGCCCGAAGCGCTGGATGATGCGGACGGGGTTCCAGTGGATGTCGTAGTTGATGAGGAGGTCGCAGTCCTGGAGGTTCTGGCCTTCGGAGATGCAGTCGGTGGCGATGAGGAGGTCGATTTCCTCGTCTTGCGGGAGATGTGGCTGGCGGTCGCGTTTTTTCGAGATGGGGGAGAAGTTGGTGAGGATGTGTTCGAGGTCGGTCTTGCCGAGGGAGGTGTGGTATTGGCCGCCGCCGCAGACGAGCGCGGTGTGGATGCCGAGGGATTCTTTCGCCCAAGGGGCGAGGTGGTCGTGGAGGTAGCGGGCGGTGTCGGCAAAGGCGGTGAAGAGGAGGACTTTGCGGACGGGTTTGCCTTCGTGGTTGGTGGCGGGTTTTTCGGCTTTGGCGGCGATGATTTCTTTGACGCGGGCGAGTTTGGCATCGCGTGCGGCGACGACCGGGCGCGAGTGGTCGAGGAGGTTCTGGAGCTGGATGCGGTCCTGGCGGACGGCGAGGAGCCACTCGGGCAGGTCGAGGTGGGCGAGGTTGATTTTGTGTTTGCCGCCGATTTCGAGGTCTTCGGGATCGATGTCGAGATCGTCGAAGTCGGCTTCGGAGAGGTTGGCGAAATCGAGGGTGGGGTTGCTGTCGCGATGTTCCTCGAAGGCTTCGATTTTCTTCTCCAGCTTGTCGATTTTCTCGATGGTGCGCTGGAGGGTGAGGCGGAAGGAGTCGATGGAGCTTTCGAGGCGCTTGAGGAAGTTGATCTTCATCATCGCGATCAGGATGCGTTCGCGGCCTTCCTGGTTGAAGTTGCCGATCTTGGCGGCGTATTTGGCGAGGATTTCGGGCGGGAGGTTTTTCTTCAGCTTGGTGCTGGGGTGATAGAGGCTGAGTTTCAGTTCGCTGATTTTCTGGTCGAGTTCCT
>SLAV01000108.1 GCA_007126655.1 Haloferula sp. | reverse complement strand
TGGGCATCGGCGCGTTGCGCGGGTGTGAGCCGGACGTTGCGGGAGGACATGGCGAGCCCATCGGCCTCGCGCAGGGTGGGCCCGGGGATGATTTCGACGGGCACGTCGAGATCGCGCACCATGCGTTGGATGATGGCAAGTTGCTGGAAATCCTTTTCGCCGAAGACGGCGGCGTCACATTTGGTTAGAAGAAACAGTTTGAGGCACACGGTGCAGACGCCGTCGAAGTGGCCGGGGCGGGCTGCGCCGCAGAGGTGCTGCGAGAGGGCGGACTCGGTGACGGTGACGGATCGATCCGGCGCATACATCGAGCCTGCTTCCGGCGCGAACACGAGATCGACGCCCGCCTCGCGGCAGGCATCGAGGTCGCTCTCGATGGGGCGCGGGTATGCGGCGAGGTCGTCGCGGCGATCAAACTGGATCGGGTTGACGAAGATGGAGACGACGACGGTGCCTTCGTCTCCCGCGCGCTGGCGGGCACGCTCGACGAGCGAGATGTGCCCGGCGTGGAGCGCACCCATGGTGGGCACGAGCACGATGGGGCCGCTGGCTTTGCGTGCGGTGATGGCGTGCCGCAGTGCGTGGGCGTCGTGGACGGTTTGCATTGCGGCGTGGGGGCTTCGGGCAAAATGCCCGCTTGAATCAGAGGAGCATCAGCGCGGGCTGTTCGAGGAGCTTCTTGATTTCCGCGAGGAAGGCGGCTCCGACGGCTCCATCGATGACGCGGTGGTCGCAAGAAAGGCCGAGGTTCATCCGCATGCCGGGGACGATCTGACCGTTTTTGACGACCGGTTTTTCAATCGCCGCACCGACCGAGAGAATTGACGCTTGCGGCGGGTTGACGATGGCGTCGAACGATTCGATTCCCCAGGCACCGAGATTGGAGACGGTGATGGTGCCGCCATCGAATTCATCGGGCTTGAGCTTCTTGTCGCGGGCGCGGACGGCGAAGTCCTTGACGGCTTGGGAAATGGCGAGCAGCGATTTGGTTTCCGCTTGCTTGATGACCGGGGTGACGAGTCCGTCGTCCACGGCGATGGCGACCGAAAGGCCGACGTGCTTGAAGCGGACGATGTGCTCGCCTGCGAAGGAGGCGTTGACGGCGGGCACTGCCTGCGCGGCGTTGATGACGGCCTTGAGGATGAAATCGTTGACGGAGAACTTGTTGCCGTGGGTCTTCTCTGCCTGCTCGTTGATCTGCTTGCGCACGGACATGAGCGGCGCGGCATCCATCTCGAGGTGGAGGTAGAAGTGCGGGATGGTGACCTTGGAGGTGAGCAGGCGCGAGGCGATGACCTTGCGCATGGTGTTGAGTTCGACGATTTCGTCGTGATCGGCGGCGACCGGCCGGATGGCCTCCGGGGAAGCGGCGGGGGCGGTCGGGGCGGCGGAGGACGACGAACCCGCGGAGGCGGCCTTGGCCTTGGCGGCGGCGGCGAGTGCGGAGGCGGCGCGGGACTCGCCGGAGGTGTCTTTTTTCTTCTTCCCTCCGCCACCGGATTTCGCGGCGGCCTCGACGTCCTTGCGGACGACGCGTCCGCCGGGGCCGGTGCCTTCGATATCGGCGATGTCGATGCCGTGTTCGGCGGCGATCTTGCGGGCGAGCGGCGAGGATTTCACGCGACCACCGCCGGAGCCGGAGGAGGATTTGGGTTTGGAGGATGGTTTTTCATCGTCGTCACCTGAGGGCGGTTCGGGGTCTTCGTCGGGCTCTTCCTTGTCCTCTTTGGATTCGCCTTCCGCCCCATCATCAGCGGAATGCTTCTCATACTCGTCGTCGTCATCGTCATCCGCGCCGTCGCCATCGAGAACGGCGAGGACGGCTCCGATGGCGGCCTTGTCGCCCTCTTCGATGCGGATTTCCGTGAGTGTACCCTCATCGAAGGCTTCCATTTCCATGGTGGCCTTGTCGGTCTCCACTTCGGCGAGGATGTCGCCGATCTCGACGGAGTCGCCGACGTTTTTGTGCCATTTGATGAGGGTGCCCTCGGTCATGGTGTCCGAGAGCTTGGGCATTTCGATGTTGATGGGCATGGGTGTGGGCGGAGACTTGGTTTCGCGGGCGGAGCATGGGTGGGATCCCGCGGTTTTCCAATCGTTTTTCGAGCGCCGGGGAAAAAACAAAAACCGCGCGGCGGCGGAGCCACCACGCGGTTGGAAAACGGGTTGTTTCGGGATACCTACTCGGTGAGATTGCGCATCGTCATCGAGAGGCCGATGTGCGGACTGCCGACGGACGGTTGTGCCGTGACCATCTTGCGCATGGACTCCGAGGTGGTGCCGCAGCATCCCTTGCGCGGGCAGTAGAAGCGGGTGCAGCGTCCGCAGGCGACGCGGGTGCGGCGGGTGACGGTGCGGTAGCGCGGGACTTCCCTCTCGACGGTCTCATAGACATTGCCGCCCTTGGGCGAACTGGAGACAAGCACCTGCTCGCTAACGGTTTCAGTGCCCCAGCAGGCGCGGACCTGGCGGGTTTCCTCCTGGTATCCGGCGGTGCCGGTTTTCGGCGCACCGAACATGCCGCAGCATGAGGTGAAACCAAGCGATACGGCGGCGAGGGCGGCGAAGAGTGCGATTTTTTTCATGGTTTTTGGATGGTGTGGTTGGTCGGGTGTTCTCAGAAGCAGCAGCATGCACCGAGTGCGAGTGCGGCAAGCGCGAGGAAGGACATGCGGATGATGTGCGCAAGCATGGGGGCATGCTAGGGAACGATACCGGGTTGGCAATGATAATTTCGGTGTATGGAG
>SLAV01000306.1 GCA_007126655.1 Haloferula sp. | reverse complement strand
CGGAAGCGGCCAGGGCCGCGGTAACAGCGGCGTGTTCTTCGCCGGCGGACCGGAGATCCAGATCCTCGATAATTACGACAACCCGACCTACGCCGACGGCTTCGCCGGATCGGTTTACGGCATCAACCCGCCGATGGCCCATTCGCTGCGCCCGCCCGGCGAGTGGCAGGTTTACGAAATCGTCTATCGTCGCCCGGTTTTCGAGGACGGCGTGGAAGTGGATCCCGGGCACTTCACCGTGTTCATCAACGGCGTGCTGGTGCAGGACGCCACGCAGCTCGAAGGCCCCGGCGGATTCATGCGCCGGTCCACGCCGCGGGAGTTTCCCGAGGCCGGGCCGATCATGCTGCAGGACCATGGCGACGTGCTGCATTTCCGCAACATCTGGGTGCGCCCGCTGCCGCCGCGCCCGGTCGAGGGCGGCGAGGGAAGCAAACTAAGCCCGGAGGCGACGGCCGAGAAACGCTCCGAAATCGCCGCCGGCATCCGCGCCCACGCGGCGACGCTCGAGGGACGCCAAATGATGATGCGCTACCTGGAATCGCTCGCCTACGAGGTGGACGAGGACGCGATGCGCACGGCCACCACCATGGCGGCGGCGGAAGCCGCGGGGATCGGGGAAATGGACGGGGACGAGCTGGAGGAGAACAAGGCCGGGATCCTCGAGTTCGAGCGCGCGCTCGACTACCTCGTCCGCTTCGACGTCCTGCCGGAGGACGAGCCGTCGCGCGTGAAGGTGAACACCATCGTCGAGGAACAGGGGTGGAACGAGAGGTGAGACCCGCCGCATGACCACGGTTCTGGAAGCCATCGACGGCGGAGCCCGCTATCTGGAGAAACGCGGCATCGAGGACGCGCGGCGCAACATGCAGTTGCTGCTGGCGGACGGACTCGGATGCTCGCGGATGGACCTTTACACCCAGTTCGACCGCCCGCTGGATGAATCCGAGCTGGCACCGGTGCGCGAGCGGCTCCGCAGGCGCGGCGAGGGCGTGCCGCTGCAGCACCTGCTCGGCACGGTATCGTTCCACAACCGCGATTTCCGCTGCGACGCCCGCGCCCTGATCCCGCGGCCGGAAACCGAGGAACTCGCCGCGGCGGTCCTAGAAAAGGAAACCCGCGAGGCCATCGACGTGCTCGACGTCGGCTGCGGATCCGGCGTGCTCGGGCTGACGCTTGCGGCGGAGCGGCCGGGCTGGCGAGTGCGGCTGTCGGACCTCTGCACCGACGCCCTCGCCCTGGCGCGGGAAAACGCCGCCTCGCTGGGCCTGGATGGCTGCACATTCGCCGCGGGCGACCTGATGGAACCGTGGGCCGGCGAGTCGTTCGACGGCGTCGTCGCGAACCTGCCCTACATCCCCGAACCGGAGCGCGCCACGCTTTCGCGCGAGGTCGCCCACGATCCGGATGTCGCGCTGTTTTCGGGGGCGGATGGCCTGGACGCGATCCGCCGGCTGATCCCCGCCGCTCATGCCGCGCTGCGGCCCGGCGGCTGGCTGGCGCTGGAAATCGGCCACGACCAGGGCGCGGCCGTGGCCGGACTCATGAAGCAGGCGGGCTTCTCCGAAGTCCGCGTGGACGCCGATCTCTCCGGTATCCCGCGCTTCCCATGGGGCCTGAGGGGTTGATTTCCAACGGGATGATACAGGACATTGTCCTCGATCTCCAGGGCAGGTGGCGCATCCGGCTCCTTGTCGGCATTCGGCACCCATGAGAATGCGAATATGCAGATCGAAGGATGGAGCGATAATTTGGTGCGCACACTCATTTGTGGTCTCCATCGACGATGTTCTGGATCGCGTCGAGTTTCTCCGTGACCTCCACCGGGATTTCTTCGGGCCGCATCTGGCTGGCGATGAGGAAATAATCGCTTTTGGGCAACACCAGTTCGGCCAGCCGGAGGAGTTCGGGGATCAACGTTTTGCTGGCGGGCTCCGAGCGTAGGAAGTTGCTGGTTTCCAGTGGGTTGGCAAAAAAAGCGGGAGGGAGTTGGGAACTCAGGTATTCCAATGCGGGGCGCGCAAACAATTCGCCTTTTTCCCGGTTGAGGAATCGCTCCAAGGATGCCGGGTGGAGCAGATAGCTTCCCGCCTCGTAGCGATCCCAGCGGAGAATCGTCAGCCCATCTGCGGTGATTTCGCGATCCGCCAGGTTGCGGTTATCGCCATCAAGCAGAAGGACGGACTGGATTGCCGGCTTGATGGCTTTCAGTGCGAAGCCAGCGGGTGAGGCGTGTCGTAAAAGGAGAGGATCTGGCGCGGGCTGGTGCTGTCGATGAGCACCTCGGAGTGGGTGGCGATGACGAGTTGGCTGCGGGTATCGCGGCAGATGCCGCGCAGGATGTCGTAGAGTTCCTTCTGCAGCAGGACGTGGAGATGGGCATCCGGCTCGTCGAGCAGGATGAGGCTGGACGGACGCGCCAGCATGAAGGCCAGGATGAGCAGCACCTGATGAAAGCCGCTGCCGGTGGTGGAGAGGTCGAGAGGTGCGAGGCCACCGGTGCTTTTTCCCGGCGGAAGTCCCTTGAGATACTGGCAACCAATGAACGGCAGCCCTTGATAGACCGGGCGCAGGATGCGGTAGCGGAAGACGATTTCGATCACGCGTTCGAGTTGCTCCCAGCGCGAGTTGTCTTCGTGTTCGGACACTTCGAGCAACAGGTTGCGGAGGATGTCGCCCGCCTTGCCCTGGCCGATGAGCATGTCCTGATACGGGCGGTCGTGGCGGGTTTCGTTGACGCCGATGCCGG
>SLAV01000364.1 GCA_007126655.1 Haloferula sp. | reverse complement strand
ACTGTAGGCGCCAACGGCCAGGCCCGTTGCATCAATCAGGATGTCAACCGGGAAAGAGGACTCGCCCGGGATGCTTCCGGATTCCGGGTCGGCACTCAGCCAGGGCACGCTGGCGAAGCTGTTGCAGGCAGCCGGGCTGAACTCGAAATTCGTGATGCCCAGCTCACCCGGTCCGAACAGTCCATCCGTGGTGTTGACGCGGAACGCAAACACATCACCGGCGCTCACCTCAACCGTGGTCGACGCGTTGAAGAACGGCACCTGGGAATCGTTGGTCGCCAACACCGTGTAAGAACCATTGATGACATAGCCACCGGTATCGAAAGTGCCGGTGTCGACAGATTGATAACCCCAATCGAAGCTGATGGTTCCATCCATCGGGATTTCAATCGACAGGTCGGCATCGCCGCCCACGCCATCATCACCACCGACGATAAAGACTTCAACCGGCGGCCCGGGGTTGGTGGAGAAACTGCCGTTGACACCGGCCGGGCTGTTGGCAAATGTCCAGTTACTGATATCGAAATCACCGGTGAAACCGAACAAGCCGGTTGAGGCCATCAGGTCATCGTAATCAATTGACCAATTCATCTCGCCTGCGCCGTCATTGGCAAGGACAAGTGTGGCGCTGGTGGTGTCATCAGTCACCACGATCATCTCGATGGGATCGGTCGGGATGTTACTGACCGGTGCCGGATCAAGCGCGATATCCACTGCGATTTCCCCGTCTTCTGTGACTTCCACGCCGGTCACGGTCTGCGGATGGAAACCGGCCAGGCTGGCCGTCACGTCGTAGGTTCCTTCTGGAGCCTCGAGGGTGTAGGTGCCGTCAGGACCCGTGGTCGTCGTCCGCGTTACCGGGCCCACGGCCACGACCGTGGCGCCTTCGAGAGGCGCTGAGGTATCGGAGCGAGTGATCGTTCCGTCCACTTGGCCCTGCAAACTGCATTCCGCAATGGCCGCATCAACGGCGGCCACGGCATTGATTTCACCCCAACCCGTGGCGTGGTTCGGAACATTGTTTGGGCCTTCGTCACCATTGTTGGTCGCGTAGGAAATCGGGTTCGCGGTTTGCATCAGCAGCGTTCCCGTGGTGGCGTAGTTGCCAACCAGGCAGGGGGCTGCGTCCCACATCAGGGCGACCAGGCCAGCTGCGGCCGGGGCCGACATTGAGGTACCGGTCCAGAACGAGCTTTGATAAGCCGTATCCGAAGAACTGACGGCGGAAAAAATGGACACGCCGGGGGCTGACATATTGGGCTTGATGTTGCCAAAGCCCATCGGGTCCGGCACGTTGGGATCCGTTCCCGGGTTCGGGTTATCCGTCGGGCCCCAGTTGGAATGATTGGCATACTGGCCATTGCTGTTGCCGGTCGACCCGACCCCAAGCACATTGCCATAGCGGGCTGGATTGCCTACCGTGTTAAGACCTGGCGGGCTTGAATAACCGCAGTTGCCGGCATTGCCGTTGGCAAAAACCGGCACGATGCCAGCGGCGATCCAGGCATCCACCGACCCCTGGTACCACGGATCATAAAATTGCTGGCAGCTTCCCCACGAGTTGTTGACGACATGGGGCCGAAGGCTCGGATCGGCATTATTACCGGCCAGATCCGTCGGGGCGGCCATGAACTGGGCGCAGCTCAGCAGGTTCGTGCCTGGGCATCCCGATGAGGTGCAGCCAAGGCAGGAAACCCATTCGGCACCCGGCGCGACACCGATCTGGTTTGAACCGCCGTCATCCCCGATGGCGGTGCCGGTCACGTGCGTACCGTGAGGCTCGGGAAACTGCGGGGTGGTCGAGCCGCCCACGTCGAACCAGTTGTAATTATGGTCGAAGCCTCCACTGCCGAGGGTGCCGCGGTACTGGTTCACCAGCGCCTGGTGGGTATGGCGGGTGCCTGAGTCGATGATGCCAACCACCATATCCGTGCCGGTGAAACCCATCGCCCACACATCCGGTGCTCCGATCTGGACAATGCTGGCAATCGGCGCACGTGTGCCGTCCGTGGTTTCTTCCGGCGCCTCTTCAGGCTCCGGAATGAAGGCCATCGGCTCGAGGATAAGGGCAGCGATATCGCTCCGTCCTGAAAGCGCGTCCAACATCCCCAGGGTGGCCGAATCGACCGAGATGACGTTGTCAACCCAGAAGGAGCGGTAGTTCGCGCCCATGCCCCTGAGCTCGGACAACACGCCCTGCTGGGAGCGTCCGGCAACGGCGCGCAGACGGTCATGGACAAATTGGCCACGCTCTTCCCAGTCCATACCATGCGCCTGGCTGAGGTCTGCCCGCTCACGCATGTAAATGAACATATTGGCGCTGCCGCGCTCTGCGAGGCGCGCCTTCAAATCAGGATCGATCAATGGCCGTTCCTGGCTGGATTGAGACGCTTCAATTCCATCGGCACTGGCGACCGATGGTGTGCTGGCCAGCGCAAAAATCAAACTGAGCCCAACCAGCAGGCTGGAGGCGAGATAGTTAATTCGCATGAATCCTCCCACGGGATTACTTGACATTGTTGTGTTCACCATGCGTGCCAAAGACGCAAAAACCTGCCGGCTCCCCCTCCTGAAGACCGGCAAGACATTGCGCCAAGGCTCGTGGAATCCTGAATATCCCATCGCGTGAACAGAATGTCAAACCCGAAGACGACAATCACCTTCCCGGCCGCTCGAGGCAGGGCGAGCCGGATTGTGCGGCTCTTACATTTGATCCCTGGATAAAAAAGGGCCGCCCGGTGGGCGGCCCTTTT
>SLAV01000140.1 GCA_007126655.1 Haloferula sp. | reverse complement strand
TGACACACGGGTACTTCCTGTAAACCGCAAAATTCTCGCAGAGTCCAGCCCTCGCGGAGTGTAGTGGTGGGGGTGGTGCACGAAGTCCGAGGGTTTCTCAGTCCTCCGCGATACATGTCGGCACGGAGTACACCTGCGCGGGACGCGCAGGGCTCGCGCGCCTGAGAGCGCACATGACAGGTGGTGAGAATCCACCCGGAGCATGTCCGGCTCCGAAGTTGAAGGTTACTGCGTCACCGCGAGGTGGGGTGGAGGGCACCGATGCAACGAAGGATCAGTCTGTAATGGAAATGAACTCGATTCGGCCCAGGTATGAGGAGAGCCTCCGAGCCATTGGCGAATCCCGGATGTCTCTGATCGGAAAATACAACGGGTTGGGACAACACCGTATAAAAGTCCCTAGCCGCGGACAGCCGTGCTCGGTCCAGCGGACTGAAGAAGGAGCAGACGGTACAGAGAAAGCCCGTGACACCAACGGACAAAAGGTGATGACGGGTCGTACATGGGTGGTTGGAGACGGAATGATCCGAAAGTCGTGTGATGTCAACTCAGGGAGATCTGCTGGCAGGTCAAGAGAGGCCAGCAGAAGTCAGAGCACTCATAGTAGCGAAGAAACCTCCGAAAAGAGGTGGAGCGAAGGGGTGCAGGAAAGCGAAATCTGGAAAGGACAGTGAGATGGAAGACAAATCAGCGGCAGTGTCGAAGCAGGCTAAACAAGCTGAAGAAACCCGGGCCCGGTGGTCATGGGTGGAACCGTCGATCTGGACGGATCGGATGCTCGAGGCGCTCGAAAAGGGCGTCAGAGGAGGAAAATGGTTCAGCCTGATAGACAAGGTCTATCGGCTGAAAACACTGAGACGGGCCTGGGAGCAAGTCAGGACCAACGACGGTGCGCCGGGAATCGACAAGGTCACGATCGCTGAGTACGAGCGACACGCCGAGACGAACCTCAAGCGCCTGAGCCGAAAGCTCAAGGAAGGGACATATGAGCCCCGAGCCGTAAGAAGGGCCTGGATCCCCAAGCCAGGAAGAGCCGAAGAGCGCCCACTGGGAATCCCGACCGTTGAGGACAGGATTGTACAGACAGCGCTCAAGATGGTGCTGGAGCCGATCTACGAGAAAGGGTTCTCCCCTCGATCGTATGGATTCAGGCCCCAGCGGGGAGCGAAGGATGCACTACGTCAAGTCCATCACCTACTGAAGAAAGGATACCGATGGGTCGTGGACGCGGACCTGAAGGGATACTTCGACACCATCAACCATGAGCAACTCATGGCGGAGGTGGAGAAGCACGTCTCCGATGGAAAGGTCCTCGACCTGATCACAGCCTTTCTGAAGTGCGAGATCGACGACGACGGAGACACCTACAAACCCACCCAGGGCACGCCACAAGGGGGAGTTGTCAGCCCTCTTCTGGCAAATATCTACCTCGATCCACTCGACCAGATAATGGAAGAGGCCGGATTCGAGATGGTGCGATACGCCGATGACTTTGTCGTCTTATGTCGGACAGAAGAGGAGGCTGATGCGGCGCTCGAAAGAGTCCGCACCTGGACCGAAAAGGTCGGGCTGACGCTTCATCCGGAGAAAACGAAAATCGTCGACGAATCTAATGGGAGCTTCGACTTCCTTGGATACTGCTTTAAGCACGGAATCAAACTACCGAGTGAAAAGGCAGAGCGGAACTTTCTCAGCAAAATCAAAGAGAAGACTCCACGCAGCAGTGGATATAGCCTGCAGACCATCATCGAGGAGCTGAATCAGATCATCATCGGATGGTATGAGTACTTCAAACACAGCGTAAGCAACGTGTTTCGGAAACTCGATGGCAAAATCCGGCGACGTTTGCGCGGAATCTTGCACAAGCGTCAGAAAATCAGTGGTTGGGCCTACACGAAGGGAAACCGACGTAAATGGCCGAACGCCTACTTTGCCGCTGCAGGGCTTTACTCAATGGCCGAAGCCAGGCGGCGGGAACTCGAGTCCTTACGAAAGGGGAAGCGCTGACTGGAGAGCCGTATATGGGAAATCCATACGTGCGGTTCGGAGGGAGGGGCACCCGGTGAACCGGGTGTCCCTACCCCTATCACGATTCACCGCACCACCGAGCCTCTTACTCGCTCGGCTCGCCGGGCCACACCACGCGTCCCGGTGATGAATCTGGCGCGGGTCCCTTCCCCAAACGGTCCGCAGCCCTTCCCCAACAGTACACCCAACCCTCTGCGATCGCGCAGGTGTGCTCATCTCCTGCGCTAATATCACTCACGTCATCCAACCCGTCGATAATCGCCGGGCTCGCACCTCCCCCACCGCCTCCCGCCTGACCATCTGCATCGCGCCCCCAACAATACGCATCCCCACCAACAGTGACGCCGCAGGTATGCTCTCCCCCGGTCGTCAATATCTCGAAGCTCTGGTCCCCGCTCACCGCTCCCACTATTCCCTGGTTCGACGCGGGATCCCGACCCAATTGGTTTTCGTTGTTCGCCCCCCAGCAATAGGCTCGATTTGCTTCTACCACCGCGCACGAGTGATCTCCACCGGCATAGACCGCAAGTGTATCTTCAACCGTCAATCCGGGCGCTGAAGTAACTAGAACCGGTTCTCCCGTACTAGTAGCGTCACCGCTTAGCTTCAGGAATTCAGGCTCCCCCCAACACCACGCATTCGCATCCCCATCCCCCGTCACCGCACACGTATGCTCCTCTCCCGCCGACACGTCCGACCAGCCCGACACTCCGCCGGCCTCCACCTGGTGGAACCC
>SLAV01000051.1 GCA_007126655.1 Haloferula sp. | reverse complement strand
GGCGGGCACGTCAAAATCTACACCCCGTCGCGCTCCGCACAGGTCTATGCCAGGGCCGGGAAAAAATGAAAAACCCACACAGGCCCGCCGACGCCTGCCCCCAACCGGCTCCACCCTTTCCCTCTGAAGTGGCCCCGCCGATGTGGCTTTGACAACGCCCCCGCGGACCGCCATCTTCCCTCCCCGCCGCGAATCACGGCGCATTGGAAACCATGGGTAAAAGCCTCTTTCAGAAAGTCTGGGACGCACACGCCGTCGGCACACTCGCCGACGGCCGCACACAACTCCTCATCGGCACCCACCTCATCCACGAGGTCACCTCGCCGCAGGCGTTCGGCATGCTGCGCGACCTCGGCCTCGGCGTCAAATTCCCGGAGCGCACCTTCGCCACCGTCGATCACATCGTCCCAACCATCGACCAGGACGCGCCGCAGGATCCGCTCGCGGCCGACATGATGACCGCCCTGCGGAAAAACGCCGACGACTTCGGCATCACCTACTTCGACCTCGCCTCCGGCAAACAGGGCATCGTCCACGTCGTCGGCCCCGAGCAGGGCATCACCCAGCCCGGCACCACCATCGCCTGCGGCGACTCGCACACCGCCACCCACGGAGCCTTCGGGGCCATCGCCTTCGGCATCGGCACCACCCAGGTCCGCGACGTCCTCGCCTCGCAGACGCTCGCCCTCGGCGCACTCAAGGTCCGCCGCATCGAGGTCAACGGCGACCTCCGCCCCGGCGTCTATGCCAAGGACGTCATCCTTCACATCATCCGCCTGCTCGGCGCGAAAGGCGGCATCGGCTACGCCTACGAATACGCCGGCGACGTCTTCGGGCGCATGTCCATGGAGGAGCGCATGACCGTCTGCAACATGTCCATCGAGGGCGGCGCGCGCTGCGGATACGTCAACCCCGACGCCAAAACCGTCGCCTACCTCAAGGGCCGCCCGTATGTCGATATGGACGACTTCGACGCCACCGCCGCCCGCTGGCTTTCCTTCGCATCCGATGCCGACGCGGAATACGACGACGTCGTCACGATCGACGCCGCCGACATCGAGCCGTCCGTCACCTGGGGCATCTCGCCCGACCACGGCATCTCGATCAACGAAACCATCCCCGACCCCGCCACCGCGGAAAACCCGGAGCAAAAAGCCGTCATCGACGAGGCACTCGCCTACATGAAGCTCCCCGCCGGCACCCCGGTCAAGGGTATCGAAATCGACGTCGCCTTCATCGGCTCCTGCACCAACGGCCGCCTCTCCGACTTCCGCGAGGTCGCCCGGCACATCAAGGGCCGCCGCGTCGCCCCCGGCGTCAAGGCCATCGCCGTGCCCGGCTCGCAAATCGTCGCCGCCCAGTGCGAACAGGAGGGCCTGCCGGAAATCTTCCGCGCCGCCGGCTTCGAGTGGCGCGGCGCCGGCTGTTCGATGTGCCTCGCCATGAATCCCGACAAACTCATCGGCGACCAGCTCTGCGCCTCCTCGTCGAACCGCAACTTCAAGGGCCGCCAGGGATCGCCCACCGGCCGCACCATCCTCATGTCGCCCGTCATGGTCGCCGCCGCCGCCATCGAGGGCCGCGTCGCCGACGCCCGCGAGGTCTTCGGCATCTCCGCCGGCAGCGCCGTCGCGTGAACCTCCACATCCACCCGCCATGCAATCCAACATCCATCCCGGCCCCTCCGGAATCCGCCAAATCCTCTCCGGCCTTGCCCTCGGAATCGCCACCTGGGCAGCGGCCGCCGCGTTCGCCACCGCCGCCGATCCCGCCCCGCCCGACAAGCCCTTCCTCTGGCGCGTCGAGGGCAACGGCATCGAAAAACCCTCGCACCTCTTCGGCACCATCCACCTCAGCAACGACCGCATCCGCCAGCTCCATCCCGCCGCCGAACAGGCGTTCGACGCGGCCGACGCCTTCCACGCCGAAGTCACCATGGAGCCCGCCGCCCAAATGGCCGCCGCCGCACTCATGATGCGCCGCGACAACCGCACGCTCTCCGATTCCATCGGCCCCGAACTCACCGAAGCCCTCGCCGACCGGCTCGCCGAAATCCAGCCCGGCCTCGACATCGCCATCCTCCAGCCCATGAAGACCTGGGCCGCCGCCATGATCGTCGTCATGCTCCCGCACCAGCTCGAAGGCCGCGAGGCGCTCGACCAGATCCTCTGGAACCGCGCCCAAGCCGCCGGAAAAACCGTCCACGGCCTCGAGGAGATCGCCGACCAGATCGGCGCCTTCGACGTCCTCGACGAAGACCAGCAGGTTCTCTTCCTCCGCGAAACCCTCGCCACCTTGGAGGACGGCGACGACATGATGCGCCAGCTCATCGCCGCATACGAAGCGGGCGACGAGCAAACCCTCGGAGACCTCCTCACCGAATCAATGACCTTCGGCGAAAACGAGGATCCCGCCGTGATCGAGGCGGGCGAAAAACTCATCAAGGCCCTCATCGCCGACCGCGACACCGCCATGGCCGCAAAAATCCACGAAATCCTCCGCGAAGACCCCGCCCGCTCGCACTTCTTCGCCGTCGGCGCCGCCCACTACCTCGGCGACGAAAGCATCCGCAAGCACCTCGAAGACAAGGGCTACACAATCACCCGCGTCCCGGAATGAACCCGCCAACCGCACCTCACCATGCCTCTCGATCCCGTCAAACAAGTCACCGGCCGCGCCGTCTTCGTCCCCGGAGCCGACATCGATACCGACCGCATCATCCCCGCGCGTTTCATGAAATGCGTCACCTTCGACGGACTCGGTGAGTTCGCGTTTTACGACGTCCGCTTCGACGACAAGGGAAACAAAACCGATCACCCGCTCAACGACCCCCGGTTCGAGGGTGCCAACATCCTGCTCACGGGCGTCAACTTCGGCTGCGGATCCTCGCGCGAACACGCCCCGCAATCGCTCCGTAAATTCGGTTTCGACGCCGTCATCGCCGAGTCCTTCGCCGAGATCTTCTTCGGCAACGCCACCACCCTCGCCATGCCCTGCGTCACCGCGTCCGCCGCCGACATCGCCGCGCTCCGCGATGCCGTCGCGGCCGATCCCACGGTCGAAATCACCATCGATGTCGAGGCCCTCGAGGTCCGCGCCCCGTCCGGCCTCGCAATCCCCGTCCAAATGCCGGAATCCGCCCGCGACGCGCTCGTCTCCGGCCGCTGGGATCCCATCCAGGAACTGCTGGACAACGACGCCGCCGTCCAAGCCCGCGCCAAGGAACTCCACTACGTGTGAGCGCGCCGCGCCGTGCGCCGGACGCCGCCCGAAAAACCCCGCTCCGCGCATGTCACGCTGGCGTCCCATGAACCGCGAGCCGCTCTGGAAGCGCTGCCTTCCGCTGTGGCTGCATTCCTGGGTCCGGTGGGCGTTCATCGCCACCGTCCTGCTCGTCCTCGCGCTCGCGGGCACCGCCCTCTTCTACCACCACCTCGCCCGCGGATACGACATCTCGCAAGTCGCCGAACTGCCGCCGGGGGCCGTCTTCCACGACCGCGACGGACGCGAGATCCTCCTCCCCGGCACCGGCGCCCGGCGCCCCCTCACCCGCGCCGAAATCCCCGACTTCCTCGTCGAATGCCTGCTCGCCCGCGAGGACGCCCGTTTCTACCACCACCCCGGCATCGACCTCCGCGGCATCCTCCGCGCCACCGCCCGCAACATCCGCGACCGCCGCTACACCCAGGGCGCGTCCACCATCAGCATGCAGCTCACCCGCAACTCATACGAGAACATGCGCGGCAAGACGCTGCACCGCAAACTCCTCGAAATCGCCCTCACCCTGCGCGTCGAGGCCCGTTATCCAAAGGACGAGATCCTCGCCCACTACCTCAACCGCATCTACTTCGGAGCCGGCGCGTACGGCCTCGAACAGGCCGCCCTCACCTACTTCGGCCGTCCCGCCTCCGAACTCAACGACGGCGAATGCGCGCTCATCGTCGGCATCATCCGCGGTCCCCACGTCTTCTCCCCGTTCCGCAACTACGAACCCGCCATCCGCCAGCGCAACCAGACGCTCGCCAGGATGCTTGAGAACGGCGCGCTCGACCCGGCCGGCCACCAGGCCGTCCTCGACGATCCCATCCGCCTGCTCGACGAAAGCCGGCGCGAATCCCAAAGCTCGTTCGCCATGCGCGCCGTCCGCCGCGAACTCGACCGCATCATCGACCGCGAAATCGAGCCACCCGCCGGAGCCATCCACGTCCACACCACCCTCGACAGCAACTGGCAGGCCCGCCTCGAGCGCGACATCGCTCGCGCCGTCGCCGCCATCGAGAACGAACCCGGCTGGCCGCACCCCACCCACGCCGGACACGATGGCGGCCCGCACACCGGCTACCTCCAATACGCCGCCATCACCCTCGAATCCCGCACCGGCCAGACCATGGCGTGGATCGGCGGGCGCGACATCTCGCACTCCGGCGTGGACCGCACCCGCGCCCGGCGCGACATCGGCACCACCTTCGAACCCTGGATCGCCGCCGCCGCCGCCGAACGCGACCGCCTCGTCTTCCCCGGCCGCGCCATGCACACCGGCCGCCAGATCGGCCCGGCGGAGGTCGCCCGCATTGCCAGCCGCTGCGGCATCACCGGCCCCTTCGCCGAAGACGAGGACCTGTTCCGCGGCTGGGTCGCCTCCACCCCCGTCGAGATCGCCACCGCCCTCGCCACCCTCGCCAACGAGGGCGAAAAGCCCCGCCCCTACCTCATCCGCGAAATCCGCGATGCGAAAGGAAACACCCTCTACCACGGCGAGCCGTACCACTCCCGCGCCATCGGCCCGCAGGCCGCCGCCGAGGCCCTCCGCGTTTTCCGGTCCGATTCCGGCACGCGCACCTTCACCGGCTTCACCGGCTCCGCGCGCGACGCATGGATCCTCCGCATCGGCCCCGCCGGCTCCACCGTCGTCTGGATCGGATTCGACCAACCCGAGGCCATCGCGCCCGCGCCACGCCTCGAAAAACTCCTGCAGGACATCACCACCCGCCTCGGCAACTGAAAAATTCCAACTGACTTCCGACACACGGACAAAGCCGCCATCCTCTGTGAGCCTTGTTATGGCAGGGCTTTGTTTTTCACATCGGGGAATTGCAACTTCAGGTTTCTTTGCCTCAAGGCATCACCTGCGGAGATTCACGCCCCCCAATGAATCCACGCCACGTCGTCCGGTGAGCCGACCGAGGAAAAGATTGGTGCAGCGGCTTCAATCTCCCTCCAACAACCGCACCATTGCCTCACCCATCCCGAGGCCCACATCCATGAACGTCCGCCCGTTGTTGCCGTAATGCCCCCCTGACGCACCTCCCTGACTCAGCGGATGCGTGTAAACCGTCGCCACGTTACCCTCGAATTCGGGATATTTCCCGCTGCCGCCGTCCACAGCGAGCTTTGCATTCAGGATGTGCCCCTCATTGCCGCCGGCACCCTTCTCGGTCTGGCCCAGCGTGGCGCACACGAATTTCGCGTCAGGCGCGTCGAAGTCCTCTCGCAACGCATGGATCAGGCGCACCAGGTTCTGCTCGTAGCGCGTCGCATGCGCCGCGTTGTAGCGGTCCTTGTCGCCCTGCCACCAGAAAAAACCGGCGATTTCGTATCCCTCCGCGCCCGGGTAGTAAGTCTCAAGATCCTCCAGCACTTTTTTCACATTGCCGATGTCGTCATCATACTGCTTGCCCGCATACCAGTCGATCGGCTCGGGTTCCTCGCCGACTTCCCACGAGTCCGGCGATTCCTTGTAGCCCGCGTAGATCCGTCCGTCATATTCATATTGCTCGCTGCCGGGTGGCAGCAGGTCCCAGCCGAGGCTGCGGTTGCCGATGCAGCTCTTCAAAAGCATTACCGGCGCATCAAGCAGGTTTCCAAGATGGTGGCCGATGCCGATTTCCGGACCGATCCGGCGCGTCGTGCCGATCCGCAGCCAGTCGTTCGCCTGCACATTCATGTTGCCCCTCCGGTGCATCACGAAAACGTTGCGCACGTCCTTCCGCACACTCCACTCACCGTCCTCATCCACCAGAAACGGATAAAGCCCCTTCTCCCGCACCGAATGCTTGATGCTCCCCTCGCGGTCCGGTCCACCCACCTCGCCGAAGCCCACCATGTTCGACTGCCCCAGCAGAATGAACACCTGCACAGGCTGCGACATGTCCGCCGGTTCGCCATCCGGCCTTGGTAATTCTCCCTTGACCGTCGGTGCGACCGCCAATGCCAGGCCGCATGCGGCGACCAACAATTTTCTATGGAAACCTTGATTGATCATTGCAGCCATACCAGCGCGAATGCCCGTGGCTTTCAAAAAAGTGGTCACTTCGAGAACCTGTGGCCGACCACGCGGTCCAACATCTCCCGCAGTTCCTCGATTCCCTCGCCCGTATGGCAGGAGACCGGCAGCACCTCCACTTTCGGAAAGCGCGCGCGGAAAAAGGCCAGTTGATCCTCCGCACCGACAAGATCCATCTTGTTCGCCACCACCTTCCAGGGAAACGCCGCCAGTTCCTCGTCGTATTCCCGCACCTCGCGGCGCAGGACCTCGAGGTCCGATATCGGCTCCCGGCCCTCACTCCCCGCCATGTCGATCACGAACAACAACATCCGGCACCGCGTGATGTGGCGCAGGAAATCGTGCCCCAGCCCCCGGTTCTCATGCGCCCCCTCGATCAACCCGGGAATGTCCGCCACCGTACAGCGTCGGAATTTCGGAAACTCCACCACTCCCACCACCGGCTGCAGCGTCGTGAACGGATAGGACGCCACCTTCGGCTTTGCAGCCGAAAGCTCGCCGATGAGCGTCGATTTACCCGCATTCGGAAAGCCCACCAGCCCCGCGTCCGCAATCCGTCTCAGCTCCAGATAGAAACCCCCCTCTTCACCCGCCGTTCCGAGTGTGTGCTCGGTCGGCGCACGGTTCGTCGCGCTCCGGAAATGCGTGTTGCCCAGCCCCGGCGTCCCTCCCTTACAAAGCACGTATTCCTGACCGTGCTCGACCAGATCCGCCACCGGCTCCAGCTCAATCCCCTCGTCTCCCCGCTCCATCTCCGCCGCCAACTGAACCGTCTCCGCCGTGCTGCGGTAAACCACTGTGCCCGGCGGCACCTTGCCAACCACCCGCTTGCCTCCCCTCCCTGTCCGCTTCCACGCCGCTCCGTCCCTGCCGTCCTCCGCGATCAACTTCGGATCGTAGTGATATTGCCGCAGATTGTCCGTCGAGGGATCGACCACCAGCACCACGTCACCCCCGGCACCGCCGTCTCCACCGTCCGGCCCGCCTTTTGGCACGAATTTTTCCCGCCTCCAGGAAACCACGCCATCGCCCCCTTTGCCAGCCTTCGCAAAAATGCGGATATGATCGATAAACATGTGCGCGCGAATAATCACCCCCGGCGATCGTGCCGGTCAACGCCAACATAAAATACTCCCTTGCAGCCTCCGGCCTCCCCCCTTCTCCCTCCATCCGATACCCCATGCTTGCCCAGCAACAGCTGCCCCGCTAGTTTCAACACATGCCATTCCGTTACTGGCCCGTCTTCCTAGCCGTAATCCTCACGGTCTCGTGTGCCGGGCCAGAGCCACTCCGCGTTACCACTCACGTTATCCGTGACCAACAGACGAACAATCGCGGCGCCGATCCAATGGCCAACAACGAAAAACTCCGCCGTCTCCACGGAGCGGTCAGCATGAAGGAGCGCGAACAACTTCTGGGGCAGTATTTCACCATCGCCTGGCATCACCCGGAAGGCCGCGGAACCGCCCCGGTCACCGTCAATTTCGATTATATTCAGGGAGCCACAGGCAGCCGGATTCAAAACCAACGCCGCGAATTCCCCGCCGAAGACGCCTCCGGCACCACCGAAATCGCCGTCACCGGCGACGATTACTTCGAGGGTGGCCGCGTCCTCGCGTGGCAAGTCACCCTCCGCCGCGGGGGCGAACTCATCGCCACACGCCAGTCCTATCTCTGGGAATGAATCGCCACGGCCCACATCCGTCCAAAATCCGCCGCAAGCGGAATTGACGCCTCATGTCGCCGGGTTATCATGCACTTGCGCAGGTTCAATCACCGCGGCGAACCCAGTTACGTGAAAACAGATCACCCAATCCTTGTCGGCACCTTTGATGGATTCAGTTGGATCCGGTGCGTCGGAAAAGGCTCATTCCTCAATAGTCCGGCGGTGAAACATTTCGGCGACGAACGCGTCGGCGCGGGAGAGAAGCGCGTCGTCATCGACCTTGGCGACTGCACCGGCATGGACTCCACCTTCATGGGCACCCTCGCCGGCATCGCCGCCCGCCTCAACGCCAGCGGAGGAAATCTCGAAATCGCCGACATCAGCGAACGCGGCCGCCAGTCCCTCGAAGACCTCGGACTCGATTGCATGATGGCAATCCTCCCCGCCAATGCCCCGTGGTCCGGCCGCCTCCAGGAAATCCGTTCGCAACTCGCCCCACCCCGTGCTGCCTCACCCCTTCCCGGCCTCAAGGACCGCGCGAAGCATGTCCTTGATGCCCACGAATCCCTCGCCGGGGCCGACCCGCGGAATTCCGGGCGCTTCGCCGGCGTCATTTCCATCCTGCGCGAGGATCTCGGCGGAGACGGTGCGGACGAATCCAGGTGAAACGCCGCGCCCAACCGGCATCCATTCCGCTACGTCCGCCCTATTTCCCGCACCATGAACGATCCCGCCGCAATCCTCCTCGCAGGTGCGTTCATCGTCATCATCGGTCTCGTCGCCGCACTCCAGAACCACCGACGCAGGAACCGCCGCATCCGCCAGAGGCTCATCGACTTCGAGGGCGAGGAACACCGCATGTTCCAGTTCCTCCACGTCCTCGGCCACGCCATCGAGACCGAACCCTCCCCCGCCGCGCTCGCGCGCATCATCGTCGATGGCATCGACAAGGTCGTCACCGCCCGCGGCGGAGCCATCTACCTCGTCGGTGCCGATCCCGGATTCCTCCACCCCGAATACATCTCGGATGACTGCCCGCCCCTCGCCGGCATCCCCCACGAAATCCGCAAGCGCGCCGAACGCGACCCCAAGGCCCTCGAAAGCCACCTCCGCCTCTCCCGCATTTCCGTGGACGAGGGCATGCTCGGCCACTGCCTCGGCACCGGCGAACCCGAACACGTCGCCGACGTCAAATACCACCCCGTCTTCCGCGACCAGCTTGTCCGCTACGACGACAACGTCTCCGCCCTCATCGCACCCCTCAAGCACGCCGGGCGCGACCTCGGCGTCCTCGCCGTCGCCAGCAAACACGAGGACGGCGCGTTCACCGCCAACGACTTCGCCGTCTTCCGCGCCGTCGCCGAGCAGTCCGCATTCGCCATCGGCAACGCCCGCATCCACCGCGAGGCCAGCGAGAAACGCGTTTACGAACGCGAACTCAACAACGCCCGCGAGGTCCAGCGCGTCCTCCTCCCCGAGACCGACCCACGCGTCCCCGGCTTCCGCATCAGCGGCGTGAACCTCTCCGCGCGCATCATCAGCGGAGACTACTACGATTTCTTCCGCATCAGCGACAGGCGGTTCGGCATCGCCATCGCCGACGTCTCCGGCAAGGGCGTCCCCGCCGGCCTCCTTATGGCCATGTGCCGCAGCACCCTGCGCGCCGTCGCCGCCGGCGAAACGTCGCCCACCCGCGCCCTCGCCGCCGTCAACCGCCTCCTCTACCCCGACATCCGCGAGGACATGTTCGTCAGCTTCTCATACGCGGTCGTTGACGAAGCCTCCGGCACCATCACCCACGCCCGCGCCGGGCACGACCCCGCGCTCATCTACCGCCGCGCCACCGGCTCCGTCGAGCGCCTCCGCCCGCCGGGCCTCGCCCTCGGCATCGACGCCGGCCCCGTCTTCGAGCGCGTCACACGCGACGAAACCGTCGATCTTTCCACCGGTGATTGCATCCTCTTCTATACCGACGGAGTCCGCGAGGCCCTCAACGACCGCGAGGAGGAATTCGGCCTCGCGCGCATGTCCGAGGCATTCCGCGAAGCCGCTCCCCTCGGTGCCGACACCGTCATCTCCCGCATGCGCGACACCCTCGCTCAATTTACCGACGACGGCCCGCAAATGGACGACATCACACTCGTCGCCATCGAAAAACGCTGACCGGAAATTTCATTTCCATCCCGGCGCGCCCCGCCTATCCTTCCACGCGTCCGGCCACCATGAGCACCCTTCTCCAACAGACCATCGACCGCTGCCGCGCGGCCGGCCTCCGCCGCACCAAGGCCCTCGAGGAACTCATCCACACCCTGTTGGAAAACGGCCGGCCCATGACGCTCTCCGAACTCGCCGCCTCCCCCCGCCTCCGCAACCAGTGCGACAAGGCCACCGTCTTCCGCCTCCTCCAGCGTCTCGCCGGCCACGGCCTTGTCCGCCGCCTCGGCCTCCACGAGCGCGCCGCCTACTTCACCCTCCTCGTCCCCGGCAAACACAGCGACTACCTCATCTGCACCGGCTGCGGCAGCATCGAGGCAGTCAACGCCCCATGCCCCGTCCACGACCTCGAGGATGAAATCCGCCGGAAAACCGGATTCCGCAACCTCTATCACGAACTCGAGTTCTTCGGCACCTGCCCCGAATGCGCGGTCTGACGGTCTGGACCCCGCCCGCCGCAAAAAATATCCT
>SLAV01000019.1 GCA_007126655.1 Haloferula sp. | reverse complement strand
CGTGGGCTCTCGGAGCAGAGGACTTCAACGGGGGTGCCGCCGCTCCTTGGGGCGTGCGAATCTCCATGGAAAATGCCCGGATTTCACGCTTTTGCGCAATGCCTTTAAGGATTGGCGTAGGCGTTGCCAAATCCACAAGCGCGAAGCTTTCCGGAGTGGCGGCTTGAAGCCGCCATGTTTCGCAGATGCGGCTTTCCAGCCGCTTGATGGATGCAACGCGGCAGGAATGCCGCGGATGCGAATCATGGCACCCGGAGGGAGCCACTCCGTTGGATCATTCGATGGGGTCTATGCGGACCTGGGGCGGACTTGGCTAGCGCCCACGGGGTGGCAGGGGGAGGGGATACGAAAGTATCGGAGTGGCGGGCGGACGGCAGGGAAACATCCATGCCGCCGACGACGTCATGATCCATCATTCGGAGTTTTCCCCGCCTTCGCCATCGAGGTTGTTGAGAATCCGACGCGCATCGGCGGAGGAGAGGATGTCGATACGGAAATTGCAGGCGTTGTAACTGAGGGGATCGGAAAGGAACCTGTCGATGCTCTTGGCGGTGCCCGGTTCGATGGGGGTGGCGGTTTTGTCGTGGATCATCCAGCCGAGCATCGACGGATAGCCTCCCCGCTCGATGATCAGCAGGATCAGGCCGTCCGCCTGGTGTTCATCGAGTTCTGCGGCGGCGTGCGCGAATGCCACGGATGTGGTGGGAATCCGCGGCGGGGCGGTCTCGTCGGGATGTGGTTCGGGAAGTCGCATGGCCACCGCTTCCAAGCCGGGGCCGAATTCCATTCGTCGCAGAAAAACCATCGTCCGCGAATATTTTTCGATGTCTTGGGCGATGGCCTCGCAAATGTTGGACATGCTTTCTCCGGAGAGGACGAAGCCGGGCACGAACGGCAGGGAGTCTTCCACCCGTGGGTAGGGCCAAACGTTTTTCCCGGACAGGCCCATGATCGTCCAGCCCGCTTGCCGGATGGGCGGTGGCGGTTCTGGACTGGGGTAACGCTCGCCGAGCCATGCCGCCCAGGCGGCACGCTCATCGGGCGAGAGGGTTGCAAGGTATGGATGGAGGTCGAGCGGGTCTTTGCTTGCGGCGGTGGCAACGATCGCTTCAAACCGCTCTGGTGCCACGGCGGAGGGATCCGGCAGTGCGGGAGGCTCCGCCCCGTCCAGCACCGCCCCGGCATGTTCGCGAATCATCGCAAGCGGGTCCCGCCCCAAGCTGGGTGCGGTGCGCAGGATGTTACGGAAGTATCCGGGACTTGTGAAGCGGGAGATTGCGACGGCGGCGAGATCGGAGATCGATTCGGCCCGGAAATGGCTCGCAAGCCAGCCGAGGCTTTCCGAAGTTTCGCCGGTATCCTCCATCAGTGTTTTCCATGAGGCGCGTTGGGTCTCAGATAGTTTGTGGCTGGTGCCAACGGCGGGTGGTTTCGGGGCGTCGCGCGGCTCCCAGTCGAGGTTGAGCACCTCCGCGAGTAGCATTGCCCGCAATGAGGAGTCTGCTTCGGCAGTGGCGGCATCGAGCAGTGCGGGGGCAAGCATGGTCGGCGGGATGTGTTGCCGATTGTCGGTCAGAAACTTGATGGCTCTGCGAGGGTCGGCGGATGTGCCGTCCATGATTGCGGCGATCAGTCCGGGCAGGGATTGGCCGTCGATGATCGCCTGGAGGCTGGCGAGAAACAGGTCCGGACTGCCGAGGACCCGGACTTCCCATGGCAGTTGCTCGCCGTCTTCGCCCTCATGGTTCCGCAACTGTTCGCGCACCAGATGGGTGTATGCGTCGAGGAATGGTTTTGCGTCGTTTTGCCGAACGGACAAGTATCTCCTTGCTAGCTCGTGTTGTGAAACCGCGCGATCGTCGTTCAGGATGTATTGTTCAAGACCCTGCCATGCTGCGGGATCCTTGGAGGTGATGAGAGAGTCGGAGGCGATGTATTGCTGCAGGCCGTCGCCGTCTTGCAAGAATCGGATGGCCAGCGCGGTGCCGCTTGCGCTGCGGTTTTCCCGCCAAAAGTCGAGGGCGCGACGGCGCAGGCTTTCCGTTTCCTCCTCTTCTGTCATGTTGAGGTTTCCATTGGGGAGAGCCTCCGCGAGCAGCCTGCGGGCGACCTCGCCGCGCTCCAGAGGCCGGGGAATGCTTTGGTAAATGGCGCGCACTTGTCGTTCCTCGCTGTCCCGGGTGGTGAATCGCGGAGGACTTTGGTTCGGATTCGGATAAAACGTGAGCCATGAATCATCGAGCAGGGCCGCGAGAACGGGCAGGGCATCGATGCCGAGCGCGGTCAGTTCTGGCAACGAGTTCCTTCGTTCCGCCATGTCCCGGTTTTCGCTGAGCATCCAGAGCTGGGGGATGTGAAGCGGAGCGGCGAACGGCGGGTCGTTCGTTCCGCCGACGAGCGACGCGACGGCGGCAAGTGCGGCAGGATCGATGTCGATATCCGGCAGGCCGGGCGGATTGGGAACGTTGCCGGCCAGGCGGCTTTCGAGCAGGGCCAATAGCCGGGGCAACGCCCGGCCGTGGGTCCACTGGGATGGAAACCGGGCGTGCAACTCCGTCAGCGCTGTGTGATAGGCCGTCCAGTCGTGATCCGAGAAAAACCGGTTGGTGATTCCGTGCAGGCGCTCGTCCCCGAGGAAGTCGATCGCGTCTTCCATGGCCCTTTGTTTTGAGCGTGTGAGGGCAAAGACCGCGTCGGCCAGGTCATTGGCGAGTTTGTTTTTCCGCAGAAGGTGGAGTTGGGTGGCAAAGACGAGGAGGCAGCCCGGATT
>SLAV01000107.1 GCA_007126655.1 Haloferula sp. | reverse complement strand
GATACGGGCGCTGCTCAGGCCAATCTCGGTCTGGATTTGTTCTGCATCGGCGTTGGCCGAGTCCTCGTCGCAGTTGTCATCGGCATAGAAATCGACGCGCAAGCGAACGCTGAGCTCAGGATCCGGCTCGTCGGTCCAGGCATCGGCGGAAAGTTGAATCCCCGGTGTCTGGCCTATTTGTACGCATTGGTCAAGGCGACTGCCGCCGAATCCGCGCTGAACTCGATTGAAGCGGAAGGCAAGGCGGTCAGGGTCGTTTCCCGGTGCGGCTTCGACGATGCCGACTTGATCGTCATCGTCGAGGCTCAGGGTCCAGCCACTGGGGCCATTGTCATCGCTCCACTGACCGCTTTCGGCCTGAAAATCGGCGTTTTGAACGGAAACGCTTGCAGTGGCTGATGGCTGAAGTGCCAGCGTCAGCACAAGGATGGACGAGAACGTCCAGGCCAGATTCTTGATCATCATGATTCGCCATTCAATGTTTGACAGAAACGCAACGAAAGCCGCCCCCACGGACCTCGAACGCCTTTCTATCTTCACGCCCGATGGCAGGGAGGTCAAGTCAGCCGGAGATGAGTAGAATCATGCGGATGATGGAAAATTACCCGATACAGCCAGCGGATGAACGGTGGATGTCCCAGGCGATGCTGCTCGCGAAGCGGGCCGAGGCACTGGGCGAGGTGCCGGTGGGTGCCGTGGTCGTGAGGGATGGAGCCATCATTGGCGCAGGCTTCAACCGCCTGATCTGCGACAACGATCCGACGGCACACGCTGAAATTATCGCCTTACGGGCTGCCGGCCGCCAGCTCGGCAATTATCGCTTGCCCGGCGCAACCCTTTACGTGACGCTGGAGCCTTGCAGCATGTGTGCGGGTGCCATTATCAGCGCCCGGCTGGAGCGCGTGGTGTATGCCACACCGGACCCCCGTACCGGAGCTGCCGGGTCAGTGTTTCAGATCCTCGACAATCCGGATCTGAACCACCGCTGCCGAGTGACCACGGGCGTTCAGACCGAGCAGGCCGCCGAGATGTTGCGCGGTTTTTTCCGTGCTCGGCGCAGCGCCCGCCGCTGTTAAAGCGGTGACGAAATTTGGTGGTAAGATCGGCGGCTCAGTTGCTTTTATCAAAGGATCAAGAGCCGTGAAACACACCTTGCTGATTTCCGCTGCCATCGCCCTGGCGCTTGGCCTGTCGGCCTGTTCAGAGCCGGAAACGCCGGCCGAGCCCGCCGCCCAGCGCCCCTCCGATGTTGATATGGATGCCGCGCCGGCGGTTGAAGAAGCCGATGACGTCAACCCGTTGCTGGTTGATAGCGGCCTGCCGTATGGCATGCCCGCCTTCGACCGTATAGAGGATGAACATTTCGCGCCGGCCATAGAGCAGGGCATGGAAGAGCATTCTGCCGAAATCGAAGCGATCGCCATGAATCCTGAGGTCGCGACCTTCGAGAACACGATTGTGGCGATGGAGCAGGCCGGCCAGACGCTGGGTAACGTGCTTCGGGTGTTCAGCAACCTGGCCGGTGCCAACACCAACGACAACCTGCAGGCAGTGCAGCGCGAAATGGCGCCACGCCTCTCTGCCCACAGTGATGCCATTAACTTGAACGCAGCGCTGTTTGCCCGGATCGAATCGCTCTACCTTCAGCGTGAAGAGCTGGATCTTGACGCCGAATCGCTGCGCTTGCTCGAGGACTATCATACCCAGTTCGTTCGTGCCGGAGCCCAGTTGAGCGACGAGGACAAGGATGTTCTCAGGGAAATCAACACCGAGTTGGCGCAACTGGGTACCGAGTTCAGCCAGAAGGTGTTGGCCGAAGTCAATGACTCTGCGGTCGTGTTCGATAGCCGCGATGACCTTGCCGGGCTGAGTGACGGTCGAATCCAGGCGGCTGCCCAGGCGGCAGCTGATCGCGACCTCGACGAGGGCCAGTTTGTCATTACCTTGCTCAATACCAGCGGTCAGCCGCCCCTGTCATCGATGGAAAATCGCGACGCCCGCGAGCGCGTTCACATGGCCTCGCTGAATCGCGGCAGTCGTGGCGGTGAGTTCGACACCACTGAAACGGTGTCGAGAATTGTCGAGCTGCGGGCGCGCCGTGCCCAGCTGCTGGGTTATGACACCCATGCAGACTACATTCTCGAGCGCCAAACGGCTGGCACTGTCCAGACGATCGTTGACCTGCATAACCAGGTAGGCCCCATTGCGGTGGCCAATGCGCGTCAGGAGGGTGCGGCCCTTCAGGAATTGATCAACGAGCTGGAAGCCGAGCCTTTCGAGCTGGCTTCCTGGGATTGGGCGTTTTACACCGAGAAGCTGCGTGAGCAGCTGTTTGATGTGGATGACGCGGAAGTGCGCGCCTACTTCGAGCTGGAGAGCGTGCTGAAGAACGGCGTTTTCTACTCGGCCGAAAAACTGTTCGGCGTGACCTTCGTCGAGCGCCCGGAACTGCCGGTCTATCACCCGGACGTTCGCGTTTGGGAAGCTTTCGAGGAAGATGGCACCCCGCTCGGCCTGATGTTGACCGACCTTTACGCGCGCTCGAACAAGCGTGGTGGCGCCTGGATGAACTCTTACCGGATCCACTCCGGTTTGCTTGGCGGGCACCCTGTCACTGGCAACCACCTGAATATCACCAAGCCGCCCGAAGGCGAGCCGACACTGATGACCTGGGATGAGGTGACCACCCTGTTCCACGAGTTCGGCCATGTGATCCACGGTCTGTTTTCAGACGTGCATTACCCAAGCTTTGCCGCAACCGCTGTACCGCGCGACTTTGTCGAGT
>SLAV01000197.1 GCA_007126655.1 Haloferula sp. | reverse complement strand
CAAAGACTTCGCCCTGTTCCACAGTGCTCAAATGCCACTTTTAACCCACAGATTCTGCGGAAGAGGCAAAAAATATTGTATCGCTTGAAATCGTCCCTCCGGCCCCCGCCTCCCCGGAATTCCCACCGCCCGCAAATCGTCGCTTTGATTCGCAGCCGCCTCACGGCTGCTCACTCTGCGGGCTTCGCTTCGCTCCGTCCAAAACCCCTACAAGCCTTCGGGGTTTTTGCACCGCGGGGATCATGCCGCTTCGTGCTGATCACGCGTGCTGCTCGCCTCCCGTCTTCGCTTCGTTCCTCAGCTACGCCGGGCATGCCGGGGGCATGTGAGGTTCGCGGTGTAATACGGAGCGCCCCGGCCTCCGGCATCATGTGCCGCCCGCCTCTAACAGATGCTTCTTCTTTAGCCGCCTCATTGGCGTTCCCCATTCGCTCCGGCGGTCGTCACATCATGCCTCCGGCCCCCCAAGACACCCGCTGCGTGCGCGTCAGGGATTGCGCTTCGGGAGGGTCGTTCGTGTCGTCGCCGTCACACGCTCGCGCGGCCACCTCCGGGGACGCCGCGTCAAGTGGAACCTTTTCGACTCCCGACCCCTATTCCACTTGACCCGCCGTCCCCTGCGGTGGCCAAGAGCGCCTATCGGTTTTGCTTCCGCAATATGCAAAAAAGGCCAGGCCTTTTTTGCAAAGTACAACGGTGTCCAAAGTTGCACTGAATTTTTCCCGCCTACTCACACATGGTTTGCGCGAGGAGCCACGCTGACGGGTCGCAATTCGCTGGGTTCAAATCACCCTCTCGGCACAAGAACTCAAAAATAAACACAATTTCCGCGCGATTATGATTGCGTCAGAACCCCGGGGCCAAAAAAATTTTCATGGCCGAAACAATCCACTCTTATTCAATCATCCGCGAAGAATTTCTCAAGCCTCTTTTCGAGGTTTTTAATGACTCAAAACTCCAACGAAACTGCAATGTGCTATCCGATTCATTGTGGGTCGAAGCCGGCATCCGGCGATGTCTTTACTTGTTTGGAAGCGGACGGGATTTATTGCAGCATCTCTCCGATGTTCATGACATCGATCTTCGCACTTCCACTTTTTTCGAGAGTCTTAAAAGCAAGCGCAGACTCGCCCACCTCGATGAGCTTTCCACACTCATGCGGGCCAAAATGAAGCGTTTCATGCCCGATCCTTTCGAGAGTCACCGATGCCTGGACGATTTCGACATCTACGCGGGTGACGGCCATTTCATCGCGGCGGCGACTCACGACAAAGCGGTGCCACGCAGATCGGCCAAAAATCGGGCCGCTGTTCCGCAACATGACACCACGCGCGAAGCCCAAACCAAATACGCGACCGGCCAACTCTACACCCTCGATCTACGCAGCCATGGCATGAGCCACCTGACGGTTGCCGACCAGGTAAACCGGAAAAAGGAGCACGAAATGCGCGCGCTCAAACGCCTTCCGGTTGATGTCCTGCGCCAAGGAGCCGGGAAAGGCCGCAAAGTGCTCTATATCTGGGACCGCGCCGGAATCGACTTCCAGCAGTGGTATGAATGGAAACATCGCAGCGGCATCTATTTCCTCAGCCGGGAGAAGGAGAACATGAATCTGCAAGTGATGGGGAACAACCCGTATGACACGACCCTTTCCGGCAATGCTGGAATCATCGCGGATGAGACCATGGGCACCAATGTGGGTGTGAGCATTCGGCGCGTGACGTTCCGCGATCCTGAAACCGGTGTCGTTTATCGCTACCTGACCAATCTTCCGGACAGAGTGCCGCCGGGCATCGTCGCCTTGCTTTACAAGTCGAGATGGGACGTTGAAAAAGTCTTCGATGAGTTCAAGAACAAGCTGGGTGAAACCAAGTCATGGGCGAGCAGCGCGACGGCGAAGACCAACCAATCCCGGTTGATCTGTCTGACTCACAATCTGATGACCCTTATGGAGGAAACGATCAGGCGACGCAGCGGAGTGGTCAACCGGGCAGAACTCAATCGCAGGGAAAAAATACGCGACGCGCGAGGCGATGATCTGCGCAAGAAACGTGCTTCGGGAATCATTCCCCACATTGGGCATGCGGTCGGAAGGCTGTCCCAGCGGACGGTGAAGTTCATCCGCTGGTTGAAAAACCATTTGGACCTGGAACGCGACTGGGACGAAGCCATGGCCAAACTCAGCAAAGTCTATGAACACTCGTGATCGGAATTTTGGACACCGTTGGCAAAGTACAACGGAGACACGCCACGATGGCGATGGACGGGAGCAGGTGTTTTCTCATGAGTGATTCGATGAACGGACGGCTGTTTTCCGCAGGTGGCGGGACACGGGAAACGAATGCATCAATACGCGTGGAACCCGGCGGTCTTGCATGCGGCGGGATCAGGAAAACGCGCGCCCGCGGCGGGATCCGCCTCATCACCCGCCTTGGTGAAGAGTCCGGGCGAGCACCGGGTCGCGGAGGGTGTGGTCGTGGGCGAGGAGGAGGACGCGGGAGAGGACGTCGATGCCTTGCGGGTCGTCGTCGGCGAAGGGGAGGAAAAGGCGGCCGCGCTCGTGCTGGGGGTCGGTGCGGAGGGGGATCATTATGCCGGGGTCGCGGTGGGCGACTCCGCTGCCGAGGTGGACCCGGTAGTTGCCGAGTCGGCCGGTGACGCGGGCGTGGCGGCCGTCGATTTCGACATTGGTGATTTCCAACATGCGGCAGGTTTTGCGGATCAGGTCGGCGCGGATGGCGACGGTGGATTGCCCCGGCCCGGGTGCGGCACCGCCGGCATGGGCGACGCTGACGATCAGGTCGATGTCGCGCAGGGTCTCGCTGAAGACGCGGGGCGGCACGTCACCGGGCGCGACATGCGCGGCGTTTCTGCCGAAGCGGGTGAAGTGGATGTGTTGGAGTGAGATGAGTTTCTGCCCGCGGTCGTGATCGATGGCGAGCCAGGCGCAGCGGTCGTCGTTGCGGAAGGCGCGGTAGAGCCCTTCATCGGGGTGGTGGATCCAGCCGCGCCGCCCGAGGATGGCGAGGGCCCGGGCGGAGAAAACATCGTGCCCGGCGAAGCGGGCGGAGGTGGCGGTGCGGCCGGTGGTTTCCTCGCCGACGGGCAGATGGATTTCGCGGAAGATCTGTTTGAACGGCTGGACGATGCGCCGGGTGAAAACGAAGCGCTGCCATGTGTGCCATGTTCCGGCGGGGAGAAGGCCGTTGGGATGGGCGAGGTGGAGGACGGTGGATTCAGGCGGCCAATCGCGGATGGAGGCGTCGGCGGCGAGGAGTCCGGCGGCGGTGGGGAATCCGAGCGGGCCGGTGGCATCGGCGAGCAGCAGGCGTTGCAGGAGCGGCCCGGCGAGCGGGTGGGCGAGAATGTTTTTCCACTGGGAAACGGGAGGGCGACGCCGCGCGCCATCAGGCTTTCCAGGGACGGACGGAGTCGCGAGGCCTGGGCCTTGAGTTCGTCCATTCGCGCTTTGAGCGGCTTGTATGCGGGGTGTTTTCTGGGTCCAGATTTCCGGTTCCTCGCCACGGGTGAGTTCGAGGTCGATGATGCGGTCCACGATTTTCCGGATGGCGCGTCGGGCGGCGGGCGCTTCCTGCCGGTGGTGGCGCTGTTTTCTGCGGCACCGCGTTTCTCTCGATGTGGATGAGCAACACGGCGACAACAGCGATGATGATTCCGCTGGCGCTCGGCATTCTCTCACAAATGGAAGGCGGAAAGCGCAGCCATCGCAACCGCGTGTTCCTGTTGCTGGGCCTCGCCTATGCCGCGAGCATCGGCGGCCTCGGCACGGTGATCGGCAGCCCGCCCAATGTCATCGCCGCGGCGCGGCTCGAACTCACCTTCGCCCAATGGATGATGATCGGCCTGCCCGTGGTGGTTCTCGGCGTGCCGATGATGGCCGCGATCCTGTGGTGGATCTGGCGGCCGGACAACGACCTGCGAATCGAAATCCAGACCGAGAAATTCCACTTCCACTGGCGGCGTGTGGCGATGCTCGGCATTTTCATCTCGGCCGCCGGATGCTGGGTGTTCGGCGCACCACTGGGAGAACTGATCGGCGTCGAGTCCGACATGGACTCTCTGGTCGCGCTCGGGCTGGTGTTCCTGCTGTTGTTTTTCCGGGTCGTCGAGTGGCGGCATATCAACACGGGAACCGACTGGGGCGTGCTGCTGTTGTTTGGCGGCGGGCTGGCGCTCAGCGGAGTACTCAGCTCGACGGGTGCGAGCGAATTCCTCGCCCGCCTGCTCACCGCGATGACCGGCGGCTGGCCGTTGTTCCTGCTGGCCGCGGCGGTCGTCACATTCGTGATTTTCCTCACCGAGCTTGCGAGCAACACGGCGGTGGCCGCGTTGTTCGTGCCGATTTTCCACGCGCTGGCGATCGAGCAGGGCCTGGCTCCGGGCCAACTGGTGCTGCCGCTGGCGCTGGCGGCCTCATGCGCGTTCATGATGCCGGTGGCCACACCGCCGAACGCGCTGGTCTATGGCACAGGCCAGGTGGAGCAGCGCGAGATGATGCGCAGCGGGGTACGGATGAACGCGGCCTTCATCCTGTTATTGTCCATCCTCTCGATGCTGCTGTTCCGCTGAAAGGCCCCTTACCGGAGTCATCCCGGTGAGCGTCCGCGAGGGGGACATCTCCGGACTCCATGTGGAATGGTTGAAATGTGAAGCTTCGCGCCGCGCCGGGTGGATCATGCGGGCCAATCAGGACCGCGTCCCTGCCGGTAGGGATGAAAACTCGCCGACCAAGCGAATTCATCAGCGTCTTGTCAGAAATAATCTCAACAAAGTGGAATCAGAAACGGATATCCAGTCCAAGCCCGAATCCATGCTGTGTGGAATCGTTCACAAATGCTCCGGTATGGTAATCAACTGCTGAATATCGGTATGCAAAAATCAAGGCGGTGTGCTGGTTTATTTTGTAACCAACGCCACTCATCACATCGATCACCGAAGAGGCATTCCCCACACCACCCCCGACCATCGCCCAACCCGTCAGATAAAAGCTTTCGTTCAGCCATGCCAGGCCCTTCAATCCGATCACTGGATCGGCCCAACTCGCCCGTTCGCTGCGCGACTGGCTTACCGGTGGCCCGGCGCTGAGGCTCGTTTTCAAAGACCACCCGCGCACGCCGCCAAGCACATCCACCAGTCCCCTCTCCCCTTCGAGCCAGCGGTATTGCCCTGCGATCATCCCCGTCGTGTTGGTGATGGTTGCGCTCACCGGAACAACCACGGGCAACAAACCCGGCACATTGCCAGACCCACTCAGACGCACATGCGACACATCCCCGAACAATCCGTATCGCCCGCGCCACAGCTCCATTCCCGCCATCGCTCCAAAGTCCAGATTCTCCAACACGTCACTGAAACTCTGGTTCACCTCCACCACCGGCAATCCGAATTGTGAAAACTCCCCCGAAACACCCGCCGCCCAGACATATGGCGTGATGCGGAACCTCCACGCCTCCTCTCCATTTTCCGGCGCGAGATCAACCTGAAAATCCCCTGCCAACGCGGCCGATGACATGACGAGTCCGATCATCCCGCCCAACACCCCCGAATACCTCCTCCGGAGATCTCCAATCGTTTTTTTGCGCATGGCGAGGCCATACACCGGCACAACTCGCTCGGCAAGATCCACCTTCGCCACATCGGAAATTTACCGATTGCCTTATACCTTCACCGGGCCTTTGCTGTGCCCTATTATGAAATTGCCAATTCTTCTCGCGTCGTCCACAGCCATCGTCGCCTTCGCGCTATCGTCTGCCCAACAAGAAGAAAAACCATCCAAGCCTCCTTCAGCCTCAAAACCGCCATCGAGGCCGGCGTCCGCTGCATCGAACACGGCCAGATGATCGACCTCGAAACCGCCGAACTCATGGCCGAAAAAACATCTGGTGGTCCCTCCAGCTGTTGATGGACGATCCCGAGGAGGTCGCACGCTTTCCAGAAGGCTCGCCCAATCGAATCAAACAGCTCGAAATGTATGAGGGCACAGACAACGCCTACAGGCTCGCCAGGGAACTTGGCATCCGCGTTGCCTTCGGAACAGACATCCTCAATAACCCAGCGGTCGGAATCCCGGTCGTAACCACGATCCAAATCATCTTGTCTAACAAAGCTTCAGACAACCACTCTCACAAAAATGGACACTCCGGTGAAATCTTCCGGATCACCCGACTCTCGCTGTCGATTTCAGTTCTACTTTGTTAAGGTTGTTTTTTGACAAATTGCCTGTATGTTTACCACGACAGCTGGCGGTCGTTTGCCGGTCCATATCCTGCTCAAGGATCGCGCGGGCTGTCAGTTGAGGCCAGCCGGGAAGGTTGGTGGGGACGGGATGGTCATCCTATTGCGAGTGCGTCGCTCACCCGCAGCCGCACCCCGTGCCGCAGGAGGCGGCGCGCGCGGTGGCGAGTTTTTCCTCCAGGGCGATGGCCGTGGGGGTGATCGAAAGACCGCCGAGGTTGGTGCAGCGGAGTTCGCGGGGCATTTGTTTGGAGACCTGCCTTGCGGTCTCGATGACTTCGTCGAGCGGGATCACGGGGTCGTAGCCTGCGAGCGCCATGTTGGCGGTGGAGAGGGCGTTGGCGGCGGCCATCACGTTTTTCCCGAGGCAGGGCACCTCGACGCGGTTGGCGACCGGGTCACAGATCAGGCCGATCATGCTTTGCAGGGCCATGGAAGAGGCGGCGACGGCCTGCGGGAGCGTGCCGCCCGCGAGCGTGATCAGGGCGGCGGCCCCCATGCACGCGGCGGAGCCGCCCTCGGCCTGGCAGCCGCCGACCTCGGCTGCGAACGACCAGCGCGCGGTGATGAACACGCCGATGAGGCCGCTGGCGAGCATGGCTTTGGCCATTTCGGCCTCGTCGAGGCCCATGCTCTCGGCCATGGCGATGACGGCGGCGGGGAGCGCGGCGCAGGCACCGGCGGTGGGCGCGGCGACGATGACGCCCATCGAGCTTTTCACCTCCATCAATGCGGTGGTGTAGAGGATGATCCGGTTGAGCGCGCCGCCATCCAGCAATTTCCCGGCGCGCATGAGTTCGTCGAATCTGCCGGACTGGTGGCCGAGCACGCGGTCGTCGTATTCGGTGCCGTCGATGCCCTCGCGGACGGAGGCGCGGAGCACGCGCACGATTTCGACCATTTTCGAGATCACCTCATCCTCGCCGAGTCCGCCGCGCGCCATTTCGTAATTCACCGCGAGTTTCCACAATGGCGTGCCCGCGCCGGCGTCGGCGGCGAGCATGTCGGCGCAGGTCGTGTAGGGGACTTCCATGTCCCTGCGCGAGAGCACCGGCAGCACGGGGGCCAGCCGTTTCACCCCGCGCACGCCGGAGAGGACGCCGATCAGCGCGTCCTCGACGAAACTCCGGGCCTTCACCTGGACGAGCGTGTGTTTTCCGGTCGCGCGGGCGATCACCTCGTCGGCATCGAATCCGGCCTCGACGGCCGCCACCGCGTCGGAGCCGTCACCGTCCAGCCAGATCAGGGTTTCGTGGAATCCACCGCCCATGGACAGCTCCACGCCATCGATCCGGATCACCTCGATCATCCCGCCGCCGGTCGAGATGGCATGCAGCGTGTGCGCCTCGCCGGGTTTGCGCAGCGTGAGACGGTAGGTGTTCGGATGCGGATCCCCCGCATCGATCGTCTCGATCGCGATGCGGATGCCGGAATCCCGCATGATCCGCATCGATTCGGGAAGCCTGGGGTCGGTCGCCTCCCAGCCCATCAGCCCGCCGCAAAGCCCCATGTCGGACCCCTGGGTGTCGTGGGTGGTCGGGAGCGAACCGTTGCGGTCGAACTCGACGAGCACCTCGTCGAACTCGCCGTCCATCAGGTCGAGCGCCAGCCGGCCGATGCGCAGCGCGGCGGCGCAATGCGAACTCGAAGGCCCGCGCATCACGGGGCCGATCACGTCGTTGAAGATACTCGGGAGCATGGTCGTAAAACAAAGGGTTGGTGTGGCACTTCCTCCCCGCGCAAGTAACGCCATGTCCGCCGCGGAATCAACGCCATTCCACAAGCACGCTGCAAAACCGGTGTCGGCACCCCCCGCAACAATGATTTTTCCGGAAAACATTGCTGAGGCACACTGCGGCTGCCGCGCGATTTGATTGACCGCCCTTCAGTTCGCGCTTTTTTATGAACGGCGTGGCACGCATCCCGCGTATCACCCGCACTCATCCGCGAATCACCGACATGAAACAACCAGCCCTCATCCGCCCGATCGTGGCGACCCTCGCAATGACCGCCATGCACACCCACGCCGAATCCTTCTCGCTTCCCGTGCCCGAGCGCGGCTTCGTCAGCACCCAGCCCGCATCGAACTGGGAGGAAAACCTCATCACCGGCAACGGCGCGCTGGCCATCAGCGCGTTCAGCCGCCCTCTCGACGAGCGCCTCATCTTCAATCACGAGCGCCTGTTCATGCCGATGGGCGAGCCGCATGTGCCGCCCGACCAGTCCGAACACCTGCCGAAGATCCGCCAGCTCATCGACGAGGGGAAATACAAGGAGGCCGAGGAACTCCAATTCGAACTCACCGGGCAGGACGGGTTCATGTATCCCGATTACTTCGTCCCCGCCTTCGACCTGTGGATCCGCACGGAAAACGAGGGCGAGCCGCGCGACTACGCCCGCAGCGTCGATTTCCAGACCGCGGAGGCCGTCGTGCGCTGGTCCGACGACCGCGGTCCGTTCGAGCGCCGCATGTTCGTCTCCCGCAAGGACGGCGTCGCAGTGGTCAAGCTCACCGCCCCGGAGGGCGCGCTCGACACCGTGCTCAAGCTCGACCCGCGCACGCTCGACGAGGGCTACGAACCCGAGACCAACCACCGCGAGAAGTCCGACGACGTGTTCGCCGAGCACTTCGGTGACCTGAAGAGCGAATCCGGCGAAGACTGGCTCACCTTCGGCGCCCGCTTCCTCAAGGCATACGAGGGCAGCATCCAGGCGCTCGAAGGGCGCGCCCGCGTCATCACCAACGGCGGCACCGCGACGCCTGCCGACGACGGCTCGCTGGCCATCGAGGGTGCGGATTCCGCGCTCGTCTTCATCGACCTGCGCCTGCTCGACGACGCGGAACAATCCCGGGATGCCGAACTCAAGGCCGCCCTCGACGCGCTTCCGGCCGACTACGACGCCCTGCTCGCCGCCCACGCCGAAGTCCACGGCGAACTCTTCAACCGCATGCGCCTCGATCTGGGCGGTGGCGACGATCACAAGATGTCCACCGAGCAGCTCATGGAGAAAAACAGCTTCGAAAAAATGAATCCCGCGTGGCTGGAGAAACAGTTCGACGCCGGGCGCTACAACATCATCTGCGCGACCGGCGGGCTGCCGCCGAACCTCCAGGGCGTCTGGGGCGGCCACTACGTGCCGGCCTGGGCGGGCGACTACACACACAACGGCAACGTGCCCGCCGCCATCGCCGCCAACCACATGGGCAACATGCCGGAACTCACGCTCGCCTACGCCGATTACATCGAATCCATCATCCCCGGCATGGAGCACAACGCGCAGGCCTACTTCGGCTGCCGCGGCATCGTGCTCCCCTCGCGCTCGACCACCAACGGCTACAACAACGCGATGAGCAGGAACTTCGCCGGCGGCATGTGGACGGCCGGAGCCGGATGGGCCGCGCATTTCTTTTACGACTACTACCTCCACACCGGCGACGAGGAATTCCTCGCCGAGCGCGCGGTGCCGTTCATGGAGAAAGTCGCGCTCTTCTACGAGGATTTCACCTTCGAGGGCGAGGACGGGAAACTGGTCTTCTCCCCCTCCACATCGCCGGAGAACTGGCCGGAGGGTTCCGACTCGCAGGCATCCTACAACGCGACCATGGACATCGCCGTGGCCAGGGATCTGCTCCGCAACCTGATCACTTCGTCGAACAAACTCGGCATCAACGCCGACAAGATCCCGACGTGGCAGGACATGTTCGACCGGTTGCCCGAATACTCGATCGCCGACAACGGCATCATCAAGGAATGGCTCACCCCGCGCCTCGGCAACAACGACGCCCACCGCCATTCGTCCCAGCTCTACCCGCTTTACGACGGGTTCCCACCGGAAATCGCCGAAAGCCCCGAGCTGCAGCTCGCCTTCATCAAGAGTGTCGAGGACAAGCTCGAGCGCTACTGGAAGGACAACGAACGCGGATTCATGTCGTTCGGCATCGTGCAGCTCGGCCAGGTGGCCGCCAGCCTCGGCTACGGCGAGATCGTGCACCACTGCCTGCGTCACCTCGTGGACGGCTTCTGGCTGAACAACCTCGCCTCGATGCACAACCGCCGCGTCCTTTTCAACATGGACATCAGCGGCGGCCAGCCGTCCGTCGTGATCAAGGCGCTCGCCGATTCCTTCCCCGGCAAGGTGCGGCTTTTCCCCGCGCTTCCGAGCGCATGGGAAACCGGCACCATCGAGGGGATTCTCTGCCGCGGCGTGATCGAGATCCACCGCCTCCACTGGAACGGCGGTGAAGTCGAGGTCGAACTTACCTCCGGCAGGGACCAGATGATCGACCTCGTCCTGCCCGGCGACATCACGGAGATTTCCGGCGAGGGCGCGGAAATCTTGGAGGGCGAAAGCGCCGGCGAGCGCAAGCTCGCCCTCGCCGCCGGCCAGAAAGCGACGCTGAAGCTCACCTACGAGCGGTGAGCCGGTGGCGGCGGCTCCTCACCGCTT
>SLAV01000361.1 GCA_007126655.1 Haloferula sp. | reverse complement strand
TTCGAGGAAGGCGCGCTGCAGGCTGCGGTAGGTGCCGCGGAAGCTGAGGCGGATGTGGGACGACTTCTGGGCGGAGGCGGCCCCGAAGCCGGCGGAGCCCTCGGGGCGTTCGAACGAGGTCTGCTGGAATTCGCCTTCGGGCAGCCGCTCGGCGATCTCGCGGAGGTGGCCGGTGACGGTGCTGGAGGTATCCTGGGTGAGGCGGTTGTCCCAGCGCGCGAGGTTTTCGAGTTCCGGCGCGATTTCGGCCTCGGCATGGGCGACGGCCCGGCGGGTTTGCTCGGCCTCGGCGAAGTGTTCGACCTTGTCGGCGAGGCTGGTGCGGATTCGTTGGCCGCCGTGGATGCAGAGGCCGATGACGAGTGCGGCGACCAGCGCCGGGGCGGCGATGCCGAACAGGATCACGCTGTTGCGGTAGTGGTTCATGGGGCGGCGGCGTTGCGGATGGCGAGCGGATCGTCCGCGGCGAAGCGCTGGGTGATGGTGAGGGTGAAAGTGAATGGGTAGGCGCTTTCCGCCATGGTGGCGATCTGTTGTGCGGTGGGCGGGCTGAACCGGCGGTTTTCCTGGGTGGAGAGCCGCACGCTGAGGTGGCGGGTGGCCTCGTCGGTGCGATAGGCCTCGTTGCCGGTGAGGCGCGCGAAATCGGCGAAATGGGAGGCGATGCCCTCGCTGGTGTTCAACTGGCTGAGGAGGCGCTCGCCGGGCCCGCGGGCGAGGCCGCTGATCCGCCACTCGCGGATGAACCCGGTGTTGGCCTGCCGCCGGTCGGCCTCCGGCTGGGCGGAATACTGGAAGGTATTGACCTTGACGCCGGAGTCCTCCGGAAACATCCGGACGAGGTGTTCCATGGTGATCCATGCCTTCGAGCGGTCGGCAAGGAGGTTGTGCCAGTGTTCGGCGCGGGTGCGCTGTTGGTTGAGCTGGTTGAGGTGGGCCTGCTCCATGTTCACCTGGTCCGGGTTGGAGGCCCATTCCGGCCGCATGCTGGCGCGGGCGTAGGAGTAAGCGAGCCAGCCGATGCCGCCGAGGGCGGCGAGGAAGAGGGCGGCGCGGGTGAGCCTGGCGATGCGGAAAAGGCGGACTTCCGCGCGCGACGGCACCAAGGCCGCGACCTCGGGTGGCACCGGCAGGAAATCCTGGAAGGCCCACCGTTGCCCGATCAGCAGCTCGAAGGTGCGGCTCGGGATCCGGCACGGCCGCGCCGCAGGATTGGCGGCGAAGCCCGGCTCGACGCACCAGGCGGGGAGCGGGGCGGCATCGTCGGCGCCGCCGGGCGGTCCGATGCGCTCGATGCGGCTGTCGGGCATGGAGATGCGCAGGTCGGGCTCGAGCATGTCATCGGCCTCGTCGCAGAGCGGGAGAATGAAAATGTCCGGATCGATGATTTCGAGCGCGGCGTTGGTGGTGAGCAGGGCGTGGCGGAAATTGGCGAAGCGCTTTCTGCCGCGGTGGTGCATGGTGCGGAGCTGCTTGAGTTCGCCGCGGGCATCGAAAAAGCCGACGACGGTGAAACCGGCGTATTGGAGGATGCCGAGGAAAGGTGTGTCCGCGGTGGGTTCGGTGAGCGTGCCGAGCGCGGCAAGTGCCACGAGCGGGGCGGACAGCGCGCGGGTGATGACGGGGAAATTCTGTTGTTCGCCGGTTTTTCGCAGGGCGTCGAGGAACGGATCGTATTGGCGCGAGACGGTGGCGGCGCTTGCGACGGCCTCGCTGTCCCGTGCGGGATAGGGGACCAGCCTCCACGAGGATTCGTGGACGGGCGCGGAGGTGTCGGCGAGGACGGCGGCGGGGTCGTCGATCACGGTTTGCCGCAGCTCGTCGAGCGCGGCGGGGTCGTTGGATTGAGGTTGAAGTTCGCTGATGGCGAATTCGTCGGCGATGTGAAGGATCACGCCGATGGCCCTGGCCCGCATGCCGCGGGCGGTGGTGATGAGGTCGCGCGCGAACGCGGCGGCGGCCTCGGGATCTTTTAGCAGTGCCGACTCGACCGGTGGGCCGGCGGACCAACGGTCGGCCCCGGACTCGAAGATGTGGGAGGTGACGGACGCTCCGTCGATCCGGATGTGGAGCTGCAAGGGCAGGGCGGTGGCCTCCTCATACCACGCGGGGTTGGACGCGCGGGAGGTGCGCCGCAGGATCTGGCGAACCTGCCGGTATTGCTGGAAGGCGTTCAAAGACGCCGGATGTTGGAGCTTGGTCAAGGGAAGGTGTGATGTGGTTTTATCGAGATCGCATCTCGATCCAAGTGGATTAATTGCGGAAAAGTGAGGTCCGCCCGCCGAAGCGGGCGGACCTGTTTTTGGCTAGCAGGCACGAGCGGTAAATTTAACTGCTGTGCATAATTCTAATTACCAATCGGCATATTCGGCAAGCTCACCTTCACCAGGAGGGGTGAACCCATAGATGGCATGGTCGAAGTTGTTAGTTACATATAGCGTGCCTTGCGGTGGAGGGTTTTCACCGTACGTGTAACCAGGTAAATCTGCCGGTGGTGTTGGCTCTGCTAGGTATGCGTCAGCACCAACTATATCTGTTGAGGGCAGCGGATCTGTCAAACTCAGATTATACATATTTTCATGTCCTCGCACTGCCTGTTGGACATTGCGGATGTTCATGATATTGGCGGCACGATCCGATCCGCGCTTCCAAGCGCGAGCGCCGACGAAGAGGATCGAGATGAGCGAGAGCAAGACGAGGATGACGACGGTCAATTCGAGCAGCGTCATGCCGGACTTGCGATTAGCACGGTGTGTTTGTGTCAGTTTCATTTTGTTTATGTAGGGTTGGTTTTTTT
>SLAV01000224.1 GCA_007126655.1 Haloferula sp. | reverse complement strand
TTCTAATCATGTTCTCTAGGTTCAACTCCTAGTAGCCCTACCACGTGGACCCGTGGCTCAATGGCAGAGCTGCCGCCTCATAAGCGGTAGATTACAGGTTCAAGTCCTGTCGGGTCCACCATTTATATCTAAGGAGAATGTAAAATGAGACCAAGTTGGAATGAGTATTTTATAGATATAGCTCTAGCTGTATCAAAAAGGTCTACTTGTTTACGCAGGAATTATGGTGCTATTATTGTACAAGATTATACAATAATAAGCACGGGTTATAATGGTTCTGCTAGAGGAGAGAATAACTGTCTTGATATAGGCAGTTGTGTCAGACAAGAGCAGAATATTCCATCAGGTGAAAGGTATGAACTGTGTCATGCAGTTCACGCGGAAGCTAATGCGATTATTAGTGGAGATCCTGTTAAAATGAAAGGATCTACTATATATATTGCTGGCACAGAAAGTAACGGAGACTTTGCTGATGCATCACCTTGTTTAATGTGTAGGCGTATGATTAAAAATGCTCGCATTGATGAAGTTATTGGTTTAATAGAAGGACGCATATTGAGGTGGGACGGATGATTAAGCAAGTTATAGTTTTAAGAATAGATTTAAACATGCGCAAGGGTAAGATGGCGGCACAGGCTTCCCATGCTTCTATGAAGGTCTTTTTTGATTTGTGTGTCCCTTATCCAGCCGGCGGTGGTATCTATGTTCCTTTGACTACAGAAATGAGACAATGGGTACATGGTATTTTTACCAAAATTGTTGTTGGTTGTGATTCAGAGGAGGAGTTAGAGGGGTTGTTTCAACAGGCAAAAGAGAATAACATACCATGTGCAATGGTTGTTGATGCTGGTAGAACAGAGTTTAAAGAACCCACTAAAACAGCTATTGCTATTGGACCGGATCATGCAACTAAGATTGATAGAATTACTGGGCATTTAAAGTTGTTATAAGGAGATAGTAAAATGCAATGTTTAAAATGTGGTGATTGTTGTCATGCTAAGACTATTCCTTTATTAACAGAAGATATAGAACGTATATCCAAAATCACAGATATAAAATTCTATAGAACTAGAAATACAGGTGCCACAGTATTGAATTGGAAACCACACAGTGATTTTTATGTGTGTATTTTTTTCAATGTCCAAACCAAATTATGCAATATATATCAGAATCGACCTTTCGTATGCAAGGAGTATTATTGCGGAAAAGTTAGGTGATATAATATGGAAAAACGATGCCGTCATTGTTGGAAAAAGGATATATGCCCTTTATATGAAAAAGAGGAAGTAATAGTCTGTCTGCTATTCGAAGACAGCAGTCAAAAAATTGAAACAAAAGACTAATATTGCGGTCGGGAGGTATGGCTATCTCAGTAGCCTCATAAGCTACGTAACCCAGTTCAATCCTGGGGTCCGCAACCATAAAAATTATTGGGGTGAGTTTCATGGCAGATTTAGAGAAAATTGAAAGCTTGGTAAGAGCGTCCAAAGAGGCTAGATTAAATGATGAACTATTAGAAACTTTCCTAGAGAAGGAAGCAATTAAAGAGAGATTACAGTGGTATATGCAAAAAAGTGCAGAATTGTGTAATATATTTGATGCTATGTTAGACGCAATGTCGAAAGTAGATAATCAGTGTCCACATTGTGCCGTCATTCGTGGAGTATTAACAGAAAATTATACAAGATATAAACTAGATTTATAATATAACCTAAATAGGTTCGTTGACAAAAATAAAAAATTATGGTATAATATATATAAGAAGAATAAAAATAAGCTGTTTAAAAGGAGATTTTCTTGGCTGGAGGTGTCAACAATGCCAGAAAAACTAGATCGCTGTGTTAAGAAATTAATGGAAGAAGGCTACAGTCAGAAGCAGGCGTGGGCAATTTGCAAGGCAGCGATTGAAGCTCAGTTGCAAGCTCTATATGAGCGTAAAAAGCGAGTATTAACTGGGCAATTAATTAAAGGGACAAAGGAGGATTAATAGTGTTGCTTGAGAAAACAAAAGTTGTAGGGGTTACCTATGATGGAAGACAAGAGAACATTAAAAAAATAAACCCCATGGTACACCCTTTAGTAGCGGTGAGAGAACCCAATAACCCCTACGATGAAAATGCCATTCATATCTACTATATTAAAACAGATGACTTTGACAATAGAGAACTGGTAAGCTGTGGTTATATTAATAGACACTTAGCTGCTAAGCTGGCTCCTTTAATGGATGGTGACAGAGAGCTGAAGATTCATAACTATCATGTTATGGGCAGCGGTGTGAAAACACCGTTGGGTATAATGATTGAATATTCTATAGAGTAGAAAGGAGAACTATATTTTTATGGAACTAAAAGGTAAAGTTACACTGACTGAGGAAGCAAGTACTTTGAAATATATGCTTTATCAGGTTCTATCACGGCAAAAAGACACTATGTCATCAATGGCAAGGGTTTCTGAACAATTAGGATTAGTGGTGGACCTTAATCCTCCACAATCTTTGGTAGAAATACATGATATATCTTTAGCTGATATTGTATCAGAGACTAACAGACAAGCAGCTACAATACTTGATATGATGGATGATATAGAAGGAAGACTAATATAACATGGGGCCGACTGGTTTCGACATGGTATCTAAAATTTACTATGCCCTTCGGTGACGACCGTTAAACGTAACGTCATAACTGACAAACCTTTATTACAAGCTGCTTAGGCTTAACACTAAGTGCAAAATGGAGAGCTTTCTGGTTTAGGCGGCTCCTGAGCTTAAAAATTAAACCAGCTACGGTTGACATTTATCCGAAAAT
>SLAV01000352.1 GCA_007126655.1 Haloferula sp. | reverse complement strand
GGGTTACCACCCGACCTACAACGATGGCCGATTCCCCTTCACCTCTCCGGTGGGCAGCTTCGCGCCGAATGGGTATGGGCTGTATGACACGGCAGGGAATGTGTCGGAGTGGTGCTGGGACTGGTATTCGGCATCGACATACACCGAGGGTGACATCGATCCCAAGGGGCCTGCATCGGGCGCGTATCGGGTGCCGCGCGGCGGCAGTTGGTGCTGTCAATCGTTCTTCAGTCGCTCTGCGTACCGCCGCGACGACCGCGACCCCGGCTTCCGTAGCCACTCCCTCGGTTTCCGTCCGGCCCGCAGTTCAATCCCATAAAACTTTATGAGATAAGTAACGTTAATTCAAATAAACGATAAATACGAATAAATAAACAACAACAACAACAACCTGATCATTATGCATAAAACAACCATTTCCTTCATCCTGTTTTTATTATTTGCCCTGGCAACGGGGTCTCACGCGCAGCCGCACCTAATGACCTTGGAGCATTTAAAGGACCTGAAAACATTGGAATCCATTCCGATTATCCCGGAGATGCTGGACTCGGAGGGTAGAGTCAGGTGGCTGGATGGAGAATCAGATTCATTTTTCGATTTCGTATCGAGTTGGAAGACACTTCTCCAGACTTGGAGGAGTTCGCAAGGATCCCTTCAGGGTGGTTTACCATGGGAGCCCCTCCCGAAGAAGCAGAAATCTAATGGTTTTCGGACAGCCCGGAGCGCCAGAAAATAATGCATTCTATGTAACATTTACAACATCAAACGCATCCTAACATTAAAATACGATGAAAAAACACGAATCAATTATTGGCGTTTTCATTACCGCCATTTTATCCGGTCTATCAATCGGCAATCCAGTCGAAATCCGGGACTTTAATGTTACTGAATCAGAGGTCTCCTTTTCCTTCAAGGAGCCTGAAAATGAGTATGTTCTGGCCTCTACTACCGATTTGGAGAACTGGGATCTCGGTAGGATTTATGATTCGACGCAAAGCGAGTTGAACTACATTATGCCATTGCAAGAACCGGTGCCTGACCGCAAGTTTTTTGTCATTTGCGAGCTGGCGACCACAAGCAGGATTCATGACGCCTATTTCGGGTTCACCGGGAATTACACGGAAGTCACCGAAGGAGAGGAATTCATCCGCGTCGTTGGTGGGGTTGAAAGGGGAATGAAGGCACAGGTTCCTGTCACCGAGGGGCAAGGCATAGGTTTTGGCTCGCACCTCACTGTGGATCTGAATTCACTGACAATCAATATGTTTGGATCAAGTTCATCACTACAGCCCGACGGAATCGGCTATGCATTTGAGGTGGTCATCCATCATCCTAACGAATTGATTGAGGATGCTTCCGATGACATCGTGGAATATTTCTCCGAGAGCACGGAGATTTTCAAGGGAAGATATGATCTATGTTCGGGGACAATCACGATGGGATACACGGAGATTTCGCGACTGAGCTGGTCTCTGGACTCAAGCGTGTCAATAGCCACGACCGTGGCTTCGGTGGTTTCGGATACCGGGACACCGGTTGCAAACATCATCCATTGCGAAAATTTTGTTTTCACGGGTGTTTACACAGTAGCCAATGAGGGCGAGGAGTTTGTCCATTCATCTGGATCCCAGATGCAGGCCTGGCTATCCGTATCGGTCGGTGATGAGGAAACATTCTCCACGTCAGTTACGGTGAATTTGGATGAGATGACAATTGAATTGCTGGATGAAACGGTACCGCTTGTGTCAGCCGGCGACCTGTTTGAATTCGAAATTCAATTTGATTACCCGGAATCCTTGATCGAGGAGGCATCCGATGACCTCGTTCAATACTATTCGCAGGGGACGGAAACTTTTAAGGGTACCTTCGATCCGACTTCCGAAGGAATTTCCATGGAGTTTGCCGAGATCCAGCGTTTGACCTGGAACCATACCAACGACGAGTCTGTGGCTGAAACGGTCGTCACATTCGTGGGATCATGCCAAAGTTGATTACTATCAGGCCCACGGCGCCCGCCGACACGGCGTGACGCGATAGCTCCGGCTCGAACACCGGTCTTTCCGAGCCGCGACGGACTGACGCCGGGCGTTGCCGTGATTTTCCGCACGGCTCGTCACGCACCCGTCCGCCGCCGCCATAGGTCGTCCGCCGCGCGGGAACATCCGCGGGGGACGGCGGCGGGGTCTCGGCCGAGGAGTTCGAAGGAGTTCGCGGCGGTGGCGATGGCGAGATCCTGGGTGCGGATGGCGGCCACGGAGCCGAGGTTGGCGAGATCGATGATTTCGAGATAACCGGGCCGGCCTTCGGGCGCGGGGTGTTCGGTCTCGGGGTCGATCACGCGGATGCGCGTCCATCGCGGGCCGCGGTGCGAGGTTTCGCCGTGCCAGCGGTAGAACTGGGAGGAAAGCTCGGTCATGCTGTATTCGTTGAGCACGCGGTCGGGCGGGATGGAGAAAAACGCGGCGGTTTGTTGGTGGAATTCGGAAGGTTCCAGCGTGACGGAGAGGCCCTTGGGTCCGCCGGTTTCGAAAATCCACGAGCCGGCCGGAAGGGGGAGGGGAGGGTGGTTTTCCATCAGCCGGAACAATGCGACCGAGGTGGAGAACAATCCGGCGGGTTCGGTTAGGGCGGCAAGGCGGCAGGTGTCGGGCGAGCCGTTTTCGTCCATCAGCCAGCGGTCCCCGAATCCGGCACCGAGGGTGGCGAACATGTGGCCGAGCGAGGATTCCGGCGTGGAGGAGGCGGGCGGGGCGAGGAACCACGGGTTGTCGATGGCGGGCAGGCCGAGCTGTTTCCAGCCCTCGCGGATCGAGGTTTCGTAGGGTTCGAGTGAGTCGAATTCGTGGCGGCCGCGCACTTCGCGGGTGGTGCCGGAGGTGAGGAACACGCGCCGGGTTTCGCCGGAAGGGAAGGCGCGCGGCGGGATGTCGGCCTCCTTGAAGCAATCGGTCGGCAGTGCGGGGGCGGAGCGCCAGTCGAACCCGTCGCCTCCGGGCGCGGCGACGCCGCGGGCGTCCCAGTAGCGGCGGTAGGCGGTGTTGTGCTGGTATTGGTGGCGGAAGACGGCCGCGGCGGCCTCGTCGAATGAGGAAAACGCGGCGTCGTCACCGCGGATCCAGTCGAGCAGCCGGTGCCGGAGCGCGGCGGCCGGCGGCGGGGTCGGATCGGGCACGGGCGTCTGGCGCGGCATGGTGGTCAGGAAAGGTCGAGGAACCCGCGGCGGATCGCCTCGCTGACGGCGGCGGGGAGCGAGCGGACGTGGAGTTTGTCGAAGCTGCGTTTGATGTATTCGGTCACCGAGTGCTCGCTGAGTTCGAGTTCGGCGGCGATTTCCTTGCGGGCGAGGCCCTTGGCGGAGAGCTGGAGCACCTCGCGCTCGCGTGGCGAGAGTTCCCCGGCCTCGGGGATCGGGCTGAGCTGGCGGAACGTCTGGAGGATCATGCCGGCGATCTTCGGGTCGAGCGGGGTGCCGCCGGCGAGCACCTCCTCCAGGGTCTCGAGCAACCGAGCGGCGCTGCCGGCCTTCACCAGGTAGCCGTGCGCGCCGGCCTCCAGCGCGGCGAAGACCTTCGCCTTGTCTGTGAAGGCGGTGAGCACGAGCACGCGGGCCTCGGGGAGTAGGGCCCGGATCTTGCGGATGCCGGCGATGCCGCTCATCCCGGGAAGCCCGAGGTCGGAGAGCACGAGGTCGGCCTCCAGCCCGCCGCGCAGCGCCTCGAGCGCGTCCTCCATCGTGGAAAACCCGCCGACGCATTCGTAGCCGCCGCGCCGCTCAAGCACCATCGAGACCGACTCGCGGAAGTCGGCGTGGTCCTCGATGAGGATCAGGCGGATGGGTTTCTCACTGGCGGGCGGAGTGTCGGACATGTCCATGGATAATCCATTCCCGCCCGGCTGTGAAGCGTGGGGTTTCGCAGGGTTTCGGAATCCGCGAGTTTGTTCACTGCGGACTTGTCCGCGCCGCGCGCCCTGCTAGGAATGCGCGAGGATGACGGAGGATCCACCCAGGCACATCAGCATCGCGGGCGCGCTCGTGATGGCGGCCGGGACCGGCTCCGTCATCGGGATGCTCGCGCGCTGGGTGAGGGGGGAGGCCCATTTCGATTTGGGGTTTGTTTTCCTGATCATCGGCTACGGCATTCTGGCCGGCAGGTCGTCGTCCCGGAAGTGGGCGATGTTTTTCGCGGGCGCCGGTTTGTTGGTGTTGCCTGCCGCCGGGGTGTGGATGTGGCTCGACGGGCAGGGCGGCGGCGACGCCTGGCAAAATCATGACGCGGTCCTGCTGTGGATCATCATGGCCCTGATTTCCTCATGTTGCCTCTACGTCCTGCTGGTTCTGACCCGGAAGGAGCACCGGAGCTGGTTCGACGAGATGAAGACGAATCATCCCGGAATCCTCTCGCAGTCGTGGGCGGCGGTCGTCCTCGCGACGGTGCTCTACGTGCCGTATCACGCGACCGGGTGGTGGATCGAGCGAACGCACCGCGACCTCTACGTGATCGACACCAAGGTGAGCCCCCGTGACGCGGACAGCGGCGAGGGTATCAATGTGGTGGGCTTCTCGCTGGATCGCATGGCGGGGGCCGCGATTGGCGACGGCACGCTGCCGAAAATCTCCGGAATGCATGTGAGCACGCGGGATGGATTGTTTTTGGAGTTTTCCGGGATCGCGACCCGACCGGTGGAGATCACGGTTTCCTCGGATGGATACCGCGACGCGACGGTCGTGCTGGACCGGGACACCCCGCGGGAATTGGAGCTGTCGATGCAGCCGGAGGAGCCGGGGCCGGACGGGTAGTGACGGGCGTGGCGGAGGTCATCGCATGCGCCGTCACAGCGCGCGGGCGCGGTTTCTGCGTCGAACTCCGGGTTCGGCCCGAAGGGGAGGGGGCGAGGTGGCGTTCCTTTACCTGCGGAACGGCCCGGCGCTGAATGCGGTGCTGGACGGGTTGATTGATCGCGGGGAGAAATCGCCGGCCACACCATCCGCCGCGGGGCGGGACGAGACGGCGGTGGCTGCGGAGGACGGGCCGCCGCGCGTGCCGGACGATCCGCCGCCGCTGCCCGGGTCCGCGCGCGGGGAGGAAGAGCCCCCGCCGCTACCCGGTTTCGCGCAAGAGTCGGAAACCGAGCATCGCATGCACGTGGGGCGCTCGCTGCCGCCGCTGGCGCTGTATGTGTTCGCGATGCCGTTCGTGTTGTTCGTGGCCCCGCCGGTGGTGGTGCTGCTGCTGGCTTTCCAGGTGGTGCGCCGGGTGGTGCTGATATTGGGCACGCGCTACCGGCTGCGCCGGAACAGCGTGCAAGAGTCCTACGCGTTGATCTCGACGCGGAACCGGGAGTTCTCGAACGACAAGCTGACTGGGGTGGTTTTCCGGGAAAACCCGCTGGACCGGCTTTTCGGGACGATCACGATCGAGTTCTGGTCGATCGGGGATGGGAGGGAGATCGTGTTCCACAACGTGCGCAAGAGCGGGGATCTTCTGGAGCGGGCGCTGCGGCGGTCGCGGATCCGGGCGGACGGGGCGGCGGAGGCGGAAATCCGCCCGGAGTTTTCGGTCGGGCGCTTCCTGGGCATGAACCTGCCGGGGCCGACGTTGCTTGCGCTGATGATTGCGGGCGTGGCGACGGCGGCGGTCACGCGCCACTGGGCGCACGGGTTGTGGCTGGGGCTGTCGCCGCGCTGACCGGCGGCCTCGATCATGAGGAGGATGCGCTCCTTGACCTTTTCCTGGCCGATGAATTCGGAGAACGCGGGCGGGCGGAGGGTGACGTCGAACGACGATTCCAGCGCGTGGGTGGCTTGCTGGTAAAAGGAAGGTCTCGGACATGGCGGCAACCGCGTGACCACGATTCCAGCGCCGATTCCCCGCTGTGGAAAGCTCAGAGTGGGAACGCGCCGGCCTGCCCTGCGGCGGCTTGCCTAGTTTGGGTGCAAGAAATTAGCTTGCAAAGCCGGGAGGAACTGGTAGCCACGGGCGCGTTTCACCAATTTTTTATGATCAGGCTGCCCATGAGCAGGTTCATCCGCCCAAGCTGAAAATAATTGATTTGAAATAGTAATTTGGTTCACGCCACGACGGTGGCGGCATCAGATTATTTTCATAATGACAGTGGTGTCATCCGATCCATTGCGCTTCAATGCGGCATAAACAGGAACAGCTTCGATGCCGGGTACGAGGTTGAACACCCGGGTCCCGGTCATGGGCCTCACATGCAGTGGTACATTGGATTCCATCACAAGAATTCCGTTTTCTTTAGCGATCTCGAGCCGCGAAGGGGAGGGCCGGGCAATGGTTTCGGTCCGAACCGACGCGACCGGCAATACCAAAGCCGTTTCTCCGGCGGGTTTGCTGTCATTCGCCGGTTTCACCCTGATCTCCAGCTCATCTTTTTTGAAGATGTAGTCCAGATGGTAGTCCGATCTTCCGTTCGGCAATTTTTTCCGGTTCTCGTTGCGGATGGATGTTTTCACCGAAACCCGCACATCCCCATTTTCATCCAAATGGGAAACCTCCGCCTCCAGGTCCCAGAGATTGGTGAACCATTCGCCGTTTTCAATCACCTCGATCCGGGGAGTCAGGGGAAACTCGTCCCCATGGTAAGTTTGCTGGTTGAATCGTTCGATGATTTCATACCGCGCCAGGCTGGCCGCGAAGAGGAGGCCCGCTTTCTGATGGAAGAGAAGGGCGAGAGATCCTCCGGTGGCCTGCTGTACCGTCCTGTCGTCCAGATACATCATGTCATAGGCGGTCACGGTGCCCCGCCACGGTCCTTTTGAAACAAGCCGGGTCAGGATTTCGGGAAACTCCCTCACTCCGTATTCCCGATCACGCGGCAGTTCGAGATCCGGCGCGATTTCAGGAAGTTTGTGCCCGGCATCGAGCACCGCGGCCAGCGGTTTGGCATGTGTGAAAGTGTGGTGAATGCACGGCTTGATCCCGTGTGACACATAATGGGGTCCGCCATGGAGCAGCCCCCCATCGGTGCATGCCTTCAACAATTGCGTGCTCTTGTGGGCTACGGTTCCGAAAACAGGATTTCGGTCCGCCATCATGGCGTAACCCACCTGGCATCCATCCGTGGTTCTGCTGCCCCAGTAGCTCCATTTGTAGTGGCGCGTGCCGAAGGTGTTGTCCCACGCGCCGTCGGGCAACATGAATTCCATGTGTCCCGCAAGGGATTCTTCCAGCAGGCCGAGCATTTCATGATCATTCTCAAGCAAGGCGTACATCACCACACCGTTGAGCGATTCCTCCACATTATAGCCCAAGTCCACACCATACAACCCCCTGTCGCTTCGTCTGTCGATGGGCTTGGCCTCACCCCAGACGAGTTTGTTGGGCCGTGTGAGAAACCGCTTTGCCTCCGCGGCCATTTCCCGGCTTCTTCTGGTGAATGCGGGTTTCTCCAGCACCCTGCCAAAGAGGTTCAACGCGAATACGCCGGTAAAGCCGTAATTGATATTGGTGAAGGTCATGTCGAACCTGTCGTGAACAAAGTCCGCCGCTCTTCCCAATCGTTCCTTCCATGCCGAGCGGATTTCTTCATCCAGCATGTGTGCGTGGTAATATAGGGCTTCTGCAAGGGCGATCGCTCCGAAGACCGTGATGCCGGTCCAGACACCGGGTTTGGCGACAACCGACCAACTGCCATCGGCCTGCGACACGTTGTGTTCGGCCCAGTCCATTACCCGGATCGCGGCGTCCAGATATCCCGGATCACCCGTCCTGTCGGCCATGTGCAGGAATGGATAGACCGCATCCATGCAACGGCCGTGAATGTGTTCGCATGCCGGGCAGGCCAGGGCTCCATGCATTGCGGGATCATCGGGGTCGATGATCTGGTGCCTGATCATGCCGTCACACCATTCCTTCAGCAAGTCCGCACACAGGTCCTTGAATTCGGAAGAACCGGGAGCCGGCCGGCTGGCGCGGCCCCCCATGGCCATATGAGATTTCGCGAACGCGAGTGCCACGCAGGCAAACGACGCTTTGCTTGAAAATTGCCGCCTGTTCATCCGCTGGTTTTCATCCCCATGAGACGTGTTCCCCTGAGGTATTCAGAGAGGGTGTGCGGGCTATTACTCATCCAGATGAATGATGACATCCTGTTTCCTGCTCTCCGGGGCAACCTGTAATTCAACAAGCACGCCGTTTTCCAATTTTCCCCGGACGATCGTATTGCCGGGGGCGTGCACCTTGAAGGAACAGTCCCATTCTCCCGGCCAGGCGGGGAACAGGTGGATTGCGTCCGACCAGGGGTCGGTCTGGACGAGCATGTGCTGCAGGGCGATCATGTTCACCCCGCCGTGATCCTGATTCGGCACCCAGGCATAGGTGTAATTCCAGAACGCTGGGAACCTGCTCTCCTCGTGCACATATTTCGAACGGGCCACGATCCGTTTCTTTGCATCCTCGGCATCCCCGATGCATGCCGCGAAGATGGGGTCCTGGACCCAACCGTTGGTGCGGGGGACGCCGTTCATTTCCTTCGGACTCAGGCGGAATGTTTCTTTTGCGATCTCAAGGTCCGGCAAGCCCATGCCATAAAGCCGGTAGGGAAACAACACGTAACACTCCGGTTTCTCACAATTGTTCCTCCGCCTTTCGGCCTCGACCGCAGGCAGGATGTGTTTGATCCCGTTTTCGCTCACATCCATTTCAAGTTCGGGAATCTCAGCCAAAAAGCTTAGAAAGTATGCCTTTTCCTCTTCCCCGGACGCGAGTTCGGCAAGCTGGGGGAGAATGAATCTCAGCCCCCCCACTTCGGGAGTGGGATTGGTGCATCGGAAGAGGTCCTCCAATGCATTCGCAGGATAAATGACGAGTTTGCCCTGCTCGTTGCGGCTGTATCGATTGTCATAGAACCTCACAATCTGCCTTGCGAAAGGAAGCAAGGTGTTTTTGAGGAATTCCTCATCCTCTGTGTGGCGGTAATACTCCAGCATCATCGCGGTCAGCTCGATGCCTCCCTGCCATACGTAGCGGGTATGGGTGCTCCGAATCACCTCCGGATCGCTGTCTTCGGCTCTTTGCCAGCCGAAATCCTCGTTGCGGTATGTCCCCCAGAAATACATGGTTTCGGGAAAATACGCGCCTTCAAATCCATAATATTCGCTGATCCTGTGCTTGGCAAGTGGCAGTGCGTCCATGTACATCCTGAAAAGCGGCTTCATCATGTCGAAATTCCCGGCCGTGATCATGGGCCAGTAAGCCAGGCGGGTGTTCTGCCACCAGTATGCGGAACCCCATGCCCGGTAATCGGGCCCGTAATCCACTCCATTATTGGTTTGGACCCCGTCAACGGTGAAGATGGAACCGTTGAAACGAATCGGCATGTTTCCGCGTCCACCGCAGGCGGTGATCCAATTCTGGAGCACGTAACCCCGGCTGACCAGAAAGGCGTCTTCACAGGAATCGGAATCAATATGGATCCAGCCGCGGTCCCAAAACCGGTTCCACCATTCCTTGTGCTCCGACCAGGCGGAATCGTTTGATACCCCGTCATATTCGCGCGCTTGTTCCTCAACTTTCCCGATCCACTTGTCCGCGGTTTCGGTGTGGGCGGTCAATGGAAACACGGAGATGTCGATCTCCTTCACCGGGTCCGATGATTGCAACAACGTCGGCGATGCGCTTTTCATTCCATGTCCCCGCACCAGAGCGCCGAAGGTCAGATTGCGCAGTGGATCGGATGATTCCGACATGAAATCATCGAGGCCCTGTGTTTCGAGCGTCATTTCCCAGATCGATGGGGCGTCGTTTCGGTTCCGGTGGTACCAGACGATCGATTCGGCTCTTTCCGGCACAATCGTGTCCGGTTCGACATAAACCGGGAAAGCGAAATTCCTGCCCCGCGAATCCCTGTCGATCAAACCACTGAACGAACGGTCCCCCACGGATGCTCTGGTGCGTTCCGTCCGCCAGTGCTCGAGTTCCACTTCAATCATGGTCTGCCCGGAGGTTTTTCCAGTGACTCGGATCACTGGATGGTTGGCATCCACCCAAAAACGCAGTTCCACCTCATTTCCGCTACTGTTGCCCGATGAATTGATTTTGATCACCCCGTCCCTGAGTTCGAGTTCCTGTTTGAAGTGATCCACCTCCTCAAAGGGATTCGGGCTGAGGCGCACCCTCATTTTTCCCAGTTTCAGCAGCCGCGTGTTCGCGCTGTAGGCATCCGTCTTGCCGATGTAGAACAAAAGGTCGCCGTTTTCCTCAACCCAAACGTTGGCACCAATGTCCCCATTGCCAATGGGCATCGAACCATTGTGATCCTTGCTCGGAGAGTCCCATACCACATTGTATTTGGCCATGTGATCTTTGGCTCCGGCATCAATTTGCAAAACGGCCAGTAAAACCAAAACGACGATTCCCGGCAACCTTGCCATAGGTTTGCGCGGTTCAAACCTGCGAAAAAGATTCATGATTCGTTTTGGATAGTGATGCATGGAGATACCCTAGGTTGCCGGCGAGATCATGTCCAGAGGGATAGGCCCTTGAGGGCCGGCTTCGCGCGTTTTTGCCGGGGTGGCGGGCGATTTTTCTTTGTCGGCGCGCGGGTTGTGGTTCACTGGAGGGCATGCGAACATGGTTTGTTTTTCCAATGCTGGTGACGATGGCGTGTCTATGGCTCGCGTCCGGCGGCCGGGCGCCTGCGAGCGGCAACGCGAATGAGGATGCGTCGGTGAGCTTCCACATCCAGACCGATCAGGCGGAGAATCCAAATCTGGTGTTCCCGGTGGAATCGGGCGGGCAGACGCTTTATTTCCGGCGGATGCCGGAGATTTCGACGCGCGACATTGAGGCGTTCCGCCCGTTTCCGGGCGATGACGGCGCGCAGACCTACGGCATCGTGTTCCGGTTGACGAATGCCGCGACGAGGCGGCTCAACAACATCACCACCGCGAACCAGGGGCGGATGCTGATCGCGATGACGAACGGGCGGCCGGTGGACATGGTGAGGATCGACAAGCCGGTGGACGATGGGTTCATTGTGATCTGGAAAGGGGTGACCGAGGCCGACATCCGGGTCTATGACAAGGACATGTCCCGGATTGGCGAAGAAAAGAAAAGACGCCGCTGAGGAACGCGTAGAATGCGTAGAATCCCACACACCGCAAGACCCACGCCAAATCATGATCCGGATTTTTCTTTTCCTCCTCGCCGCCGCCGCGATGACCACCGCCGGCCCGATCGACCTGAGACTGCCGACGGAGAACCACCACCTGTTCGGCGACGAGCCGGAGCGCTTCTACATGTATGTGGACCGGAACTTCGAGGGTGAGGTGAGCCAGCCGTGGCAAGGCGGGAAGTATGGCTATGTGCGCACGCCGCGGCGCGTGCGCGGCCAGGTGGTGATGACGCGGTTTCACGAGGGGATCGACATTTCGCCGGTGAAGCGCGACCGGGCCGGCAATCCGCTTGACCTGGTGATGAGCATCGCGGATGGCACCGTCGTCTATACGAACAATGTGGCCGGGCGCAGCAACTACGGGAAATACCTGGTCGTCGAGCACCAGTGGGAGGGTGCCTCGGTGGTCTCGCTCTACGCCCACCTCGCCGACATCACCTGCAAGCCTGGCGACCGGGTGAAGGCCGGTTCGGTGCTCGGGCGGATGGGATACACCGGCGTCGGCCTGAACCGGACGCGCGCGCACCTGCATCTGGAGCTGGGATTCGTGCTGCACACACGATATGAGGAGTGGCATCGAGCGGCTGGCTTCGGCACGAATCATCACGGAATTTACAACGGCATGAACATCGCGGGGGCGGACGTGGCGTCGTTTTTCCTCGAACACCGGGAGAATCCCGAAATCAAATTCAGCGAGTTCATCGCGAGGCAGCCGGTTCACTTCAAGGTGGCGGTGCCGGGCGGGGAGACGCCGGAGTTCGTCGAGCGGCATCCTTGGATCCTGCGGTCCGGCTCCTCGGATCCCGAGTCTTGGGAGATCCATTTCACCGCGACGGGGCTGCCAGTGGGATTCGAGCCGAGCGACCGGGAGGTGGCTTCGCCCATTGTCACGGCGATCCGCCCGTCGGGCGACATCCCGCACCGCTTCAAGACGCGCAACCTGGTGAACGGCGAGGGGGACACCGCGACGCTCAGTGCCAGCGGTCTCAGGCGGGTGTCGCTGATCACCGGCGATTTCTGAATCCGCGCCCGAGACCACCGAAGTCATCCATCCGATCATGTCCGAATCCATCGAATCCCGCCTGTCCGAACTCGGCCTGTCACTGCCCGAGGTGCCCGCCCCGCTCGCCGCATACGTGAACTGCGTGCGCACGGGCGACCTGTTGTTTCTTTCCGGCGGCCTGCCGATCGACGGCGGGCGGGCCGTCACCGGCAAGGTGCCGGTGGATGTGACGGTCGAGGAGGCGGCGGAGGCTGCGCGGATCGCGATCCTGAACCGCCTGGCGGTGATCAAGGCGGAGGTCGGCTCGCTCGACAAGGTGGCGCGGATCGTGACGCTGAACGGCTTCGTCAGCTCGGCGCCGGATTTTTACGACCACCCGAAGGTGATCAACGGCGCCTCCGAACTGTTGCTGGAGATTTTCGGCGACAAGGGCCGCCATTCGCGCACCGCGCTCGGTGTGTCCGCGCTGCCGCTGAATTGCGCGGTCGAAATCAACCTCGTCGTCGAGATCGAGGCCTGACCGGTTTTCCTCAACCACCACCCCATCAAGACTGCCCATGAACAAAGTCCTCATCATCGGAGCCGGCGGCGTCGGCGGTGTGGTCGCGCACAAATGCGCGATGCTGCCCGACGTTTTCCACGAAATCACCCTGGCCTCGCGGACCGTCTCGAAATGCGAGGCGATCGCCGCGGGCGTGAGGGAGCGCACCGGGCGCGAGATCGCCACCGCGGAGGTGGACGCCGACCACCCGGAGCAGGTCGTCGCGTTGCTCAAGAAAACGGGCGCGCGGCTGGTGATCAACGTGGCGCTGCCATACCAGGACCTGACGATCATGGACGCCTGCCTCGATGCCGGGGCGGACTATCTGGACACGGCGAACTACGAGCCGATGCACGTCGCGAAATTCGAGTATTCGTGGCAGTGGGCGTACCGGCAGCGGTTTGTTGACGCGGGCCTGAGCGCGCTGCTCGGCTCGGGATTCGACCCGGGGGTGACGAATGTGTTCACCGCCTGGGCGCTGAAGCACCATTTCGACGAGATCCACACGCTGGACATCATCGACGTGAACGCCGGGGACCACGGGCGGGCTTTCGCGACGAACTTCAACCCGGAGATCAACATCCGCGAGGTGACGGCTCCGTGCCGCCATTACGAGGACGGCGCGTTTGTCGAGACCCCGGCGATGTCCGAGCACCGGGCGTTCACCTGCCCGGACGGGGTGGGCACCCACGAGATCTACCGGATGTATCACGAGGAACTCGAGTCGCTGGTGAAACACATTCCGACGATCCGCCGCGCGCGGTTCTGGATGTCGTTCTCCCCGAACTACCTGAAGCACCTGGAGGTGCTGCGGAACGTGGGGATGACGCGGATCGACCCGGTCGAATACCACGGCGTGGAGATCGTCCCGCTCCAGTTCCTCAAGGCGGTGCTGCCGGACCCGGGCGATCTCGGCGAAACCACCCGGGGGAAGACCTGCATCGGCAACGTGATCACCGGCGTGAAGGACGGCAGGCCGAAGGCGGTTTACATCTACAACATCTGCGACCACGAGGCGTGCTTCGCGGAGGTGGGATCGCAGGCGATCTCCTACACCACCGGCGTGCCGGCGATGATCGGCGCGAAGCAGATGCTCATCGGCGGCTGGAACAAGCCGGGCGTCTGGAACATGGAGCAGCACGACCCCGACGGCTTCATGGACGATCTCAACGCGCACGGGCTGCCGTGGCGCTGCGTCGAGCTGGATCCCGAAAGCGCGGCGGGCCTGGAGGTGGTCGCGGCGGGCGGTTGATGGCGCGCGGGCGCGGAATTTCGTTCCATTTTCCCGTTGCCAACGCGGCGGCGGCGGCGTAACCATCGCTCCCGCAGCCAGCGAAATGGTGGTCGTAGCTCAGTTGGTAGAGCCCCGGATTGTGATTCCGGTTGTCGCGGGTTCGAGTCCCGTCGATCACCCCACCATTTCCGCCGCTCGGCGCGGCCGGTGACGCCCGGCATGGCCGGAGGCGACTGGAATGACCGCACGATCCCGATGGAGCCACTTGAAAGCCGGATTCAGTATAAATTCCGCAATCCGCTGCTGCTGGCGGAGGCGCTGACCCATCCCAGCCTGGCCTACGAATCGCTGCGCCCGCATTTCGACAACCAGCGGCTGGAGTTCCTGGGCGACGCGGTGCTGCAACTGGTGATCACGGAGGAGCTTTTCGCGCGGTTCCCGGAGTTTTCCGAAGGGCAGTTGACGATGCTGCGCTCGCAGCTCGTCTCGCGCAAGGCGCTGGCGAGATTCGCGGGGATGATCGGGCTGGGCGATTACGTGCTGCTCGGCAGGGGGGAGGAAGCCTCGGGCGGGCGCAGGCGGCATTCGACGCTGGCGGATGCCTTCGAGGCGCTGGTGGGTGCCATCTATCTGGACTCGGGCGTGCCGCCCGCGCGCGAGCTGCTGCTGCGGATCTGCGGCGGGGAGATCGCCGCAATCGGGAACTCTCCGGTGGATCGCAATCCGAAGGGCGAACTGCAGGAGAAACTCCAGGCGATCCGGCCGGAGGCACCGGTTTACCGGATCATTGCCGAGACCGGGCCGGACCACCGGCGCGTCTTCCAGGCGGAGGTTTCGTGGTGCGGCCGCCAGCTCGCGGTGGGCAAGGGCAAGAGCAAGAAGGAGGCCGAAATCCGCGCGGCGGCCGAGGCCATCCGCGCGAGACCGTGGGAGAATCCGGCTGCCTGACGCGCGCGCGGTGCATCCGCGCGCGGCGGGCTTGAATGTGGCGGCGGTCCGGCGCAACCTCGCCTGCGGATGAACGAGGAATCCCTGATGATGCGCGCCATCGAGCTGGCCCGCCACGGCATGAAGCGCGGCGACGGCGGGCCGTTCGGCGCGCTGGTGGCGCGTGACGGCGGGATCGTCGGCGAGGGGTGGAACCGGGTGCTCTCGACCCGCGACCCGACGGCCCACGGCGAGGTCACCGCGATCCGCGACGCCTGTAAGCGGCTCGGCACGTTCGACCTGGGCGGCTGCGACATCTTCACCACGGGCGAGCCGTGTCCGATGTGCCTCGGAGCGATCCAATGGGCGCGCATCGCGTCGATCCGCTACGGGTTTTCCAACGAAGACGCCGCGGACATCGGCTTCGACGACCGCGAGTTCCACCGGCAGATGTGCCTGCCGCGCGACGAGCGGCGGATTCCCTCGGCCAGCCTGTGCCGCGACGAGGCGCTGCGCCTCGCGACCGATTACGCGGAGATGCCGGGAAGGCGGATTTATTGAGGCCATGCGCTGCCCGCTTGACGGGGCGGCGGGAAACGCCATGTTTGCCGCGATGAAAACGCTGCTCACACTCCTTCTCGCCACCGTTCCGTTCCTCGCCGCCGCCGGAGAGGCGGAAGAGGCTGCCGCCGACAAGATCGCCGATTTCAAAGTGACCATCGAGACCGACAAGGGCACGATCCGGGGCGTGCTCTACGCGTCCAAGGCGCCGATGACGGTCGCCAATTTCGCCAACCTCGCCGGGCGCGGCTACTACGACGAGCTGAAGTTCCACCGCGTGGTCCCCGACTTCATGATCCAGGGCGGCTGTCCCCAGGGCACCGGTCGGGGCGGCCCGGGCTACCGCTTCGCCGACGAAATCGTGGACGGCCTCAGGCACGACCGCGCGGGCATTTTCTCCATGGCCAACGCCGGCCCCGGCACCAACGGGTCGCAGTTCTTCATCACCCACAAGGAAACCCCGTGGCTCGACGGCCGCCACACCATCTTCGGTCACGTCACCGACGGGCAGGACGTGGTGGACTCCATCGCCGCGGGCGACACGATCAAGTCGATCCGCATCGAGGGCGACACCGAAGCCCTGTTCGAGCAGGAGAAGGAGCACATCGAGGCCTGGAACAAGGCGCTCGACGCGGCAGCGGAAGCCACGCCGTGAGACGCTGTGGAATATGCCATTCGCGCGCGGGCGGCGTCCGCGCCGTCCGGCCGGTGGCGATCTCATGCAGCGGGGTCGTAAATGAACTTTTGGAATCCGCTGATGGTTTCGGCAGTCATCTCCGTGACCGGCCGACGTCGGAACGACCGCGCTAGCGAGCGAGTTTGGGTATCACAGGCGAATCAGCGGACCGAGTTTGGCCATGTCCAATTATCCAGCGCCGACCCCGAGGTAGTGATCGGGCACGAAATCCAGAAATGCCTGCTGCTTCTCGGAAAATTGATCATGAATCGATCGCCGTGAGCGCTCCGCATGGCGACATGGTGGCATTCATCGGTTCGGTAATCCGTTCTTCCCCACGCCCACCAGCCCGATGGTGCCACCTTCGATCCTTTCGACTTTCAGGCAGGATTGCCTGATGTCCTCCCTGCCACGGGCCACGCGATCCGCCCACCGGGCGATCCGGCGTATCATGCGTGCCTTGTCCCAATGCATATGGGTCACCGCGGGCCAGCAATAGTCGAGTTCGTCCCGATGCTCCAGGCAAACGACCGAAAGATCCTCCGGCACCCGGATTCCGCGCTGCCCACAGAACTTCAGAGCGGCGACCAGGTGCGGCACCTCCTCGATGACCAACGCGGTGGGCGGCGATTGCCTGAACATCAAGTCCAGCAGGTCGTGGAAGCCTTTCGCGCTGTCCCGCCAATTCGGCAGGTTGAAACGGTTGGTCGGTATCCCGTGGCGTTCCATTTCCGCCAGCAGCATCGGCGCCAGCCTGGCGGTCTCAAGATTCACCCGCCCTCTGTAAAGCAGAAATACGATGCGCTCGTGACCCAGTGCGATCAACCTGCGGACCAGCGCCAGCATCGCCTGCGCGAGATCCGTCGCAATCCCGGCCACCGGCAGACCGGAAAATGAACCGTGCAACGCGAAGACCCGGAGCTTTTTGCCGGCAAACCACTCCAATACCTCGCGACGCGCGGAATTGACGATCCATGCGTCCGCCCGCTTCTGCCCGACCATCCCGGCGAGTCGCCGCGATTCCAGTTGAAGATCCCACAGCGTCTTGCCTGTGAAATACGCGTTGTGCCCGTGCTCCGTGAGGGTGCGCAAAATGTCGAGGTTGAATGCCTCGCCCCGGGAGCTCGCATGGAATGGAAGCAACGCGATCCTCAGCGTGGGCGTGGGAGTCCGGTTCTCGAGCACGATCCGATAGCGCCGGCGTTCCCCCTGCCCGGCCAGAATCCCTTCCCTCTCCAGTTGCCTCAGCGCATCGGCCACCGCCCTGCTGTTCACTCCAAGTCCCCGCACCAACTTCTTGATCCCCGGCAGGGTTTCTCCAAATGAGCCCCTCACGATCTCCTCGCGCAAATGCACGGCCAGTTGCTCGCTGGTGGAACGGGATCGGAACGGTTTCATCGCGGATGTTCTGACCACAAAAAGGCGGCAGTTGTAAAATCAATAATTGCTTGTATCCGAACTTTCTTTTGATTCGATTGATGATGCGTAAAGTCAGTCTGGAAATCGGGAGTCCACACCGAATGCCAGCCTGCGGAGTACGGAATCCGATGCCGGTCAAGTCACCGTCAGCCTCGCATCCGCCGCCAACCTCGGCACCTTGGATGCCGCGACTGTTGGAGACACCATCAACGACACATCAAACATCGTATGGCACGCGGCGTTCGGCACTGCGCATCGTGTTGGCCTCTTCATCACCGATGAACATTTCACTGACGGGGTCGAACGTGAGCTTGCGGCCAAGTTTCCATGCGATCGCCGCCGCATGGCAGGCGACGTGACCGTGACGCGTTATTTTGGCGTTGCTGATCGGTTGTTGGCGTGATTTCACGCATTCGATGAATTCATCGACATGTCTGCCAGCATCATTTCCAAACACCGTATCGTGCGACTCGTCGTCGAGAAGATCATCGCGACTCACGGCCATTTTCCCGGTGTCCCCTGTTTCAACCCATCCTTCATCACCCTCGAAGCGGACCGGGCAGGTGCCGAGGTCCAGCCAGTCGCCCTCGTTGTTGAATCCTGCGGTGCGCAAGACCAGGCGGACACCGCTGGCATACCTGGCATGGATGGTATCACCATCGGGTTCATATTCGACTGGAGCGGTGCCGTCCGCGGAAGCGGCCCACTGGCAAAGATCGAGCGTGTGCGTGCCCCATTCTGGGAGCTGGTAGCTGGCGGAAAGCCCTTCGTGCCCGCGCCAGCGACCCTGGAGGTAGTGTCGGTTATACGGGCGCATGGCGGCGGGTCCGAGCCACAGATCCCAATCGGCCACGGCAGGATCCGGCAGCGGTTGTTCCGGATGCGGATCCACATACGGCCCCAGGCTCACAATGCCGGCATGAACGGCCTGCAGGTTGCCCAGTGCCCCTTCGCTGGCCAACTTGCACGCGAAGCGGAAATTCCTGATATTGCGACGCTGCGTGCCAGCCTGAAACACCCGGTTGTGGGCGGTGAAGGCCTCTTCAAGTTCCACGCTCTCAATGATCGTCATCGAGCAGGGTTTCTCGCAATACACGTCTTTACCAGCCCGGGCGGCGCGGATCGAGGCGGGGGCGTGCCAACGGTCACCGGTGCAAATGAGAACCGCATCGATATCGTCGCGAAGCAGGACTTCGTCCATCTCGCGATGCATGGTGCAGTCCTCGTTGCCGTAATGCCGGTTGGCAATGCGGCGGATGATCTCGGCCCGATCAGTCTGCGCGTCACAAATGGAGACGAACTGGACGTCCTTGCGTTCGAGAAACGAGCTGAGCACCCGGCGCCCACGCGGGCCAAGGCCGATGCCGCCAACTACAACCCGGTTGCTAGGCGCGGTGTGACCGTCGCGACCAAGCACGCTGGCGGGGAGGATGGTGGGCAAACCTGCGAGCAGCGCACTGCGTTTTAGAAAAGAGCGGCGGGTGGTGGCCAGGGTGGTAGGCATGATGATGATGATGGTGGTGTTGATGATGGATTCAATAGCGCCTTTATTTTTGACGCACCAATGTTTTACGTGGGACTTCTGCCGTTGCTTGCGAGAAATTCGTGACTGTCATGCCAGCTCGCGCATCGAACCGCGAAGTCCGGATTCTCCATTGGAAACATCTGCCGGTCACACTCCAAATCTGAATGGAATTTGGTGTCAGTCATGAATGAATATTCCCTCCATTGGAAATAGTCATGAATGAAAACACGTATCCCATGCCGAAGGGAAATGGCGCTCGCGGGACTGTCTCACCCTCACCGGCAAATGCCGCGTGGAACACCCGATACTCACCTGCCGAAATCAATGAAACATTGCATCACCCCCATACTGCTGGTTGTCACCCTGTGCGGCGCACCCGCCACCGCACGCGAAATCCACGTCGCCACCACCGGCGACGACGCGGCCAACGGCGCCGCCGACGCGCCTCTCCGCACCATCCAGGCCGCCGCCAATCAGGCCATGCCGGGCGACACCATCACCGTCCACGAAGGCATCTATCGCGAGCGCATCGATCCCCCGCGCGGCGGCGAGTCGGACGAAAAACGCATCACCTACCAGGCCGCCCCGGGCGCGAATGTCACCATCAAGGGATTCGAAGTCGTCAAAGGCTGGGAACACGTTGGACACGACACCTGGAAAGTGGTCCTGCCCAACTCGTTCTTCGACTTCAATCCCTACGCCGATGAAATCCGCGGAGACTGGTTCCGCCCGCAGGGTCGCAAGCACCACACCGGTGCGGTCTATCTCGACGGCCATTGGCTCGTCGAAGCCGCCGCCCTCGACGAGGTCATCAGGCCCGCCGGCGAAACGTTGCAGTGGTTCGGCACGGTCGATTCGGAAAAAACCACCATCCATGCGCAATTCCCGGGCGTCGATCCGAATGCGGACGGCATCGAAATCAACGTCCGCCAGTCCGTCTTCTACCCCGGCGAAACCGGCCGCAACTACATCACCGTGCGCGGCTTCACCATGGAGCACGCCGCCACCAACTGGGCACCGCCCACCGCAGAACAAGTCGGCCTCATCGGCACCCACTGGAGCAAGGGATGGATCATCGAAGACAACACCATCCGCTACTCGGTTTGCACCGGCATCACCCTCGGCAAGTATGGCGACGAATGGGACAACCGCGCCGGAACAGCCGATGGCTACAACGGAACGATCCGCCGCGCCCTTGCCAACGGCTGGAACAAGGAAAACATCGGCCATCACATCGTGCGAAACAACCGGTTCATCCACAACCTCTTCATCGCCCCGCCGGACTCACCGCATACGACCAAACCGCCCGCCCGATGGCGATGGAGGGCAACCTCTTCCTCAACGGCGCCACCCCATCGAAACACGAACCCAATCCCCCGTCACCGAGGCGGATCCCGAACTCCGGCTGCACTAGGATGACGAGGGCGCATGGTGGCTCGAACTGACGCTGGAGAAAACCTGGGCCGGAGACGCCAAGCGCTCACTCGTCACCAGCGAACGCCTCGGCCGGGCCGAAGTGCCGGATCTGCCATTCGTGCAACCCGACGGCTCACCCTACCGGCTTGACCGCGACTATTTCGGCAATCAAAGAAACGCTAACCAAACCTTCCCCGGCCCCTTCGAGATCGAATCCGGCGGCCGGCAACGCTGGAACATTTCGCCCGCAACACCCGATGCGCGCGCGGAAACCATCCCGGTAATCGCCCCTCAGGACGGCCTGGCACGAGTCGTCGCAGGCGAACTGTCGCGCGCGTTGGATGCCGCTTGGCCGGAATGCGCGTTCCCGGTGCGCGACACGAAGCCCGCCGGTGGCCTCACCATCCGCCTCGCACTCGACCCCGCCCTCGCCCCGGAGGCATGGGCCGTCCGTCCAGACGACGGCGGCGTCGTCATCGCCGCAGGTGCGCCGCTCGGGCTCTCGCACGCGGTCCATTCCACCCTCGAACGACTCGGCTTCGGCTCCTACCTGACCAACAATGCCGCCCCCGCGCCGCAACCCGGCACGCCCGATTTCAGAACCTGGGCCGCCACCGACGAGCCGCTCGCCCGCGAACGCATCGTCTTCAACTGGCACAACTTCCTGAGCGGCTGCACCGCCTGGAATTTCGAGGACTGGGCGCTCTGGATCGATCAATCACGCAAAATGCGCTACAACACCGTGATGGTCCACGCCTATGGCAACAACCCGATGTTCACCTTCTCGCACAATGACGTCGAAAAGCCGGTCGGCTACATCGCCAGCACCGTGCGCGGGCGCGACTGGGGCACGGCACACGTCAACGATGTCCAACGCCTCGCGGGTGGCGGGGTTTTTCCGGACACCATCTTTGGAGCCGATGTCGCGCTCGTTCCGGACGAACAGCGGATCGAGGAAAAACAGGCGCTCATGCGGCGCGTGATCGACCATGCCAGGGACTCGGGCATGCATTTCTGCTTCTCGTTCGATCTCGATACCCACTCCAGCAACCCGCAGGAGGTCATCCTTACCCTGCCGGAGTCCGCCCGCTTCCAACTCGCCGACGGCAGCATGTGGCTCGCCAGGCCGGATGTCCCGGAGGGATACGCCTACTATCGCGCACAGGTAAAATCACTGCTCGACCTGTATCCGCAGCTCGATCGCCTCGCGATCTGGGTGCGTGGAAGCGGTGGCTTCACAATCTGGGCGAACCTCAAGGAAGAGGAACTGCCCGCCGAATGGCAGGATGAACTCAACGCCCGCGTGCGGGCCGAGCCGGAACTCGCGGAACTCACTCAGAACCCCGGCCGGCTCGGCCTCGGCAAGGTGACGGAGGCCATCCAACAGGCGCTCAAGGATCTCGGCCGCGACGATGTCCAAGTGTGGATGGGCAGTTGGGCATTCGCATGGATGGACCGTTCCGATCCATGGACGCCCGAAGGCATCCCATTCGTGCCACTCGATTGGGGCATCGGCTTCGATCGCTCACAGTTCGAAACGGCGGAGCAACGCGCCGAGGTCCGCGCCATCGCCGCGCGCCGTCCCGTCTTCCCGATCGTCTGGGCGCATCACGACGACGGCCACCACCTCGGTCGCAGCTACAGGCCGTTCGACGGCTTCTGGTCGCTCCTCAACGAATGCGGCGCGGATTCGTTCGGCATCATTCACTGGACGACGCGGCCGCACGACCTCTACTTCAAAAGCCTCGCCGAACAGACATGGTCTTCCACGTCCAGACCACACCCGCGTCGGGATCGCCGCCCGCCAACGCCGCACCATCCACCGAAGTGGACATCGTCCGCGACGCCAACGGCACCCGCCGCGTGCTCGTCAAAAACTTCGATGTCACCCTCGACACCCCCGGTACGATCAAGGTCACGCTCAAACCGAAAACAGGTGACGCCGTGATCTCCGCCGCCGTGCTTGAGCCGGTTCTCACCACACCCGCCGACTGAGCCGGATCCATCCGGCTGGATCGGCCTCTTCGCCGCGCATGGAACAGCCATCTTGATTGCTTCGTCAGCTCGATCCTGACAAATCACCCGCCTTCTGAATCAAACGATGAAATCGTCCGCTCATTCCGGGTTGTCCTGGAGGTTTGCTGACTGATCGATAATCACTCCAAACGCCTGATCGAATACGGATTGCGGTCTAATTTTGGGTTTGCCGTGCGACGGACAACCGGGACAGGCTGCGCCCGCCGGATCATGCAATCCGCCCCCACATCCGCCAGTTGATGACACATTCCGCATACAGCCAGAAAATTTCCAAAGAGATGCGCGAGAAAGTACGCGGCATTGGCAGGCAGTTCGCAATCCAGGGGGATTTTCTTGATGTCGAGGAGATCAAGAGCGGTCACATCAACGCGACCTATCGTGTGACCTATCACCAGCCGAACGGCCAGCGGGCGCGGTACATCCTGCAATCGATCAACCGCAACGTCTTCAAGGAACCGCTTGCGGTGATGCGCAACGTGGAGGTGGTGACGCGCCACATCAACACGCGCGTGCTGCGGCTCAAGAAGGATCTCGGCGGCCAGACGCTGAGCCTGTTTCCCGCGCGGGATGGCCGCCACTGGGTGGAAGGGGTGAACGGCGGAGTTTGGCGTTGCTACAACAACATCGAGGGGTGCGTGACGTATGACGTGGTTGAAAACACGCGACAGGCCTACCAAGCGGCGCGCGCGTTCGGATCGTTCCAGGATCTGGTGAGTGATCTGCCGCCCGATTCCATCGAGGAGACGATCCCGGATTTCCACAACACGCCGCAGCGTTTCGCAAGGTTGATGGAGGTGGCCGACGCGGATCCCGAGGGACGCCTCGGATCCGTCGGGGAAGAGTTCGATTTCATCCGCCGTCGTGAGAACCTGACGCACTGCCTGCTGAAGCACCAGCTTGCGGGGGCGATCCCGACGCGAATCACGCACAACGACACGAAGATCAACAACGTGATGATCGACGCCGAACTGGACGAAGCGGTGTGCGTGATCGATCTGGACACGGTGATGCCGGGGCTGGCGCTCTACGACTTCGGGGATCTCGCCCGGAGCGCCACCAGCCCTGCGGCGGAAGACGAGCGCGATCTCGGCAAGGTGCGGATGCAGATGCCGATGTTCGAGGCACTGGTGGAGGGGTATCTGGACGCGGCGTCGGGTTTCCTCAACGACCAGGAATGCATGCTGCTGGTGGATTCCGCGCTGCTGCTGACCTTCGAGGTGGGCATCCGTTTCCTGACGGATTTTCTCGAAGGCGACGTCTATTTCAAGACCACCCGGGAGGGCCACAATCTGGACCGTTGCCGGACGCAACTGAAACTTGTCGAGCGGATGGAGGAGCAGTCCTCGGCAATGCGCCGTTTCGCGGATACTGTGGTGAAGTCCAAGCGTTGAATGCGGGTGGAAGAGCAGGGAGAAGGGAGCTTGGAGCACGAGGAGGGAGACGAATGCTTTTTTACCGAGCATGAGGTCCGACTGCCCGGAGGGCCGGTGCGGGCCGGTTTGCATTGTTGCGGAATGCCCTTGAACGGGATGGTGGGACACATGCAGTGTATCCGGCATGAAATCCCTACGATTATGTGTTTTGTCGTTGTTGCTGGGGGCGACGTCCGCCGTTGCGTTCACGATCCAGATTGATTACAGTTATGATACGGATAATTTCTTCAACACGCCTGAGAAGCGGGAAGCGATGGAGGCGGTGGCCGGTTTTTTCGAGGAGGTCCTGGCGGACAACCTGTTGCGGATTGATCCTTCGGAGTTTCCCAGTGCCTCGTGGACCGCGAGATTCACCCACCCGTCCACAGGCGGCCAAGAGTCCATTGTGGACCTTGTGGTGCCGGAGGACACGCTGATCATCTATGTGGGCGCGCGGGCGCTGCAGGAGCAGGTGAGCGGGCAGGGCGGGCCGGGCGCGTTCAGTGCTTCGGGGTTCCAATCATGGTTTGACAGGGTGAGAGGGCGCGGGAATCCGGGAGCGCTGGGTCCTGATATTGAACAAACGGATTTCGCGCCGTGGGGAGGCTCGATGACGTTCAACAGCTCGGTGAGCTGGAACTTCTCGCTGACGGAGAACCAGCCCGGGCGCGAGTTCGTGACGGTGGCTCTGCACGAGATGATGCATGTGCTGGGCATCGGCACCGCGCCGTCTTGGAACAACCTGCGGTCGGGCGGGAAGTTCAACGGGCCCGCGGCGGTGCAGTCGTTCGGGAGCGCGCCGGATGCGGACAGCGGGCATCTGCTGGACGCGGATTCGACGTTGTTCGGCTCGTTCGGGGCGACGCACGGGCAGATGCGCCCGGCGCTGATGCTGCCGGTCTGGATCGACACCGGGACGAACTTCGACGTGGCAACGGATTTGGACCTGGCGGTGCTGGAGGACATTGGCTGGCAGATCCGGCCGCGGGAGCCGATGGAGACGAAGGCGTTGTCACCGGCGCGGGCGGAGTTCGAGTGGCAGTCGGTCTCGTTCCTGGATTACCGGGTCGAGCGTAGCACCGATCTTGTGGACTTCCCGGGCGGCAGCGGGACGCTCCCCGGCAACGGCCAGATGCTCGACTGGTCCGATCCCGCGCCACCGACGGGCCGGGCGTTCTACCGACTAGCGGCGGAACCGAACACGCCGCAGCCGTCATCGGAGCCGGTCGCGGATGCGGTGGCCGAACCGATTGATGACGACCGGCAAATCCACGTGATTGAGGTGGAATACCCTTTCATCACGGATTGCGGATGTGGCGGTGGGTGAAGCTCAACCCGATTCCATGGGTCATCTTCATCGAGAAATTTGGAGGGAGCACCCACGCTTTGTTGTTGTCTGTTGGTGACGCTCCATCACGGCTTGCCCGGTGGCGGTGCTCGGGATAGGACCGCCGGTCCCGATGAATGATCGGGTCATTGGCAATTTTAACGGCGGATTTGATCAGGTGAAATGGACTATCATTCGGGAATTATCTTGTAATCCGTTCATAATGAGCGAGTCAGGTTTTTCCGATAATCGCTCCGCGCCGTTTGCAGACTGTGCGAATATTCTTGAATGTGACGTCCGAATATGCAGCATAAATCCATGAACTCACTAGGATTTTGTAGTTTGCCAATGTTGCTGGCAGCGACGTCCGCCGCCGCCTTCACGATCCAGATTGATTATACTTACGATACGGAGAATTTCTTCGATACGCGAGAGAAGCGAGGGGCGATGGAAGCGGTTGCCGGTTTTTTCGAGGATCTCTTTGCCGACAAGCTGTTGTCCATCGATCCATCGCAACGCTCCACCTGCACCTGGACCGCGCGATTCTTCCATCCGTCCACCGGTGAGCTGGAGTCCATTGTGGACCTGGTGGTGCCAGAAGACACGCTGATCATCTACGTGGGAGCACGGCCGCTGCCGGCGGGGACGAGCGGGCAGGGTGGCCCGGGATTCTACGGCGCGAGTGGAACGCAGGAATGGCTCGACTGCGTGGTTGCGAGGGGCAAGCCAGGTGCGCTGGGTCCAAGGGACGAGCAGACGGATTTCGCGCCCTGGGGCGGTTCGATCACGTTCAACAGCTCGGTGAGCTGGAATTTCTCTCTCAGGGAGAACCGGCCCGGGTGCGAATTCGTGACGGTGGCGCTGCACGAGATGATGCATGTGCTGGGCGTCGGCACCGCGCCATCGTGGAACAACCTGCAGTCCGATGGAAAGTTTTACGGGCCTGCGGCGATGCGGTCTTATGGCAGCGCGCCCGATGCGGACGAGTATCATCTGCTCAATGCCGATTCGCCGTTGTTCGGCTCGTTCGGGACCACACACGGGCAGAAGCGGCCGGCGCTGATGCTGCCGGTATCTGCTGACACCGGAACAAACTTCGACGTGGCGACGGATCTGGACCTTGCGGTGCTGGTGGACATTGGTTGGGATATACGGCCGCGTGCGACGTTGGAGGTGCGGGTCTTGTCGCCCGGGAGAGCGGAGTTGGTGTGGCCTTCGGTTTCATTCATGGATTACAGGATCGAGCGGTGTGCCGATCTTGTGGATTTCCGGGACGGCAGCGGCACGCTATCTGGCAATGGCCGGATGTTCGAGTGGTCCGACCCCGCGCCACCGGAGGCGCGGGCGTTTTATCGGCTTGCCTCTGAATCGGGAATGCCGAAGCCAACCATGGAGCCTGTCGCACAGACGGCGACCGAAGCTGTGGATTGTGACGGGGAAATTCACACGATCGAGGTGGAATACCCGTTCATCATGGATTGCGGATGTGGCGATGGGTGAGATGTTTCCCGATCATTCGTTTCCCGCGGTGTGGTCGCGGGCATGCGGGCGCTCCGCGTCCGTTCGCGGGCGTGGTGATGTGGGGCGGTTGGCGCGTGACGGCCGGTGCGGAATCAGCCGATGAGGCGGGGGGAGATGAGGATGAAGGCGGCGAGGAGGACGAAGAGGATGGCGAGGGCGAGCTTGACGGAGAAGGTGTGCTTTTTCTGGAAGGAGACGAGGGTCTCGCTGCGGAGGCCGCCGTAGGCGAGGAGGAAGATGGCGATGAGCGGGGCGATGAAGGCGAGGTTGTAGATGACGAGCCAGGTGAAGGCGTTGAGGTTGCCGCGCTGGATCTGATAGATGATGGGGGCGTAAACCTGGCCGGTGCAGGCGAGTTCGAGGAGGGAGATGACGATGCCGGCGAAGAAGGCGGCGATGACGAAGTGGTGCGAGCGGGTGGTCTTGCGGATGGTGCCGCGGATGCGGTCCTTGAGGAAGGCGGGGAGCTGGAGCGTCATGTCGCCGAGGTTGCCGGCGCGGGCACGGAGGGCGTCGCGCAGGGAGAGCCAGGCGGCGACGAGGGCGAGGGATGCGAAGGTGAGGTTCATCCAGAACTGGATGCCGGCGAAGCGGTCGCTGATGGTGGCGAGGAACTGGTAGAGGACGAGGCCGGCGGCGAGGTAGGCGAGGAAGATGGCGGTGATGAATGCGGCGCCGACCATGAGCATCTCGCGCGGGGTGCGGCGGGCGATCTGGAGGTAGGAGAGGAAGAAGATGATGGTGGCGAAGGCGCAGGGGTTGATGCCGTCGAGCAGGCCGGCGCCGATGACGATGGGGAGGGTGAAGGCGGCGTATCGGCGGTCGATGGTCTCGGCGGCCTCGCGCTCCTCCTCCTCGCCGGTTTCGAGCCACGAGTCGTCCTGCGGGAGGCGCTCGGTGGCGTCGAGGAGGCGGGCGATGGAGCGTGGGTTGATGCCGCCGCGGATGATGAAGCCGTGCTGGGTGAAGACGGACGGGGTGACGCCGTGTTGGGCGGAGGGTACGGAGAAGCGGGAGCTGAGGACCTGGTTGAGGACGATGCCGCCGGTGTCGAGGATGTTGTGCTCGCGGACTTTGAGGAGCGGGAAATCGGGGGCGACGGTGTCGATGTGTTGTTTGGCGCGGACGCACTCGGGGCAGCCTGGTTGGTAGAAATAGACAAGGACGATGGATTCGCGTTCGGCGGGTTCGGCGGGTTCCTCCCCGGGTTCGAGGAGGGTGCCGCTTTCGGAGGGTTTGGCGGCGGTTGCGGCGAGGGAGGCGAAGGTGGCGAAGCCGCCGTCTCCGGCGGGTTGGATGCGGTCCTGGAGGGTGAGCATGACGGGCGACGGGATGTCGCCGGGATCGATGACGGCCAGGAGCGGGCGTAGGCCGGGGGTGGCGCGGGCGGCGTTTTCCGCGAGCCACGAGGCGATGCGGCGGCGGGCGGCGGCATCCTCGTCCACCTCGGGGACGGCGGCGGCGAGGGCATCGACATTAAGGTCGGCATTCTGGCCGAGGAGGGTGAAGCCGGCCTCGAAGCGGACGCGCGGCGAGGGGTCGCTGGCGAGCATGGAGCGCAGGGTTTCGCGGTGTTCCGCGGTGAGGCGCGGGGTGCGGCGGTCGCGGCTCCAGCGGCTGTCGTTGGCGTGGTGGAGATCGGAGAACTGGTGCTGCCAGCCGGCGTCGCCGAGGTTGAGGACGGTGGGGAGGATGAGGCGGACGGCGGCGTGTTCGTCGCCGGCGATGGATTCGGCGAGTTCGTTGAGGAGGGCGGGTTGTGAATCGAGAAGGCTGTGGATGACGGCGCGGCGGACGAGCGGGTCGGGCGAGTCGAGGCGGGCGCGGAGGGCGTCGGTGGCGGCGCGGCCGGGCGAGCCGCGCAGGCCGATGGTGGCGAGGATGTGGACGGGGGCGGGGTGTGACGGTTCGTTGAGGACATCGACGGCCCAGCGGGCGACGAGGTTGCGGGTGGAGGGGGAGCGGACGACGGACTCGAATGAGTAGTCGTAGGCCTCGTGGGCCTGGAGGGCGGCGTCCGGGCGGGTGACTTCGTCGAGGAGGAGGGTGACGAAGGCGGGGGCGTCGGTATTGGAGAGGGAGGTGCGGGCGGCGATGGCGCGGACTTCGGAGACAGGGGAGCGGAGGAGTGCGGTGAGGACGGGCACGGCATCCGCGGAGGACGGGTTGTGAAGGGCCTCGGCGATGGCGGATTGGTCGGCGGTGGAGTAATCGGGCATGTCCCGCTCGAGGACGGCGAAGCCGTGGGGGTGGCCGGCCCTAGCGAGGTTGAGGGCGGCGCGGAAGCGGTCGCCGGGCGGGGACTCCGGGGTGGTGCGGCGGATGAGTTCCTCGAGCAGGGCGGCGCGGGCTTCGGGGATCTCGGGCAGGTCCGGCCCGTCGGCGGGGGCGGCGGGGAGGTCGCTTCCGGGTTCCTGGAACGCCTGGTAGAGGTCGTCGAGGGCGGTGGGTTCGAGCGGGGCGAGGATGTCGCCGGCGATTTCGAGAAGGCGGGGGTCGATGGCCTCGGCGCGGGGCATGCTGAGGTGTTCGAGGACGGCGGCGGATTTCGCGGGTTCCTCCGTGCGGAGGGCGGCGACGAGGACGGAGAGGTGGGCGTCGTTTTCGAGGCTGCGGGTGTTGCCGGCGATGGCGCGGAGGGCGGCGCTGGCGACGTCGAGATCGTCATCGACGGCGTAGCGGAGGAGGAGCGGGGCGAGGGTGGAGGATGAGGCGGCGGCCCGGAGGGCGGCGAGGCGGGCTTCGGCGGGGGCCTGGTCCAGGGCGGTGAGGATTTCGGCGTCGGGCGTTTCGTTGAGTTTCGCGTAGCCCTCGAAGACGGGGCCGGCGAGCGAGTGGTCGGCAAGGAAGAGTTCGCGGAGCCGGGGGAGGGCTTCCCTGGCTCCGAGCGAGCCGATGGTGTCGATGGCGGCGAAGCGGACGAAGTCGTCGTCGTCCTCGAGCATGGCGATGCATTTTTCGGTGGCGCGGGTGAGGTTGCGCTTCGAGATGAAGTCGAGGGCGGCGGCGCGGACGCGCCAGCGCGGGTCGTCGAGGTGGCGGATGACGTGGTCGTCGGCGGGGCTGGGGGTGGTGCCGCGGGTGGAGCTGCCGAAGGAGAGTTCGCGCTGGTCGCCGGTGAGGGTGAGGCTGGACTGGATGGCGGAGATGATGAGGTCCTCGTCGGGGTGGTCGAGGAAGGAGGCGACGAGTTCCTTGGAGTCCTCGCCGGGGACGTCGCGGAGGCGGCGGAGGATGCCGTGGATGACGTTGACGTCGGGCTCTTCGGCGACGAGGGGCGCGATGAGGGGGACGGCGGGCGGGCCGCCGGTGACGAGCATGG